>NZ_PNJW01000061.1 GCF_013822155.1 Flavobacterium sp.
ATTTTTATAGAATCAAAAATATAACTAATAACTTTTTACATATTTCATTAAACTTCTTAACTCACAAAACCAAATGAAAAAAATTATTCTCTTAGTAATTTTTTGTTGTTATTCTTCTTCTATTTTTTCTCAAACAGAAAAAGTTTATGTAGAAGCGAATAATACAGAAATGAAACTCAAAATCAATGGAAAAGATTTTATTGTTAACGGAATGAACTGGGATTATTTCCCCATAGGAACTAATTTCAATTATAGTTTATGGAAACAACCGGATAATATTGTTCAAAAAGCGTTGGATGATGAAATGGGTTTGTTAAAGAATATGGGCGTAAACACCATTAGAGTATATTCAGGTATGCCAAAAAAATGGATTGAGTATGTTTACACTAATTATGGCATTTATACCATGATTAATCATTCCTTTGGTCGTTACGGCTTGACCTTAAATGGAGCTTGGGTTGCTAATACAGAATATTCCAACGCCAGTACTCGAACGCTACTTTTGCAAGAAGCAAAGCAAATGGCCATGGATTATAAAGATACTAAAGGGTTACTTTTATATCTATTGGGTAATGAAAATAATTATGGGTTATTCTGGGACGGTGCAGAAACAGAAGATATACCGGTAGAAGACAGAAAATCTACAGCCCGTGCCCACGACATGTACAAATTATTTAATGAGGCTACATTGGCTATGAAAGAAATAGACAATTCTCATCCAGTTGCAATTTGTAACGGTGATTTACTTTTTCTTGATTTAATTGCTAAAGAATGTAAAGCTGTTGATATTTTAGGTATAAATGTATACCGTGGAATTTCCTTTGGAGATTTGTATGAAAGAGTAAAAAAAGAATATGGAAAACCGGTTTTACTTACTGAATTTGGTACAGATGCTTTTAATGCGGTTGCAAATGAAGAAGATCAAAATGCCCAGGCAAAAATTCTAAAAGGAAATTGGAAAGAAATTTATGAAAATGCAGCCGGTTTGGGTAAAAGCGGAAATAGTTTAGGTGGATTTACCTTTCAATTTAGCGACGGTTGGTGGAAATATGGACAAACTAAAAATTTAGATATTCACGACACAAATGCTTCTTGGTCTAATGGAGGTTATCCTTCTGACTATGTAGAAGGGGAAAATAATATGAATGAAGAATGGTTTGGGATTTGTGCAAAGGGACCAACAAGTGTCAATGGAACTTATCAATTATATCCACGTTCATCATATTATGTCTTAAAAGATGTTCATCAACTAAACCCATTTACAAATGGAAAATCTTTAGTTGACATTCAAAATCATTTTGATAAAATTCAAATTTTAGATGCAACACTAAGAGCTAGAGGAGACAAGGCAGCCTTAGAAGGACAAAAAAACGGGAAAATCAGAATCTCTAGATTATCAGCAGAATTTACTACGTTTAATACTGGAGGAGATTTAATAACAACACCTGATGAACCAGATCCAAATGGAACAACTTATCCAAATCAACTCGGTTTTGATAATTTGCAATCTTTTTATATTGGAGTAGAAGGTAATCCTACCTCAAACATGACAGCAAATGTAGAATTCAATGTTTTAGGTAATGTAGCACTTAATCCGATAGATGAAATATTTTATGAAAACAGAGGACGACCTGTAGCTGTGGAGGGTCCTGATGGCACTGTTACGTTAGAAGATAATAATCGAGTAGAATTATACAAAGCCAGCTACAGATGGGATGAAAAGTTATTTAAATTAGATGGATTTTACAGAACTGGACATTATCATTGGGGTTATGAAGGGGATTTCTTTGGCTTATATCCTGAAGCTAATTACGGACCCAATTTAGATATTTATAACGGTAAAGCTCCTTTTGGATTAGAAATTGAAGGGAAGAAAATGTTTAAAGGATTTAAATTGGCCATGGGACCTGAACTTTGGTGGGGTGCCAATCCTGCCATCTTACTTAAATATTCTAAAACAATTGGAAAATTTGATTTTACCGGTATTTTTCATGAAGATTTAACGCAACGTACCACTACACAAACTTCTTATGCAATTCCTCAACCAAAAACCAGACGTTTCACGGCACATATAAATAGAAAATTCGGTAAATTAGGAGTTGATTTAGGAGGTATTTGGGCAGGACAACCGCTAGAAGGCAGAGAGTATCAAGTGGTAAGAGATAACCAAGTTTATGTAAATCAAATTGAAAGTAAAGATAATATAGGTGGAAAAATGAAATTAACCTACACCGGAGGACAAATTAATTGGTATGCACAAGCTGCTGCTCAAGGATTAGTTTCCAGCGGTGGAGCAGATCTTACACAAACTTTCACAGGTTGGAGATTAAAAGACAGTGGAAGTGGTAATCAATACAATTTTTTAACGGGAATGACCTATACTGTCGGAAAATTACAAATAGCACCTAACTTTTTATGGCAAAAACCTTTAGAAGGGCCAATCACAACTGATGTGCCTGCACCGGGAAGACCTAGGAATATATTAGATGATCCTTTTGTAGTGAGAGCTAACAGAGAACAAGTTGCCGGGGAATTATTACTTACTTATGATCCCACTCCCGGAACTTGGATGTATGATTGGGATAATGACAAATCAGAAGATTCAAAGTTTGCAGTGAGTGCAGGATTTGTATTTCGTCATTTACCTACCACACAAGATGCGGCTATCGGGTTTTTAGCTGACAGAACCACCTTTGCTTTTGAAGGAGCACCACCAGCCAAAGATTTATGGGAAACATATGCTAGAATTGTATCTAAACTTAACGCAGATTTAGGTTTTATTGCCAATATTTATGGTGGACCTGCACAAGCTAATGGTAGTGATGCAAGAACTATTGATCGCTATGGATTAGATTTAAAAATGATTTATAATAGAATCAAAGTTGCTTCATTTGTTAAAATTAATGATTGGGGCCCTTTCGATTATCACAGAGATTTTAACTTGACTTACCCTATACAGTTAATGGCAGATATATCTTTTGGAATTGGAAAACCTGAATGGTTTATACTTCCTGGAACAAGAATTGGATTACGAGGAACATGGCGTTCTTTAGATCAATATTCACCAAGATATAACCCAACTCAAATTTTAGATCCGGCAGGTAATTGGGTTCCGGATCCTACTGCAATTGGATTTTCTAACGGAAATGAATGGGAAATTAGAACATATGTTCACATAAATATTGGAAACTAAAAAAAAAATACTATGAAATCAAATTTTAATAATCGTGTTTTAAAGCATTTATCCTTATGGATGATTGTATTGGCTTTTTTCGGATGTGAAAACGATCTGAGTGATTTTGAAGAGGCTAGCTATTCTAAAGACCCAAATGTTTTTATTGATACATTTAGTCCGGGCTTAAATTATGCAGCTTTTAGTAATACTGTAATTTCAGCTTTCCAAGTTGATAATGAAGTTACTTATAATAATTCCAGTGCCTCTATGCGTTTTGATGTGCCCAATGTAAACGATCCTGAAGGAGCCTATGCCGGAGGAGCTTTTTTTACAACAGTTGGTAGAGATTTATCAGGATATGATGCATTGACTTTCTGGGCTAAAAGTTCTAAAGCAGCAACTTTAGATGTAGTTGGTTTTGGAATTGATTTGGGTGAAAACAAATACCCGGCTTCAATTTCCGGAGCCAGACTTTCTACAACTTGGAAAAAATATATTATCCCAATTCCTGACGCTTCAAAACTAAAAACTGAAAAAGGAATGTTCTATTTTTCTGAAGGCCCTGAAAATGGCGATGGATATACCTTTTGGATAGATGAAGTTAAGTTTGAAAAATTAGGAACTATTGCACATGGAGAAGCCGCTATTATGAATGGTGCTAATGTTTCAGAAACAACTTTTGTTGGTGTCAATTCTAAAGTTGATGGCGTCATTGCTACGTTTAATTTACCTAATGGAGTCAATCAAGCCGTTAATTTAAGTACATCTTATTTAGAATTTACTTCTTCAAATGCAAGTGTAGCCAGTGTAGATTCAACAGGTTTAGTAACTTCATTAAGTCCCGGTACTGCAACTATTACTGCTAAATTTGGTGATACAGATGCAACCGGTAGCTTGACTGTCAATTGTCAAGGAACGTTTGTTCATGCACCAACACCGACAAGAAATTCTGAAGATGTAATTTCAATTTTTTCTGATGCTTATACCAATGTGCCAGTAAATTATTATAACGGCTATTGGCAACCATGGCAAACAACCGTTTCAAATGACTTTACGGTTAATGGTGATAATATTTTAAACTATACTATTTTTAATTTTGTAGGGATTGAATTTAGTAGTCCAACCGTAAACGCAACTATGATGTCACACATTCACCTAGATGTATTTATTCCAGGTCCTATTGCACCCGGAAGAGAACTTAGAGTGATTGTAGTAGATTTTGGTGCTGATGGCACTTACAGTGGCGGTGATGACACAAGACATTCAACAACTTTCACGGCTCCTACACTTGTTTCGCAAAATTGGGTATCTATTGATATTCCTTTCGCTAATATGCCAAATTTAGCCAGTAAATCGCACCTTGCACAAATTATTTTAGAAGGGGGTGATACTTCTGTAATGTATGTAGACAATATTTATTTTTATAATGATGGTAGTGTTATTCCATCTGTTCCAACTACAGCTGCTCCAACTCCAACTACTCCTGCGGCAAACGTAACTTCTGTTTTCAGTGATGCCTATACAAACATCGCGGGGACAAATTTAAATCCAAGTTGGGGACAAGCAACTGTCGTTACCCAAGTGCCAATTGCTGGAAACAATACACTTAAATACGCCGGTTTAAATTACCAAGGAATTGAGCTAGGAACACCTCAAGATGTAAGTTCTAAAAACTTTTTGCACTTGGATTATTATTCAGCAAATTCAACCAGTTTAAAAGTATATCTCATAAGTCCCGGTCCTGTAGAAAAATCATTTACGTTAACAGTTCCTTCGCCAGGCGGATGGAATAGTGTAGATATTCCACTTTCTACTTTTTCTCCGGTTAATTTAAGTAATGTAATTCAACTTAAATTTGATGGTAATGGGGATATTTATTTAGACAATATTTATTTCCGAAATTAATTCAATTAATGGTTTTTAATTTAATAAAATGTACAGATGAAAAAAACAGTAGTATATAAATTTACCTTTTTATCAATTATTGCCTTTACATTTCTTGGATGTAATTCTGATGATAAACAAAATATAGAACAACGTAATTGGCAATTATCATGGAGCGATGAGTTTGACGGTGCTGCAGGAGAACTACCGGACGCATCAAAATGGGCCTTTGATATTGGCACAGGAGAGAACGGATGGGGTAATAGCGAATTACAATATTATACCAATCGGCCTGAAAATGTTTCTCAGGACGGAAATGGAAATTTAGTAATTACAGCATTAAAAGAAAGTTATAATAGTTCTCAATATACTTCAGCAAGAATAAAAACTAAAGATTTATTTGCCCAAAAATATGGTCGTTTCGAAGCACGATTACAAACACCTTATGGGCAAGGTTTATGGCCTGCATTTTGGTTATTAGGTTCAAATATTGATCAAGTTAATTGGCCACAGTGTGGAGAGATTGATGTGATGGAATTAAGAGGACAACTACCAAGTACGGTTAATGGTACACTTCATGGACCTGGATTCTCCGGGGCAAATGCAATTTCTGGCAGTTATACTTATATGAATGACCGTTTTGATGTAGGTTTTCACGTTTTTGCGGTCGAATGGGATGCTGATAAAATTGATTTCTTTGTTGATGGGTTTTTATACAAACGACTTGGAAAAAGTGATGTTCCAGGTGAATGGGTTTATGATAATCCTTTTTTCATGATTTTGAATGTAGCAGTTGGAGGTAATTATGTTGGAAATCCAAATTCAGGAACTCCATTTCCTCAAAAGATGACTATTGATTACGTTAGAGTTTATAATTTAGGAAACTAACAATTAAAAATTATATTTTTCTTAAAAAAGGAGTATGATGAATGAAACCCAAAACAAGTTTATTGAAAAGGATTTAGCACCTAACAATAAATTAGTAGACATGGAAATAGTATTTTTAGAAGGTGAATCTTACTATAAGATTTCCAATAATGATAGCATGCGACCCTTTTTTATGAGTATCGTTAGCGACTCAAATCATTGGCTATTTATTTCAAGTAATGGCGGACTTACAGCCGGGAGGAAAAATGCAGAATCCGCTCTTTTTCCTTATTATACAGATGATAAAATAACTGAGTTTGCTGATATAACCGGAAGTAAATCAATCTTTCAGATTCATTTAAATAATGAAATCCAAATCTGGGAACCTTTTTCAGAACGATTCAACGATAAGTATAACATCAGTAGAAATTTGTATAAAAATAGGTATGGAAACAAAATCATTTTTGAAGAAATTCACCATGATTTGCAACTTGTTTTTAGGTATCAATGGAATAGCAGCAATGCTTTTGGATTTGTAAAAAAATCTGAGTTGATTAATAATTCAGAAAACAACTATTCTATTACTCTATTAGATGGTATACAAAATATTCTGCCTCAAGGTGTAAGTAGTGATTTACAGGCGACTACCAGTAATTTAGTGGATGCTTATAAACGAAATGAACTACACTCGGAAAGTGGTTTAGGAATTTTTGCCTTAAGTGCCATTATTGTTGATAAAGCGGAACCCAGTGAAGCATTGAAATGCAATATAGCTTGGTCACTAGGCCTTGAAAATACAACTTATTTGGTTTCTTCTAAACAAGTAGCAGCATTCAGAAGACAGCAAAAAATTACACAAGAAACGGATATCAAAGGGGAAAAAGGAGCTTATTTTGTTTCAACTGATATTGTTTTAGAAAAAAGTGCTGCAAAAAGTTGGAAAATCATTGCCAATGTCAACCAAAATCAAGCACAAGTTATTCAATTGGCCGATGCTATTTGCAATGATAAAACTATTGAAAAACAATTGAATGATGATGTTGAATTAGGCACACAAAATCTAATTGCTCTTAATGCCACTGCGGACGGTTTACAATTTACAGCAGATAAACGCAAAGATACACGTCATTTTTCGAATGTGTTATTTAACATCATGCGGGGTGGAATTTTTGACAATAATTATCAAATAGAGAAAAAAGATTTTGTCAATTATATTTCGAAAGCAAATAAAATTGTTTTTGAAAAAAAGTCTTCATTTTTAAACAATTTACCTGAAGTTTTTAATTATTCGCATCTTCAAGAAATTGCAAACAAAAGTAATGATGCTGATTTAATCCGACTTTGTACGGAATATTTACCTTTAAAATTCAGTAGAAGACATGGAGATCCAAGTCGTCCTTGGAATAAGTTTTCCATCAATACCCGAAGTGAAATAGATGGTTCAAAAATTTTAGATTATGAAGGAAATTGGCGTGATATTTTCCAAAATTGGGAAGCCTTAGCCTACGCATATCCGGAATTTATCGATGGGATGATTCATAAGTTTTTGAATGCTTCTACTTTTGACGGTTACAATCCCTACAGAGTGACTAAAGATGGTTTTGACTGGGAAACCATCGAACCGGATAATCCATGGTCGTATATTGGCTATTGGGGCGATCACCAGATTATTTATTTATTGAAATTTTTAGAATTCATTGAAAAATACCAACCCGGTAAATTGAATTCCTATTTTGACAAGGACTATTTTGTGTATGCCGCGGTTCCGTATACTATAAAATCATATCAGGAAATTTTAAAAAATCCAAAGGATACTATTTTATTTAATCACGAATGGGATACAAAAATCAATAAACGAAGAAATTTAACCGGTGCAGACGGAGCCTTGTTGCGAGACAATAACGACGAAATTTATCACGTAAATCTAATAGAAAAAATTCTGGCAACTGTTTTGGCAAAAATGTCCAATTTCATCCCAGAAGCCGGTATTTGGATGAATACACAACGTCCGGAATGGAATGATGCCAACAATGCATTGGTTGGAAATGGTGTTTCAATGGTTACGTTGTATTATTTGAGAAGATTTTTGAAATTTTTCCATCAATTATTAGAAAATTCGGATCAAGAATCCATCAAGATTTCTAATGAAATGGTTGAATTTTATCATGCTATTAGAGAAAGTCTTACCGCTTTTCAACCACTTCTTTCCAAATCAATCACCAATCAAGACAGAAAGAAAATATTGGACGCTTTGGGTCAAGCTGCATCTGATTATCGTAATCAAGTTTATAACAGTGGTTTTTGGGGTAAAAAAAGAACCCATTCCATGTCGGGTTTAAAACAATTTGTTGCGGTTAGTTTGGAATTTATCGAACATGCTATCAAAGCTAATCAAAGACCCGATAAATTGTATCATGCCTATAATTTAATGTCGCTTGAAAATGATGGTGTTACTATTTCCTATTTGCCTGAAATGTTAGAGGGACAAGTAGCCGTTTTAAGTTCCGGATTTTTAAATGGTCAAAAATCACTGGAAATTTTAGATGCTTTAAGAAACAGTTCCTTATACAGACCTGATCAAGAAAGTTATATTTTATACCCAAATAAAGAGCTTCCGAAGTTTTTAGAGAAAAATACAATCCCAAAAGAAAAAGTTGAAAAATCTGATTTGTTAACGAAATTACTTCAAAATCATAATTTTCAACTCATCAATCAAGATATCAAAGGAGGTTATCATTTTAACGGAAATTTCCACAATGCAAATGATTTAAAAACTGCTTTACAACAATTGGAAAATCAGCAGGAATATAAAGCCTTAGTTGCCAAAGAATCTGAAACAGTTTTGCAAATCTTTGAAGATGTTTTTAATCACAAAGCATTTACCGGTCGTTCAGGGACATTTTATGGTTATGAAGGCTTAGGTTCCATTTATTGGCATATGGTTTCAAAATTGCATTTAGCCGTTTTTGAAGTGACCAATTGTGCAATAAGTAAAAATGAAGATGAAAAAGTAACCAATTCGCTTGTGGCTCATTTTGAAGCGGTAGGATCCGGGATTGGCGTTCATAAATCTCCTGAGGTTTACGGAGCATTTCCAACTGATCCTTATTCACATACCCCTTTCAACAAAGGAGCACAACAGCCCGGAATGACCGGACAAGTAAAGGAAGATATCCTAACTAGAATTGGCGAACTTGGTGTGAAAATGAATCACGGAAAATTAGAATTCCAACCTTCATTATTACAAAAGAAAGAATTTTTAACTCAAGCCACTGACGTCTCATTTACTTTAGTTGATGGAACCAAGAAACCAGTAACAATTGAAAAAGATAGTTTAGCATTTACGGTTTGTCAAGTGCCTATTATTTACAAAATTGACACTATAAATGCTTTGAATGTTTTTTACAAAAATGGAACAAATCAATCCTTTCAAACATTAGAATTAGATATCGATAACAGCAAAAAAATATTCGATAGAACCGGAGAAATTACTCATATCGAGGTATTTCTAAATGAAAATAGTTTGAGATAATGAAAAAATTGATTTACATAGTATTACTCGTGGTTATATCATGTAATCAAAAAATCACAACAAATTTAGTTCCAAACGAAATTACAGCCCAAATGATTCTAGGAAATACTAATTATCAAGCCATCTGTTATGGTGGTTATCGAACCAATACAAGAGAAAAACAACCCACAATAGCTGAAATAAAAGAAGATTTAAAATTACTCGAAGCCATTAATATCAAAGTTCTTAGAACATACAATGTGCACTTTGAAGAGGTATCCAATTTATTAAAAGCTATCACAGCATTAAAAAAAGAAGATCCAAAATTCGAGATGTATATCATGTTAGGAGCTTGGATTGACTGTAAAAATGCTTGGACGGAACTTCCTTCAATTCATAATGAAGAGAGTGAAAGAAATGCTATTGAAATTGAAGAAGCTGTTCGATTAACGAATCAATATCCTGATATTATAAAGATTATTGCGGTAGGCAATGAAGCGATGGTAAAATGGGCTGCCAGTTATTATGTCACACCAAACATCATTTTAAAATGGGTTAATCATTTGCAAGATTTGAAAAAGCAAAATAAATTACCCCAAAGTGTTTGGATTACAAGCTCGGATAATTTTGCCTCTTGGGGTGGCAGTGATGCCGAATATCATGTAGAAGAATTGAAACAATTAATTAAAGCTGTAGATTATATTTCGATGCATACATATCCTATGCACGATACTCATTATAATCCTGTTTTTTGGGGAATCAAAGAAGATGAGCAACAATTATCTGAAAAAGAAAAAATTGATGCAGCCATGTTGAGAGCCAGAGATTATACTATCAATCAATATGAGAGCGTGGTGAAATACATGAAATCCATAGGTGTAAATAAACCCGTTCATATTGGCGAAACCGGTTGGGCTAGCCAATCGAATGAACACTATGGAATAGAAGGTTCCAAAGCAACAGATGAATACAAATCCGCTCAATTTTATAAACTGATGCGGGAATGGACCAATAAAAAAGGAATTTCATGTTTCTATTTTGAAGCTTTTGACGAAAATTGGAAAGACAAAGCAAATCCATCGGGTTCGGAGAATCATTTTGGATTAATTAATTTGAAAAATGAAGCCAAATATGTACTCTGGGATGCCGTTGATAAAGGGGTTTTTAAAGGATTAACCCGCAACGGAAAACCTATTACAAAAACCTATAATGGTGACGAAAAAGCAATGTGGATGGATGTGAAAACACCTACTGCCATTTTAAAAAACTAAGAAATGAATAAAATTAAAAGTATAAAATTTAGTTTTAAATTTTTAACATTATTGTTAATCACAGCCTTTTTTATGACAAATTGTTCTACTACAAAAGAGTTAAAAATAGAGGTTTATGAAACTTCTGAAGCTGGAAATTCATTGACTAAAGTGACTGAATTTTCAGAGAAAGAAAATCCGGTTGTTATCACTATTAATACGGAAGAAAAATTTCAAACCATAACAGGTTTTGGCGGATCATTTACTGAAGCTTCTGCCTCATTACTCAATCGATTGAGCAAAGAAAACCGCAAAAAAATATTGGATGCTTATTTTAGTGAAAACGGTGCCAATTATTCTTTAACCCGTACACATATTGCCTCCTGCGATTTTTCATTAAACAATTACACCTATGCAAAAGCGGAAAATGATTTACTGTTAGAAAAATTTACCATTGAAGATGATAAAGACGATTTAATTCCGATGATTTTAGAGGCAAAAGCTATTTCCAAAGAAGGATTTAATATTATTGCTTCACCATGGACAGCTCCACCATGGATGAAAGATAACAAAGCTTATGTTGGTGGAAAATTATTACCTGAATTTAATGATTCATTTGCCTTATACTTTTCAAAATATCTAGAAGCTTACAAAAAAGAAGGTATTACTATTTGGGGAGTTACTGTTATTAATGAACCGCACGGAAATGGAAATAATTGGGAAAGTACTCATTTTTCTCCGGAAGAAATGACGCTGTTTGTTCAAAATCATCTCGGACCAAAATTGGAAAAAAACGGTTGGGGTAATGTAAAAATTTTCGGTTACGACCAAAATAGAGCCGGAATACCGGAATGGGTGGATGCGATGTATAAAAATGAGGCAACATCAAAATACTTTGCCGGAACAGCTATTCATTGGTATGAAAGTACCTATGATTATTTTCCGGATGCCTTGCAGTATGCTCACAAAAAAGCACCGAATAAATATCTTATTGAAACAGAAGGTTGTGTGGATTCAGAAATCCCACATTGGCAAGATGATGCTTGGTATTGGAAAAAAGAAGCCACCGATTGGGGTTGGGATTGGGCAAGTGAAAAAGACAAACATTTACATCCAAAATATGCTCCTGTTAATCGCTATGCGACAGATATTATTGGCTGTCTAAACAATTGGGTAGACGGTTGGATTGATTGGAATATGGTTTTAGATCGGCAAGGAGGTCCAAACTGGTTTAAGAACTGGTGTGTTGCTCCGGTTATTGTTGACCCTCAAAAAGATGAAGTTTACTTTACACCATTGTACTATGTGATGGCTCATTTTAGCAAATTTATGCGTCCGGGAGCTGTAAAAATTGGTTGTACAATCAGTAATAAAGAATTAATGGCTACTGCTGTAAAAAATACGGATAGCTCTATTGCTATTGCGATATTTAATCCATCTGAGAAAAGTCATTCTATCGAAATAAAACTAAATAACTATAAAACAAACGTCACAATTCCAGCAAAAGCATTGCAAACAGTTGTGATTAAATAAAATATAAACTATGCAAAATCAAAATACAGTACCATTCGGTCAAAAACTAGCATTTGGTCTTGGTATGCTTGCCAATCAATTGTTTCCGGCAATGCTAGGAATTTTTATTGTTATTTTGATTGATAAATTAGGTTTTCCGGGTTGGATGCTTAGTGCAATTTATTTTATTCCTAAATTATTTGATGCAATTACAGATCCTATAATGGGATTTATTACTGACAATACCAAATCTAAATGGGGACGAAGAAGACAATATGTAATAATTGGTGCTTTAATTACCGGTATTTCATTTGCGTTTATGTGGCAATTGTACGCTGAGGATTCTGTAAATTATAACTTTTACTATTTTATGATTGTTTCCTTAGTTTTTTATTTAGGGATAACAATATTCAGCGTTCCATTTGTAGCGATGGGTTATGAAATGAGCGATGATTTTCATGAAAGAACCAGCATTATGGCAACTTCCCAATTAATTGGTCAATTAGCATGGGTTTTTGCACCTTGGCTTTGGGTAATCATGTATGATGTTTCATTTTTTCCATCAGCAGAAGAAGCAACAAGAACATTGGCTGTTTATGCCGCTATATTTTGTACTTTTTTAGCTATTATTCCGGGTATCTTTATAAAAAGTAAGTCTACCCTAAATGAAAATTATGAACCTTTAAACTTAAAAAACGCCGGTCGAAGCTTTGACTTGATTATCCAAGGTTTTAAAGAGGCTTTAAAAATAGTTCCTTTCAGAAAATTATGTATTGCTACTTTTTTCATTTTTAATGCCTTCAATACAACAGCTGGTTTTTCTTTTTTTATCATTAAATATTATTTGTTCAATGGAGATGGACAAGGCATTTGGCCTACTCTATTCGGATGTGTAGGTGCATTATTTACTACATTCTTAATTATCCCGATAGTTGCCAGAATGTCAAGAGTAATGGGGAAAAAGAAAGCATTTATTTGGTCGCAAAGTATATCGATTATAGGTTACGTTTCGTTACTATTCTTATTTGTACCTGGAAAACCCTATTTGTTTTTATTTGCACTTCCTTTTATTTCTTTTGGTATTGGTAGTTTATTCACATTAATGATGTCTATGACTTCAGATGTCATTGATATTGACGAATTAAATACCGGAAAAAGAAGAGAAGGGATTTTTGGAGCTATTTATTGGTGGATGGTTAAATTTGGTTTAGCAATTGCCGGCCTTTTGAGTGGTTTAATTTTATCGTTTATAGATTTTAAATCAGGTGCACCAACTCAAACATATGAAACAATGTTTGAGTTAAGGTTATTCTTTTCTGCTATTCCAATGATTGGAACTTTAATAGCCATTTGGGTCATGAGAGATTATGATGTTAACGAAGAAAAAGCAAGAGAAATAAGTACAGAATTAGCGAATAGAAAAGCACTAAAAAACATACAGTCATCATCTTATTTACCAGGAAAATTAAAGTCATTGTTGAAAAATAGTACGATGAGCACTGATGATTTAAGTGTAAAAAGCGAATCTGAAATAAAAACACGCTATACGGAAATATTAACCAATGGATTACACGGACTTTGTTTTAGTCCTTATGTAGAAGGTCAGCAAGCCGGAGATATTCTATCAGCAGATCAAATAAAAAGACGATTAAATATTATTGCTCCACACACTAAATGGATTCGTTCTTTTTCTTGTACAGAAGGCAATGAATTAATACCAGAAATTGCTCATCAAAAAGGATTAAAAACTGTAGTTGGAGCTTGGATTAGCGACGATAAAGCTAGAAATGAAAAAGAAATTGAGACATTAATCAAATTAGCAAAAGCAGGTTTGGTTGATATTGCAGCTGTAGGTAACGAAGTGTTACACCGTAACGAAATATCCGAACAAGAACTAACTCAATATATAAAAAGAGTAAAAGAAGCCTTGCCAACTATACCTGTTGGATATGTTGATGCTTATTATCAGTTCTTGGACAGACCCAATTTAGTCTCTATTTGTGATGTGCTTTTGGTAAATTTTTATCCTTTTTGGGAAGGAGCAAATAATGATTATACAATTTCCTATTTACAAAATATGTTCGAGGTTACACAAACAATTGCTAAAGGGAAAAAAATTATTATTTCAGAAACCGGTTGGCCAAGTAAAGGACAAAGCGTTGAGGAAGCAATCCCTTCAGAAATCAATGCTTTAAAATACTTTGTTGCTTCCCAAGAATGGGCAAAAAACAACAACCTAGAATTGTTCTATTTCTCTTCATTCGATGAATCATGGAAAGTGAAACAAGAAGGAACAGTAGGAACAGCTTGGGGAATTTGGGATAAAAACGAAAAATTAAAGTTTGAACTTAAAACAACTACCTATGTCATTTAGAGAAGGTCATTATTTTTCAATAGACGAAAATAAAAATTATAACGAAGGTGAAAACTTTCAACATGAAATTAAAATTTCAGAATATACACCTGAAAGTTTAGCCAAATTATGGCGAAAAACTTTAGAAAAAGGAATGCATGGGATTTGTTTCAGTATGTATGAAAACAATCAAAAACCGGGTGATATCATTTATGGCGAACAAGTGAACAGACGAATTCAAATCTTAAAACCTTATGCCAAATGGGTTCGTTCTTTTTCATGTATAGAAGGCAATGAACACATTCCGAGAATCGCTCATCAGAATGGAATGAAAACGCTAGTTGGAGCTTGGTTAAGTAATGATTTAGAACTCAACGAAAAAGAAATTGAAAGCCTAATTGCATTAGCTAAAGAAGGTTGTGTGGATATTGCTGCCGTTGGCAATGAAGTAATGTATCGAAAGGATTTAACAGAAGACCAATTAATCGATTATATAAATCGTGTAAAAGAAGCGTTGCCTGACATTCCTGTAGGTTATGTGGATGCATACTACGAGTTTTCACATCGCCCAAGAATTACAGAAATTTGTGATGTGATTTTAACCAATTGTTACCCTTATTGGGAAGGTTGCCCTATTGAATATTCTTTTCATCATATGCAAAGTATGTTTGAATCAGCAAAACATGCAGGAAACGGTAAGCGAGTGATCATTACTGAAACAGGTTGGCCAAGTCAAGGAGGCTCACTTAAAGGTGCTTTTGCTTCCAATGAAAACGCTATGAAATATTTTATAGATACGCAAAATTGGTCAAAACAAAATAATATTGAAATTTTTTATTTTTCTTCCTTTGACGAAGCCTGGAAAGTAGGTCCTGAGGGAGAAGTAGGAGCTTACTGGGGTTTATGGGATAAAAATGAAGAATTAAAATACCAGAATGAAAAATAAAAATATTATAATTTCTTAGAAATTAAATAAATCATATAAGCTTACAAGTTAGTTATAAGAAATAAAAATCAAGTTAAAGGTTTAACCTTTAAAAAATTAAATAAGCTATGAAAGTTTACCTAATTATTATGAAAAAAACCACCGTCTTTATTCTCTTTTTATCATTTTTTATAATCTCTCAATCCAGTAAAGCACAAGTTGATGTTGTATATACTGATTTAGTTTGGTCAGATGAATTTGATAGTAATGGAGCTGTAAATTCAACAAAATGGTTTCACCAAACGCAATTACCTGCCGGTGGAAGTTGGTTTAATGGAGAAGTACAACATTATACCAATCAGTTAACAAACTCATTTGTTAATGGCGGTTTTTTAAATATAGTTTCTAAAAAAGAACCCTTTACAGATCAAGGTATAACTAAACAATATACTTCAGCTCGTTTAAATTCTAAATTTGCTTTTTTATATGGTCGTGTCGATATTCGTGCAAAAATACCAACCAATCAGGGTACTTGGCCTGCCTTATGGATGTTAGGCAAAAATGTAAATGAAGATGGAGGTTTTTTTGATGCTCAATTCGGAACTACGAATTGGCCAGCTTGTGGTGAAATTGACATTATGGAGCACGGAATTACACCTTCACAACCTATTAATTATATTCAAAGTGCCTTGCATACCCCTTCATCTTTTGGCAATACGACGAATATTGGAGGAACAATTGCTTCTAATTTAGGAAATGATTACCATGTTTATTCTATGAATTGGTCACCCTTTCAGATTACTTTTTTATTAGATGGTGTTGCATTTTACACGTATAATCCAGCAGTTAAAACTCCAAATAATTGGCCATTTAATGCGGAACAATATCTTCTGTTAAATATAGCAATGGGCGGAGTTGCCGGAACAATACCTTCAAATTTTACTCAAGCTTCTATGGAAATTGACTATGTGCGAGTGTATCAAAACGCGTTGGTAGACACTACCGCTCCTATAAATTTCACAGCTACTGTTGGTACGGTAACAAGTTCTACAATTGAATTATTACTAAATGCAACGGACAATTCCGGAACAATAGCTTACAATATTACTTATGGTGGTAATACTATTTCCTTAGCGAATCCATCAGGGGTTCAAAAATCGGTCATTGTTCCAAATTTATTGCCTAATACCAGCTATAGTTTTACAGTAACCGCAAGTGACTTGGCCGGAAATTCTTCTGTAGACAATCCTATCCTTGTTAACGCAACAACTACGGGTGTTTTAGGATGTTCCGGGACAGATACTGAAGCACAAGAAGGCACTTTCTCCATAGGTTACAATTATGCTTTCGAAACCTTAGGTACAGATGTGAAAATTACTTTTGAATTGTTGGATACTGATAAAGTAGGTGTAGTTGCTTTTTTGAGGCAACAAACTCCATTCACTGAGACACAAATGACAAATGTTTCTGGGAATATTTACACCAAGACTATTACCGGACAAACTGTTGGGGCTACGATTAGTTATGCGGTTAAATTTGCATATGCCGGAGGATTATCTGTCACAAAATATATTTCATATGTTGTAGGGAATAATTGTGCTCTAGAAGTAGCAACCTATGCTGAATTAGATCAATTTTCTTTTTTGAATCCCGCAGATGATTTTCTAACTATTGAAACCAAAGTGCCTCTTGATAAAGTTGAAATATATAATATGGTAGGTAATTTGGTTTTGAGTACATCCGATGGATTTGCAAAAATTGATGTGAAAAGGTTATCCAAGGGAATCTATTTATTGGCTGTTTATTCGGGAGATAAAAGAAGCGTTAAGAAATTAATAGTAAAATAAATTTTGCTGTTGAAGTCACTTTCTAAAAAGTATGTTTATTAAAATATAAAGAGGGTATAGCTTTCAATAAAAGCTTACCCTTTTATATTTACAGTTTTGGCAGATAGGATTAAAAATCTTTAGTTTCGATAGCTCCAAATAAAACAAAATAAACAAATTTTGCCTAAATATAAATTAGTGCATATTGAATCTTTAGTTGAATAATAATCATATTCTTTCATTTAAA
>NZ_PNJW01000062.1 GCF_013822155.1 Flavobacterium sp.
TAAGCATCAAAGATTCTTTATTTAAAGGTTCTGATCGATATAAAAACCTGAATATTGTAAAAGTGGGAGATATTGAAACAAAAATCACTTTAAAAGCAGGATATATTGAACGTGATGATTTAAAAATACCTGTTTTTGAAGCAAAATTAAATAAATCTTCTTTATTATCAGACCAAGATCCTAGTTTAGTTGCCAAAGAAAAGAAAGTGGTTTCAGTTGAAGGAATCAATGGTGAATACATTTTATTAGGTTCATTAGAAGAAGTAAGTATGTCAGGAAACTGGCCTAAAAAATATGGAAATAACGAATAATAGCGTCATCCAAAAAAGTTATAAAAAGTTGTCCATTCAGGTTTCACTGAATGGGCTTTCTTTTTGTTGCCGTGACACTTTATCCGGTCAATTGATTTCCTTCGAAAAAATTGACTTTTCAAATTTCCCTAAATCTTTTACTATTGAAAACAGTTTGTGGAAATCAATGTTAGATTTTTCAGACTTAACAAAATCCTACGATGAAATTGTCGTTCTTCACGAAAACAATTTGAGCACTTTTGTGCCAAAACCACTTTTTGATGAAGAATACAAAGGAAGTTACCTGCAATACAATACCAAAGTTTTTGAAACCGATTATTTTGCTGTTGATGAAATGGAAAAACACGAAATGGTGAATGTATACGTGCCCTATGTTAACATAAATAATTATTTAATTGATCAGTTTGGCTCTTTTGAATACCAGCATTTTTCAAGTATTTTAGTGTCTAAATTATTGGATTTATCTAAAAATGATGAGGCACAAAATATGTTTGTTCATGTGGCTTCTACTCATTTTGAAATTATTGTTATTCAAAATCAGAAGCTTTTGTTATATAACTCCTTTGAATACCAAACCGCAGAAGATTTTCTGTACTATTTATTATTTACTGCAGAACAACTGCATTTGAACCCGGAATCCATGAAATTATTTATTTTGGGTGAATGCTCTGAAAATGATGCTTTGTACCAAAAAGCATATCAATATGTAAGAAATACTGCTATGTTGGATGTTTCTGAACTGCAAAAAACAAACTCCTTTTCAACTCAGGAAAACCGTACCCATTTTATCCTTTTCAACACGTGAGAATCATATCCGGAAAATACAAAGGCCGCAGGTTATCGCCTCCCAAAAACCTTCCTGTTCGACCAACCACCGATATGAGTAAAGAAGCATTGTTTAACATTTTAAACAATCATTTTAATTTTACCGAATTAAAGGTATTGGATTTATTTGCCGGAACCGGAAACATCAGTTTTGAGTTTGCTTCCCGAGGCAGTGAACCGATTATTTCAGTTGATGCTGATTATGGGTGTATCTCCTTTATCAAAAAAACTACAGATGAATTTGAATTCAACATTACAGCCATTAAAAGTGATGTGTTTAAATTTTTAGAAAAAACAAAAGGTGATTTTGACATTATTTTTGCCGACCCACCCTATGGAATGGAGCAAAAGGACTTTGAAAAAATAGTTGAACTAGTTTTTACAAACGAATTGTTAGTGGAAGACGGAATGATGATAGTAGAGCATTCCAAACACACTAAACTGGAACACATGACTACTTTTTCTTTTCAAAAGAATTATGGCGGTTCCACTTTTTCGTTTTTTGAATGGGAAAGTGATGAAACAGCGGGTAATAATTCTTCTGAAGAAGAGGAATAATCATTTGTCCATCACCATAAAAAAAGCAGACCTGTAAGCCGGATTCTGTATTCGCCAAAGCGAACCCTTATCATTTATCTTGCTCAATAGTTACCCATTGAATCTAGCTGCCTACCCTTCAACCTCGGACGAGTAGCCCTTATCCGCCGTGACGGAACGTTGATATACATGGCATTTCACCGCATAGAGTTTACCTGGTTTCACTACAGCCGAACTGTACATACTTTCTGTTGCACTAGTCCTCATTCGCCGAGGCGAACGGACGGGTGTTACCCGTTATGCTACTCTTTGGTGTCCGGACTTTCCTCCCCGATAAATCGAGACGATAAGGCGGTCTGCAGTGCAAAAATAAACTTAATAATTCATTATTGAGCAAAATCCTGCGGATTAAATTTTCCGGTTGAAATGAGATAAACAAAATAAATTATTATTAAAATAATACTCAAAATTATATAGAAAATAACTCCGACAGGAATAAAAATAAACGTTTTTAAAATTAATTGCTTTCCCGTTAAACTAAAAACCCTTTTCAAAGCATAAGCATGATAAACTATCATGAAAACAAATGTAAAAATTGAATAACTGTAAAAATCTAAATTAAAAATAATCAGAAAAGGAATAAATAATAAAACAAAGATGGATGATTGAGAGTAGGTATAAAAATAAATTAAATTGTGTTCCGCATAATTAAACTGCTTAAAATTATAAAAAACTATTTTAGACAATAATGCCAAATAAGGAATACTAAAAAAAATTAAAATACTGTTGTAATCATAAAAAGAATTCATAAATTCTTTCATGTCAAACGGAGATTTTTGATTTCCGGAAAAAGCTCCATAATCAATCTCTCCTAAATAGCCTCTTTTCATCAAAAAAATATTGAATCCACTTAACGTTACAGCAATAATCAAATAGGTAATTGGGTTTACATAACGAACCCTAAGTCCATTTAAATAACCATTAATAACCCATTCTGGATTGGTAAAAAGTGTTTTAAATGTTGTCAAAAATTTATTATCAAAACTTAAATAGCGTTCAGAAAAATCATAAAGTATATTTTTAATTGTTAATTTTTTTGTCACAACTTGAGCCCCACAATTGGAACAAAATTTATCAGCTGTTTCTATACTATTTTGGCAGTTCTTGCAATTCATCGTTTTTATATTTTTAACTAAAATAAAAAAATAACTTTATACTTTTGAAAAAATATAGTCAAATGAATATCAAACTCATTGCCATTGGCAAAACTGACCATAAAAACCTTCAAGCACTGATTGAAGAATATCAAAAGCGATTGTCTTTTTATATCAAATTCGAATTGGAAATAATTCCCGATATTAAAAATGTTAAAAACCTTTCAGAAGAACAACAAAAAGAAAAAGAAGGTGAACTGATTTTAGCCAAACTCTCCCCTACTGATTTTTTAATTCTGTTGGATGAAAACGGAAAATCATTTACCAGTATTGGGTTTGCCAATGAATTACAAAAGAAAATGAATGCCGGAATAAAAACATTGGTCTACGTCATTGGTGGTCCTTATGGATTTTCAGAAACCGTTTATCAGAAAGCTCAACAAAAAATTTCATTGTCTGAAATGACTTTTTCACACCAAATGGTGCGGTTATTTTTTATTGAACAGGTATACCGTGGTTTTACTATTTTGAAAAATGAGCCTTATCATCATCAATAACAATGTCAAATAATTCTAATTGCAGAAGAATGATTACTCGTTAAAATTTACAAAGCACAATTACAATCCGGTAATTTCTTTTTGTCATAAATAAAATGTGTTGGTGAAATAGAAACCAATTCATTTTCTAAAATTTTCAATTCAATTACTTTGGATAAGTACTGATCAAAAGTTAAACGTTCATCAAAATTTAAGTAAAGCAACACGCGTTTATCTTCACTTGAAAAAGAAGTGTATTCTTTTAAAAAAGCAAGCAATTCTTTCATCTCCACTTCATTTCCATCAACAGATACTTTATTATTAGGTTTAAAATTTACCGTGAAAGTTTGAAAATGAATATGATAATCCGGATTATCTTTTACATAAATAGATGAAAAATAGGAATTGTAGGTGTACTTTATTTCCTTAAAAGACATGAATGCTAATGTTTTCTGAACACTATCCATATAAGAATAATAATTTGTTGCTTGATCATTTTGATGCATTTGTGGGCCTTCTCTCTTTTGTTGCAACTTGATAATTTCTGGAATAACTATTTTTAAAGGCAGTCGTTTGTCAATGTTGAAAATCCAATTGGTTGTACCGATAGTGTTTTTCCGATTAACCTCTGCAACGGTGTCTTTCCCTTTTTTTTCAAAAAAAATATAAACCGGAGAATGGTCTACAACCGTCGTATCAATAGTGCTGACCGCCTGAACTAATTGCACTTCTTTTTGACAGGAAATAAAAGAGAGTAAAACGACTAGTACTAAAACTTTCTTCATATTATAAACTCATTAAGGAAAATAATTTTACACATTCCACCGCTTCTTTTACATCATGAACCCGCAAAATAGAAGCTCCTTTGGTTAAGGCAATCATATTGAGAGCTGTTGTGCCGTTCAACGCTTTTTCAGGGGTTAAATCCAATGGTTTATAAATCATTGACTTTCTGGAAACTCCTGCTAAAATAGGTAATTCCAGCACTTTAAATAATTCTAATTTCTGCATAATTTCAAAATTTTGTTCTACTGTTTTAGCAAAACCAAATCCGGGATCAATAATTAAATCATTTATGCCAAAACTTCTTGCCAAAGCCACTTTTTCAGAAAAATAAAATAACATATCTTTTACAATATCATCATATTGTGTGAGTTGAGTCATCGTTTGTGGTGTTCCCTTCATATGCATCATAATGTATGGAACTTGAAGTTTTCCTATCGTCTTCATCATTTTATCATCCAAACTTCCTGCCGAAATATCGTTAATAATACTGGCACCTGATTTTACCGCAGCTTTAGCTACTTCACTTCTAAAGGTATCAATGGATAATAAAGTTGTTGGAAATTCTTTTAAAACCAATTTTAAAACCGGAATTAAACGGGCTATTTCTTCTTCTTCGGAGACAAATTCGGCATTGGGTTTACTGGAATAAGCTCCGACGTCAATAAAATCAGCTCCATCAACCAACATTGTTTCCACTTGTTTTACTATTTCGGATTCATTTTTATATTTTCCTCCGTCATAAAATGAATTTGGTGTTACATTTAAAATTCCCATCACTTTGGGTGTCGCTAAATCAATCAGTTTGCCTTGGCAGTTTATTAACATATCGTTTGAAAAAAGGCGTTAAAAAGTAGCATCTACTTCTTTTGAAAATTGTATTTTTGAAAATCTTTACAAATATAATTCAATAATGGATAGTACCTCACAACAATATGATAAAGTCATCGCTGTTTGCCGACAATTATATTGCAATAAAATGAAAGACTATGGCAGTGCATGGAGAATTCTTCGTTTGCCCTCCCTAACTGACCAAATTTTCATCAAAGCTCAACGCATTCGTAGTCTACAGGAAAATGAAATTCGCAAAGTAGATGAAGATGAAACCGGTGAATTTATTGGTATTATCAATTATTCTATCATGGCCTTAATTCAATTAGAAAAAGGGGTCGTGGATCAACCTGATTTAAATTTAGAAGAGGCAACTCGCTTGTATGACGAGAAAATTGCAGAAACAAAATTACTCATGGAAAATAAAAACCATGACTATGGAGAAGCTTGGCGTGAAATGCGTGTGAGCTCTCTCAACGATTTAATTTTGCAAAAATTGCTTCGTGTAAAACAAATCGAAGATAATAAAGGTAAAACGTTAGTTTCAGAAGGAATTGATGCTAATTATCAAGACATGATTAATTATGCTGTTTTTGCCCTAATTCACTTAGGATTTCACAAAAAATAAAACCATGAAAGTACTCACTCACATTGTCCGTTTTCTTGTTGGATTATTATTTATTATTTCCGGATTAATAAAACTGAACGATCCGGTTGGGTTTTCATTTAAACTGGAAGAATATTTTTCTGAAGGTGTTTTAAACATCCCCTTTTTGGTTCCGCTTGCTTTATTAATTGCAGTGGTCGTGGTCATTTTTGAAATAGTCTTAGGGGTAATGCTTTTAATTGGATTCAAACCAAAATTTACAGTTTGGAGCCTTTTTTTAATGATTGTATTTTTCACTTTTCTAACCTTTTATTCAGCCTATTTTAATAAAGTAACTGATTGTGGTTGTTTTGGTGATGCCCTGAAACTTACGCCATGGGAATCGTTTACAAAGGATATTGTCTTATTGGTATTAATTGTATTTTTAATAATTAATCTGAAATACATTCAACCGATTGTTGGAAAATTAGGTCAAAATGCAACCGTTTTTATGTCGTATACCGCATGCTTGTTTTTAGCTTATTATGTGCTGATGCATTTACCGGTTATTGATTTTCGGGCTTTTGCTGTTGGAAATAACATCCAAAAAGGAATGGAAATTCCGGCAGGTGCGACCTTATCGGAATATGAAATGCTTTTTATTTACAAAGTGAATGGTGTGGAAACTGAGTTTTCTCAAGCCGATGTAATGGCCAACAAAGTTCCTGAAACAGCAGAATTTGTCGATCGAAAAGACAAATTAATCAAACAAGGTTACGTTCCTCCTATTCATGATTTCACCATTGAATTAGACGGAAGTGATTATACGGAAGACATGCTCAAAGAACCTAAATTAATTATGCTGATTTCATATGATTTAGGAAAAGCGGACGATGATGGCTTAGCTAAACTGGAAGAATTTCATCAAGCTGCTCTCAAAAAAGGATATAAAGTAATTGGAATGACCGCTTCTGACGAAACATTAATCAAGTCTGTAAAAGACAAGCATAAATTAACGTTTGACTATTATTTTTGTGATGCTACCACCTTAAAAACCATTGAAAGAGCTAATCCAAGCATCGTTGTTTTAAACAAGGGAACGATTGTTCAGAAAAAACATTTCAATGATATTGACAAAGTAACGTTGAATTAAGATGAAAAACACCTTTACTATTGGCAATAGCATCGCTTCAATTTTCATGATTATTATTGGTGTAAACCTATTATTTATTCATCAAAAAAGTGATTTTCTGCCAAAATATGTCACAATCATTTTAGGTATTCTTATCTTATTCATCTCAATAGGTGGTATACTTGCCAGAATAAAGAATTTAAAAAAAGACACCCCTAAAAATTGATTCGTTATTTACTCCATAAAATTGGCTACGCACTACTCACCCTGTTTGGAGTAATCACCGTCATTTTTATTTTATTTACGATACTTCCCGGCGATCCTGCCCGAATGATGCTAGATCAAAATGAAAATTCAGAGCAACTCGCGTTGGTTAAGAAAAAATATGGTTTCGACAAACCTATTTCTACTCAATATCTATATTATTTAAACGATTTGTCTCCTTTGTCGTTTCATAGTACAAAATCAGATTCGTACACTTTTTTATCTGAAGGGAAATACAACGGAATCAATTTCATTACGATTGGAAATACTAACATCGTTTTAAAAACGCCCTATTTAAGAGAAAGTTTTCAAAAAAGCGGTAAAAAAGTTAGCGATGTTATAGGAAACACATTGCCAAATACGTTTATTTTAGCTCTTTTGGCTATTATTATTGCCATAGTTGTAGGTGTTTTTCTAGGTATTGTTTCTGCTCTTTACAAAGACACACTTTTAGACAGAATGATTGCACTAGTCAGTAGTTTAGGTATGAGTATACCTTCCTTTTTCAGTGCCATTTTATTCGCTTGGTTATTTGGATTTGTTTGGCATAGCTATACCGGACTCAACATGACCGGAAGTTTATATGAAGTTGACGATTTTGGGGAAGGAAGCTACATTCAATGGAAAAATAGTATTCTACCGGCCATTGTTCTAGGAATTCGTCCTTTAGGTGTTGTTATTCAATTAATGCGGAATTCATTGTTGGAAACATTCGGACAAGATTATATTCGAACGGCGAAAGCCAAAGGTTTAAACTCCTTCCAAATCATTAAAAATCATGCCTTAAAAAACTCCTTGAACCCTGTCGTGACAGCCATTTCAGGATGGTTTGCTTCCATGTTAGCCGGAGCAGTTTTTGTAGAATATATTTTCGGTTGGAATGGCCTTGGAAAAGAAATTGTGGAGGCATTAAACAATTTAGATTTACCGGTCATCATGGGTTCGGTAATTGTGATTGCAACTACATTCGTCGTTATTAATATTTTGGTTGATTTAGTTTATGCTTATTTAGATCCAAAAATTCGATTAAGCTAAATCGATTTCGGATATTATTAGCAGTTTATTAGGATTTCGTTTCCCTAGTTATTGTAAATTTGTTTAATTAATAAAATGAAAATGAAAAAAATACTGCTTACCGTATGTGTGGCTCTGGGAATAATATCTTGTTCCAATGCTCAAAAAACAGCTTTTACAAAAGAAGCCTTAGAAGATAAAATGCTTTCTGTTGATGGTGTCGAATTATCTTTTCAAACTATTATAAAAAAATATGAAGGTAAAACGGTTATCATTGATGTTTGGGCATCTTGGTGTCCTGATTGCGTAAAAGGAATGCCTAAAGTAGTTGAATTACAAAAACAATTTCCTGATGCTGTTTATTTATTTTTATCCTACGATAAAACTCCTGAAAGTTGGTCAAAAGGAATTGAAAAATACGGAGTTAAAGGAGAACATTATTTAATTTTATCCAAATGGAAAGGCGGAACTTTCAGTAATTCTATCGATTTAGATTGGATTCCAAGGTATATGGTATTGAATAAAAAAGGGGAAATTTCTCTATACAAAGCCATTGAAGCTGATGATGAAAAACTTATTTCTACTATAAAAAATCTAAACTAATGAGACAAAAAATCGTAGCCGGAAACTGGAAAATGCACAAAACGGCTGAAGAAACGGAAGATTTATTAAATGAATTAATCAACAAAATTCCAACAGACATTGAACAAAGAGTAATTGTTGCTCCTACGTTTATTAATTTGGCGGCGGCGGCAGATCATTTAGAATTTACAAACATTGAAGTTGCGGCACAAAATATGCATCAGGCTGAATCAGGTGCTTTTACAGGTGAAATTTCCGCTTCTATGTTAAAAAGTGTGGGTGTAAATATTGTTATTTTAGGTCATTCAGAACGTAGAGCATATTTTCATGAAACCGATGCTTTGTTAGCCAATAAAGTAGATACGGCACTTAAACACGAAATGGAAATTATTTTTTGTTTTGGCGAAGAATTAAAAGAGCGTCAATCGGGACAACATTTTAATGTAGTTGAAAACCAATTAAAAGACGGATTATTTCACTTAGAAGCTTCTGCCTGGAAAAATATTATTTTGGCGTATGAACCTGTTTGGGCCATAGGAACGGGAGAAACCGCTTCACCTGATCAAGCTCAAGAAATGCATGATTTTATCAGAGATACCATAAATAAAAAATACGGAAATTCAGTTTCTGAAGATGTTTCCATTCTTTATGGAGGAAGTGTCAAGCCTGAAAATGCTGCCGAAATCTTTTCTAAACCCGATGTAGACGGAGGTCTAATTGGTGGTGCTGCTTTGAAAAGCGATGATTTTACAAAGATTGTTTTGGCAATATAATATTTAAAGTATTAAATAATAAAAAACAAAAAGTCGTCTTTGGTCTATCAAAGACAACTTTTTATATTTTATGATTTATTTTGTAGGAAGTATCTTTTTTATAAATTTTTTAATTACATTATACTTAATAACTAAGCATTTAAATCATTTATTTATGAAAAATATTATTTTTCTTTTGTTTTTGAGTTGTGCAACTTTAATTAACGCACAATCTTTTGTTTGTGGGAACGGAGATGAAACACCTGTAAATAATATTACCCCCCCCCCGAATTTCACCTACAATGCTGACAATAAGTATGTTCTAAATGTAAAATTCCATATTGTGTATGATGATTATGGAGTTATACTAGACGAATTAACTGTAAATGGTCAACTTGTTAACCAATTTGGAGAAAATGAAATCATGGAAATTCTAAAAGACACGAACGTTACATTTAATCCACATAATATTTTCTTCAAATACAAAGGTTTTGATATATCCTATAATTCAGACGTTACGAATGGCCTACAAAATGGAACTTCAATTTCAACTTTAGGTTTACATGACTACAATACCTATAATATTTATTTTGTTAACTACACACATATTGGTCATGCTTATGCAACAAATGGAAATACATGGGCGGTCTTTTCATTTCATACAATGAATGATTCTAGCAGAATGCAGGTATTAGGGCATGAATTAGGCCATTGTTTTACTTTACATCATGTTTTTAATTTATATAATACAACCCAATGTGAACATGTAACTAGAGACGTAAACTCACCGCTTTACAATGCAAATGTTGCTGGTGATTTAGTTCACGATACTCCTGCACAGTCCTCTCAACCTTGGTTTGCCAACTGTGAATATATTTATAATCCAAATAGTACAGATTGTTCAGGTGAGCCTTATGTTGATATTATACCCGCAAATTATTTAGGATATGATCCTTATTCAACTTGTGGTTTTCATTTTACACCTGGTCAAGTAATACGAATGAGAAGTCATTTACAAAGCCCCTCAATGGCACACGTACTCCAAACTTACAATACAATTGAAAGCTTATATGAACCTTTTGAAACAATTCCTTATGGTGGAACAATTATTAGAAGTATCTCTGATAATGGCGATGGAACAGCAGAAGTATGTAGAAATACTATGATTAAACACCGTTTTCAAAAAAGTTTTGATTATGTTTTTCCTGATGTAAATGCTGACGACATAAATACGGCAACTATTAATGATTTGCCTGAAATTATAAATACAACTTATACATTCAATGTTCAAATTAATCAAGTAAATCCAACTATCACAAATGAAGTTTTTGTAGATTGTAATCGACAACCTTTTTGTCAAACAGAAGATTTTGTAAATGGATTAGTTATTTCTACAAAAGATTTAGGATCAATGAATATAACAATTCAGGAATTAAATGAAATCCAAGTAAAAGACCCCGAACTTTTTCAAAACTTAATGAACGAATATTATCATATTATTCGTAAAGAAACCGAAAGTGGTGCCGTAAAACAGACTGTTATCTATAAATACTAGTCGCATGAAATTTTATTTTCTACTTATACTAACTTCTATTATGGCTGTTGCCCAACCGGGTATCGAATGGCAGAGAACTATAGGAGGGAATAACTTAGACACTTTTAGAAAAGCTGTAATTAATGGTGATGGTTATTTATTATCCGGGCAATCACAATCTAACATTTCGGGCGATAAAACTATAAATGGTTTTGGTGGTTTATCACATACATGGGTATTAAAAATAAATGTAAATGGCGAAATTCTATGGCAGAAAGCTTATGGTGGAGATGGAGGAGAATATAATTATGATGTAATTAAAACAGATAATAACGGTTTTCTTATTTCAAATATTTCTTGGTCTAATATTTCAGGAAATAAAACAGAAAATTCAAGAGGTGAGGGAGATTATTGGTTAGTAAAAATAGACGAACTTGGTACTATAGAATGGCAAAAAACGATTGGAGGTAGCGGTTCAGAGTTTGACATGATGGCTATTCCATGCACAGATGGTGGCTATTTTGTTGGAGGTAGCTCCAGGTCGCCTATTTCGGGTGAAAAAACAGAAAATTTCAGAGGTTTTTCTGCTTTAAATGCAGATTTCTGGGTGCTAAAGCTAGACGAAAATAGGAACATTGAATGGCAACGAACCATAGGCGGTGAAGATGAAGACCTTTTTAAAACCGTTTCCCAAACCAATGATGGTGGTTTTTTACTTGGTGGTCGTTCCAGATCAAACATTGGGTTTGAAAAAAGTGAAAACAGTAGAGGCAATAGTCATGATTTTTGGATTTTAAAATTGAGTCCTCAAGGTGTTATTGAATGGCAAAAAACAATTGGAAGCACCGATACCGATTTACTTTCAGATATGCTCATCACCCCGGAAAATGATATTCTGGTTGGCGGAACATCGGCAGGTTTAGTTTCCGGTGATAAAACGGTTGCATCAAATGGTTTATCCGATTTTTGGTTACTTAAATTGAATAGTACAGGTGATATTTTATGGCAAAAATCGATTGGTGGTAATGACCAAGAATCACTTAACAGACTATCACAAACAATAGATGGGAATTTTCTTTTAAGCGGAAGTTCTCGCTCTTCTATTTCCGGTGACAAAACAAGTAATTCAAGAGGTTTAAGTGATTATTGGGTGGTATTAATTGATACGAATGGAAATATAATTGGACAAAAAACGATAGGCGGTTCTGAAAATGAAGCCGGAACAAATGTCATTGAAGCACCGGATGGAGGTTATTTTGTTGCCGGAAGCACTTTTTCGGGTATTTCCGGAGAAAAAACAGAAGCAAGTCGTGGTCAATCTGATTATTGGGTTTTAAAATTAGAGAGTAATAGTCTAACGTTTTCCAATCCAATACTTGCCGGAATAAAAGTATATCCAAATCCTACAACAGAACTTGTCTATATAAATTTTAACAAGGAATTTACGGGTTCAATAATTCAAACTGATATGTTAGGAAAAGAAATTAGACAAATTTATTTTTCTGATGTAAAAAATGTGACTTTTCAATTGGATGGAGAAGATGGTGTTTATTTTTTAACGCTAATAACAAATTCAAGCGAAAAAGAGAGTATTAAAATCATTAAGAAAAAATAAATAATTAAAAAAAAAGTCGTCCAAATACTAATTTCGGACGACTTTTTTATACTCCTATATTGAAATTACCCATCATTCATGGAAATCAAAAACTCATCATTATTTCTTGTCTTTTTAAATCGGTCATTGATAAAATCCATAGCTTCCACAGGATTCATATCGGCCAAATATTTACGCATAATCCACATGCGATGAATTGTTTTTTCATCTAACAATAAATCATCTCGACGCGTACTGGAGGATGTTAAATCAATTGCCGGGAAGATACGTCTGTTCGCTATTTTTCTGTCTAATTGAAGCTCCATGTTACCGGTTCCTTTAAACTCTTCAAAAATAACTTCATCCATTTTTGAACCTGTTTCTGTTAAGGCTGTGGCGATGATACTTAACGAACCTCCATTTTCAATATTACGGGCTGCTCCAAAGAAACGTTTCGGTTTTTGTAATGCATTGGCATCTACACCTCCACTTAATACTTTACCGGATGCCGGTTGAACCGTATTGTATGCTCTGGCCAAACGGGTGATAGAATCTAATAAAATCACCACATCGTGTCCACATTCTACTAAACGTTTTGCTTTTTCTAAAACGATATTTGCCACTTTCACATGTCGGTCTGCCGGTTCATCAAAAGTAGAAGCAATAACTTCTCCACGTACATTTCGTTGCATATCGGTTACCTCTTCCGGACGCTCATCAATCAACAGTACAATTAAATATACTTCCGGATGATTCGCCGCGATGGAATTAGCAATATCCTTTAACAACATTGTTTTACCCGTTTTCGGTTGGGCTACAATCATACCACGTTGTCCTTTTCCGATAGGCGAAAATAAATCTATAATTCGAGTAGAAACTGTTGCTTGTTTTTCCGCTAGATTAAATTTTTCTTGTGGAAAAATTGGCGTTAAATGTTCAAAAGAAACACGGTCACGCACCACTTGTGGATCATGCCCGTTAATCTTCAATACTTTCACCAATGGGAAAAATTTCTCGCCTTCTTTCGGAGGGCGAACTACACCTTTAACCGTATCTCCTGTTTTTAAACCAAAAAGACGAATTTGAGAAGTGGACAAATAAATATCATCCGGTGAAGCTAAATAATTATAATCGGACGAACGCAAAAAACCATAACCATCCGGCATCATTTCTAAAACACCTTCACTTTCAATGATTCCGTCAAATTCATAATCTGCGTCGCGGTAATTTGTCTTTTTATTTTTAAAATTCGGATTGTTATTTCCGTTCCCATTTCCATTATTATGCTTTGAAAAGGGCTGATTGGGCTGACGCTGTGGTTGTTCTTCGTTTGAAGGAACTTCTTCAGAAGATTCTACTTTATCTGAGGCTTCTCCCTGAATAACTTCAACCGGATTATCAACTTGCTTTTTGAAATTCTTTTTTTCAAATTTAGCTTTTTGAAATTTTACAGGTCTTTCCTCTGTTTTTTCTGATGGAATTTGTTCTTCAATTACAACAGCTGGAATTGGTTTTTCAACCATGGCTTCAGCCGAATCAAATTTTGAAAAAGGTGAATTTTCAGCAGAAGGCTTAATTTTTACAGGTATTATTCTGGCACGTTTTGTTTTTGAACCATTATCATCTGCCGGCATTTCATCCGGTTTTGAGGAAGAAGATTGCGTATCGAGTATACTCTGAATCAACTCTTCTTTTTTTACGCCATGAAATTTTATTGTTTTTGCAGCTTTTGCAATGTCTTGAAGCTCAGAAAGCTTCATTTCTTTTAATGCAGAAATTTCAAACATGAATGTTCTATGATATTAATTTTTTTATTCAGAAAATGTAATGAGGTACACGTTAATTTTGTGTCTGTTAAATGAAGTAAAAACAGAATTCTATTGCAATATTACAAATATTTTTTTAGCAAACAATGGTATTTATTAAAAAAGAAAATATATTTTTGCGATGTTAATAATACAAAATGTTACAAAGGATTCAAACGTTATATCTTATTGGTGCATTTATTTGCAATGGAGTATTATCTTTTATCTTTCCTTTATGGTATGATGAAAATGGTTTTCCTTTCTTTTTTCAAGCAGATTTGCCTATTTCCATTTTATTTGGGTTTAGTGCCGTTTTATCCATCTTAACCATTTTTTCTTATAAAAAAAGACCTCAACAATTTGTCGTAAGCAGATTGAACATCATATTAAATGTAATTTTATTGCTATTGTTTGTGTTGTATGCCCCAAAATTATCTGGAGATCCGCAAGTGTCTGAGAAGGGTATTGGGCTTATTCTTCCTTTATTATCTATCGTGTTTTTAGCGTTAGCCAATTTCGCTATTCAAAAGGATGAAAAGCTCGTGAAATCGTCGGGCAGATTACGTAAATAGTACTTTAAACTTAGTTTATTTTAGTGCGTTAAAAATCCGAACCAATGGTTCGGATTTTTTTATACTTTTAATCAAGCGTTTTTACTCTCTGTAAGATTGTCAAAATTAAATAAAGAAAAAAAGGAAATATTCTTAATTTTTTTTACATTTGAGATTGATTAATCTTAATACTATACTCGACTCGCCTAATAATTATGCCAAACAAAATTAAAATTCACTTAGCCGATGATCATCAGGTGCTCATTGACGGAATGTTAGCCGTACTTAAAACTAATTCGAAATTTGAGGTCGTGGGTCATTCCTTAAACGGGTTGGATTTGGTTAAAACAGTTAAAGAAAACAAGGCTGATATTTTAATTATGGACATCAACATGCCTCATAAAGATGGCATTGAAGTTTTAAAAGAATTTTCTGTTAGTGGCTACACTTGTCGCGTTATCATACTATCCAGTTATGACGACTTGAAATTAATTAAAGAGGTGTTGAAATTAGGAGCAACAGGTTACCTATCTAAAGAATGTGCCGGCGAAAGTATTGTTGAAGCTATTGAAGTGGTTGCTTCCGGAAGAGAATATTTTTCTAAAAACATTCAAGACAAAATTTTCAGTTCATTTTCAGGTAATCATACAGTAGCATCTAATCAAGATGTTCATATGAGTAATGTTTTAACCGAACGGGAATTAGAAATACTCAAGTTAATCTCCTTGGAATACAGTGGAAAAGAAATTGGCGAAGAGCTTTTTATCAGTGCCAATACCGTAGAAACCCACCGCAAGAATTTAATCAAAAAACTAAATGTGAAAAACACTATTGGATTAGTAAAATATGCAATTAAAAACAACTTAATCAAACAATAATTATGGAACTTTTAGGCACTTACAGCATTACAAGAGTTGATGAAAAAAGCTACAGTTTAGTCTATGAAATTCCGGACAATTGCGACTTTTCTGTAGCGGACAAAGACGGCGTTTATGCTATCACTATTGAATTAAAACCCGGACAAACAGAACCCTCTTTAAAATATGTAACGGAAACGCTTAATTGTGAAGCTTTTGCCGGCATTATTGATGTAAAATTTATACAGCAAGATTTTGAAAATTTAGGGGCTACTTATTCAATAAAACCTAAAATTAAAGTATTAGTCAATGAATAAACACTTCTTTTTTTTCTTTTTAATAGTATTCAATGTGTCAATTTTTGCTCAGCCTAAAATTGATTCTGTTGATTATTATATGGAAAAAAACGAATTAATAAAAGGTTTAAATTATGCTAAAACTAAATCAGAATATTATTTTCAACAAAATCAATTTGATAAATTCTGTAGAATATCGGTCAAGAAAGCCAAAATTTATGGTCGATTAAACGACCACGATAAATCCTTAAGCACGCTTTATAAAGCGTTAGCTGTTTCTGAAAAAAACAAACTAAAAGGTAATGCTGAAATTTTAGAACAAATAGGAACCCGTTATTCAATAATCAGAGATTCCACTAAAGCTTTTAAAAATTACTACAAAGCATTAAACATAGGCTTAAAAGAAAAAGACACTGCCAGTTTAATTCATGTTTATCATAATTTATTTCGATTGAATACGGAAAAAAATTTAGACAGTTGCTATAAGTATATGGTC
>NZ_PNJW01000063.1 GCF_013822155.1 Flavobacterium sp.
TTATGAAATAACAGAAAAAAAATTCTCCCAAGAAACTTTAAAAAGTGGGGTTGGCAAATCAAACTCTTTTTATCATGACGGAAATTTATATCAATTTAAAGCTAATGAAACCCAATTGATAATTTCTAAACATGATTATAGTGGAAAAGAACCAACACTCCAGTATAGTGTAATGCAAAACGAAGTTATTTCATTTAAAAATTCGCCATTTTATATTCAAAGTGGAAATTATCAACCTCAAGAAATTAAAAACACACAAAAATTTTTAAATCGATTAAAAAACAAATCCTTAGGATTAACGGTTTATAAGACCCAAAACGATTTGTTGTTTACTATTGGCGGAACAAATAATGTTTTAAGTTCCGGTAGTTTAGTTATTGGATCATTAGTTACCATTGGTGGTATAATTGCTGGTGGAGAAGTCTATTCACCTGATTTATATGCAAATGAAATAACACAGAATGTATTTTTTGAATGCCGTTTTGATTCAGAATTCAAACCTAAACAATCTCCATTTGACCCTTTGGCTGAAGATTTTATCTCGGGATTTTTACAAGAAAACAATTCGATTATAACATATAATAGAATAAAATACAAAGACTACTATATTTTAAGTTATTACGATTCAAAGGTAAAACAACTAATATTGCGAAAATTTGAAGATGGTTATTCTTTTTAGTTTTTGAATACTATCAACCATTTTTAGTTGGCAAATGTTGTTTACCAAAAGATTTATTGCTGTTCCCTGAAACAATTTCAATTGCCAAATAATCAATTTATTAATGACGTCTATAATGAGTTCCTTTCCATTCAAGTACCGCTTTTAAAACATTTTTTTGGCTGATTAAACCGATTAGTTTTCCATCGCGAACTACCGGGAAATTTCTTTTTTTTGTGGTCAAAAACTTGTTTGCGATGTCTAGTAAACTTTCATCAGGTCCAACACAAATAACATTTTTAGTCATGTAATGTTCAATATTCATTTCTTCCATCGGAAGATTATAATATTTACTTTCGGTGAGTTGTCGAATACAATCACCTTCTGAAATAAACCCTACAACTTCATTAGAATCTGATACAATTGGCCCTCCTGAAATACAGTTTTTAACCAGGGCATCCATAATTTCTAAAATATCCTGAGTTGTTTTAAAACTCACTACCGACTTATTCATGTAATGTTCTACATGAATTTCTTCAGCTTTGGGAGCTTGTACTCCTACAGATTCTCCCTGATAACTTTTTACTGGCATAGCTAATCAATTTACTTTTAGGACTTTAAATATACAAAAAAAAATCATCCGACAAGTCAGATGATTTATTAAACTACCCTATTTTTATAAAATTAATTAACTGGCCGTTAATAATGAAATAATATCTGTACCGTAGCGAGAGATTTTTTGTTCCCCAAAACCTTTTATTTTTTTTAATTCTTCAACGGTTTCTGGTTTTACTTTTGCGATTGTCATTAATTCAGAATTATGGCAAATCATGTATTGTGGCAAGCCCAATTTTGATGATTTTTCCGTCCGCCAATTTTTAAGTGAATTCAGGGTGTTTTTTTCTTCCTGACTTAATTCCTCATAATTTAATACGGCTACTTTTTCACTTTCAAATGATTCTTTTGGTTTTGCATTTTTGGAAGTATAAAAAACCAACACTGACCAATAATCTATCATTCCAGATATGAAATTTGTCGCCGTTTTTTCAACCGTAACTTCTGTTAAAAATTGATTGATGGCATCTTGATCGTTTTGCAAGTGTTCTCCACTCACACGAACTCTAAAGTGTTTTACTTTCATGATTTCTTGTGTTTAGTGGTTAAACTTATTTACCAATTAGCATTATATCACTAACAACGACTTCGGTGATATACCGTTTGTTTCCCTCTTTATCGTCATAACTTCTGGTAGAGAGCTTACCTTCAATGGCAATTTCTTTTCCTTTGTTGACTAATTTTTCAATGATTTCAGCTGTTGGACCCCAGGCAACAATACGATGCCATTCCGTTTGTTCTACTTTCTCTCCTTTTTTGTTGGTGTATGAATCATTAGTAGCAATGTTTAAATTAGCTACTTTTCCACCTTCAAAGGTTTTTACTTCCGGGTCATTTCCTACATGACCGATTAACTGTACTCTGTTTTTCATTGTGTTCATGGCGTATAAAATTTAAAATTGATTACTGTTTTTGATTTTTGATAGTGTAATTGACTTTTGATATTGATTTTATTTCATCAAGAGCAGTTCACTCACAACTACTTCGGTAACATAGCGTTTGTTTCCTTCTTTGTCATCGTAAGATCTGGACGTCAATTTCCCAGTGATGCCGATTTGTTTTCCTTTTTCAACAAACCGTTCGATTATTTCTGCCGTTTTTCCCCATGCTACAATATTGTGCCATTGGGTTTGTTCTACCTGATCTCCTTTTTTACTCACATACACATCTTTGGTTGCAAGTGATAAATTGGCTAATTTTTTTCCTCCTTCAAAATCTTTGATAATTGGGTCTTTGCCTACATGACCGATTAACTGAACTTTGTTTTGTAATGCTTTCATGGCGTGTAAAAATTTAAATGGTTTATAAATGATTTTTGTTGATGGTTGTTTCAAATCAACGGTACAAAGTTGTGACGGTATTCAAAAAGTATTCGGTAGTAAAACAATTACTTTCGGTTGTAAATGTTTGTAACCGTTTGCAAACGGAACATTTTATTCGTATCTTGCACAAAAACAAAGATATATGCAGGAAGCTATTCGAAAAATTGAATTGCGAAATTTAAAGATTGAAGATTACAAAGAACTCAAAAATTCGATGATGGAAGCCTACAGTGAGTTGGAAAACTCCTATTGGAAAGAACATCATATCGAGAAATTACTAGCTATTTTCCCGGAAGGTCAATTGGTGGTTTTGGTGGATGACAAAGTGGTTGGTTCTGCACTTTCATTGATTATTGATTATAATAAAGTAATTGCCAACCATACCTATGCTCAAATTACAGGAAATTATACTTTTTCAACACATAATCCCAATGGAGAAGTGTTGTATGGTATTGATGTATTCATACATCCAAAATACCGCGGACTCCGTTTAGGGCGAAGATTATATGATGCTCGAAAAGAATTGTGTGAGCAATTGAATTTAAAATCCATCATTTTTGCCGGACGAATTCCAAATTACATTGATTACATGGACAAACTTTCACCAAAAGAATACATCGAAAAGGTGAAATTAAAAGAATTATACGATCCTGTTCTTTCGTTCCAAATAAGCAATGATTTTCACGTAAAAAAAATCATGAAAAACTATTTGGTTGGCGACACCAGTTCCAACGAATATGCTGTTTTAATGGAATGGAACAACATTTACTATGATGAAAGTCCGAATTTAATCAACTTGAAAAAAAGTGTCATCCGGTTAGGTTTGATTCAATGGCAAATGCGTCCGCTGAATAACCTTGAACAACTTTTTGAACAAGCTGAATTTTTTATTGATGTAGTTTCGGGTTATGGAAGTGATTTTGCTCTTTTCCCGGAATTATTCACCGCTCCTTTAATGGCCGATTATAATCATCTTTCAGAAGCGGATGCCATTCGCGAATTAGCAAGACATACCGAACCTATTCGAAAAAGATTTCAAGAATATGCGATCTCCTATAACATCAACATCATTACGGGAAGTATGCCGTATCTTGAAAACGGAGTGTTATACAACGTTGGTTTTTTATGCAAACGTGATGGTTCAAGTGAAATGTATACTAAAATTCATATCACCCCGAATGAATCTTTGCATTGGGGAATGAAAGGCGGTTCGCAAATTAAAACTTTTGATACCGATTGCGGAAAAATTGGAATCATGATTTGTTACGATGTTGAATTCCCTGAATTATCACGTTTAATGGCCGATGAAGGCATGAACATACTGTTTGTTCCGTTTTTAACCGACACTCAAAATGGTTACACTCGAGTTAAACATTGTGCCCAATCGAGAGCTATTGAAAACGAATGTTATGTAGCAATTGCAGGATGTGTTGGGAATTTACCGAAAGTAAATAACATGGATATTCAATATGCCCAATCGGCAGTTTTCACACCCTCTGATTTTGCTTTTCCAAATAATGGGATTAAAGCTGAAGCTACGCCAAACACTGAAATGACACTGATTGTTGATGTTGACTTAGATTTGTTAAAACAATTACACGAATATGGAACAGTTCGGATTTTAAAAGACAGAAGACACGATTTATATAATATCAAAAAGTTGAAATAATCACAAGAGCTTATGAAAAACTGTTTAGAATGTGGTGAAAAAATTATCGGTCGCGAAGACAAAAAGTTTTGCAGCGACGGTTGTAGGAATGCCTATAACAACAAGATAAACAAAGACAGTACAAATTTGATGCGGAATATTAATAATAAATTACGCAAAAATTATCGCATTTTAAGTGATTTAAATGTTGATGGTAAGAGCAAAACAACTAAATCAAAACTGCTCAGTAAGGGGTTTGATTTTGATTATTTTACATCTGTTTTACATACAAAAACCGGAAATACTTATTATTTTTTATATGATCAGGGCTATATGGTTTTAGAAAACGATTATTATATGCTAGTCAAAAAAGATCATTAATTTAAAGTAACTAACCTACATAATGATGAAAAAAAATTATACCTCGCTACTTTCGGCATTACTGATTACCGGGATTATTGCTTTTATTTTTTATCGCATGATGCCTAGTGATTATTCAAAGGAAGATGCCCCTCTTTCTGAATTTTCAACCGCAAGAGGATTAAAGCACATCAAAGCCATTTCCAAAGAACCCCATTTTGTGGGAAGTTCATACCATCAAAATGTAATTGATTACCTTGACAGTGAATTAAAAAAACTTGGCCTTGAAACTGAAATTCAAAAAAGTGCTGTTTTAAGTAAATGGAACAACTTAGTTGAAACACAAAATGTAATTGCCCGAATTAAAGGTTCTAATTCCTCAAAAGCCTTGTTATTATTAACACATTACGACAGTGCTCCTCATTCAAAATCATATGGAGCCAGTGATGACGCCAATGGTCTTGCCGTAATTTTAGAAGGAATTCGAACTTTTCTTCACAACAATTCTCCCCATAAAAACGACATTATCATTGTGTTTTCTGATGCTGAAGAACTCGGTTTAAATGGAGCATATGCATTTGCTACTGAACATCCTTGGGCAAAAAACGTAGGGTTAGTTATAAATTTTGAAGCTCGTGGTACCAAGGGTCCGTCGATGATGTTAGCAGAAACCAATGGTGGTAATGCAAATTTAATTAAAGGTTTTGCTGAGGCTGATCCTGATTATACCGTATCAAATTCACTGATGTACAGCATCTACAAAATGCTCCCTAATGATACGGATTTAACTGCTTTTAGGGAAACTGCCGATATTCCGGGTTTTAATTTTGCTTTTATTGACGACCATTTTGATTATCATACTGTTCAAGATAATTTTGAAAACTTTACTCCTGAATCTTTAGAACACCAAGCAACCTATTTAATGCCTTTGCTTACTCATTTTTCAAATGCAGATCTAAGTAATTTAAAAACAACCGAAGACCATATTTATTTTAGTATTCCGTTTGACTTTATTCATTATCCTTTTAGTTGGAATTTACCATTATTGATTGTTTCATTTATTTTGTTTTTTGGGGTTGTTATTCTTGGATTAGGAAAACATGTATTAGATTTCAAAGATGTATTAAAAGGATTCATTCCACTTTTTGGTTCATTGCTGATTTCCGGAATCGTTGTTTTCTTTGGATGGAAAATGATTCAGTCCTTATATCCTGAATACCAAGATATGCTTCATGGATTTACGTATAATGGTCATAGTTACATACTTGCTTTTGTGTTCTTAACTATCGCGATTTGCTTTTGGATTTATTCTAAATTCTTAAATTCTAAAACTACTTTAAGTTATTATGTAGCTCCGTTATTCTTTTGGTTAATCATCAATATAGTTGTTTTTGTCTATTTAGAAGGAGCTTCTTTTTTTATTATTCCTGCCTATTTTGGTATATTTAGTTTAGGTATATTTGTTTACAACAATAAATCAAATTTACTTTTAAACATTGCCTTAAGCATTCCTGTGCTGTTTATTTTGGTGCCTTTTATTCAATTATTTCCAATTGGATTAGGTCTAAAAATGTTAACCGGAAGTGCTTTGTTTGTAGTCTTTGTTTTCTCATTATTAATTCCGGTTTTAGGAACTTTTTCCAATAAAAAAGTTTGGGGATGGTTGTTTTTTGTACTTGCTTTTGCTTTTTTAATCAAAGCTCACTTCACAAGTGGTTTTGAAAAAGGAAAGGCTAAGCCAAACAGTTTATTATATATTGCTGATGCTAATTCACATAAATATTATTGGGCAACTTATGATAAAGTATTGGACCCTTGGACAAAAAAATATTTAGGAGAATCTCCAAAATCAGGCGATAATTTAAATAAAAACACAGTAAGCAGTAAATATAATTCCGGGTTTAGTTATGCTGCTGAAGCTCCAAGAAAAAATATTTCAGAACCTACTTTTACTTTTCTTCGCGATACAATCATTGGAAATTACCGTTCTGTTACATTACAAATTATTCCAAACAGAAATGTGAATAGAATGGATGTTTTTGCAGATGAAAAGTTGAAATTTCACAATATGAAAGCCAATGGAATTATAGCTATAAATCAAAAAGGAAGCTTTTACAAAAGAAAAGATTCTAGATTATTAAATTATTATCCCATTGACAATAAACCTTTGACACTTAGTTTTCAAATCTCAAAAGAAGCTGAATTAGAAATGGAAGTTATGATTTCTTCCTTTGATTTATTGGAAAATCCGATGTTTTCTATTCCAAATCGTCCGGATGAATTTATCCCAATGCCTTTTGTCCTAAATGATGCAATTGTGGTAAAAAAGAAAATTTTTAAGGCAAAACCAATCGAAAAACAAATTTTAGAATCAGAGAAATACGATGTAATTAAAGATTCAATTATCATAAAAAAAGACAGTCTTGAAGCAAATTAGTATTTTAGGATGTGGCTGGTTAGGATTTCCCTTAGCAAAATCATTACTAAGCAAAAATTATTCAATAAACGGTTCGACAACTTCCTTTTCTAAATTAGAAACTTTCAAGTCTGTGGGCATTTCTCCTTTTCTTCTTTCTCTTGATGAAAATGAAATTCAAGGAGATCTCTCAAGCTTTCTTTTAAATTCTGAAATACTTATCATTGCTATTCCACCCAAATTAAGAGGGAATTCTAACGAAAATTTCGTCTCAAAAATAAAAACATTACTTCCTTCTATTGAACAGTCTACAATAAATAAAGTGCTTTTTATCAGTTCAACATCCGTTTATGCAGATAATAATAACGTTGTAACTGAAAATACAATTCCAAATCCAGAGACAGAAAGTGGTCTTCAACTTTTGGATTCTGAAAAATTATTACTAAACAATACTTTTTTTCAAACAACAATTCTTCGTTTTGGAGGTTTAATTGGTAAAGACAGGCATCCAATCCGTTTTTTGGCCGGAAGAACTAATTTGGAAAATCCGGAAGCTCCAATTAATTTAATTCATCAGGAAGATTGCATTGCAATTATTGAAAGAATAATAGAACAGGATTGTTGGGGTGAAGTTTTTAATGCTGTGGCTCCTTTTCATCCATCCCGAAAAAGATATTATACAGAAAAAGCGATAGAATACAATTTAGCTTTTCCGCAATTTAATGAAAGTCTGACTTCTATTGGAAAAACAATAAGTTCCGATAAATTGATTCGAATTTTGGGATATGATTTTAAAAATTTAAGTTAAATTTACCTTTCCAAACAAATAAACAAAATGAACAATTCACCAAAATTTGCTGTCATCGGTGGTGGTAGCTGGGCAACTGCGATAGCAAAAATGCTTTGCGAAAACCAAACAGAAATTTGTTGGTATATGCGAAATCAAACCGCGGTTGACCACATCAAAGCAGAAAAACACAATCCAAACTATTTGAGTTCTGTTGAATTCAATACCAATAAATTAAAGCTTACTACAGATATTAATGAAGCGGTTGCCTATGCAGATTACCTTATCTTTGCTATTCCTTCCGCCTTTTTAAACACTGAATTAGAAAAATTAACGGAATCATTTGAACATAAAGTCATTTTTTCTGCCATCAAAGGAATTGTTCCGGAAACATTTTTAATTGTTGGTGAACATTTTCACAAAAAATACGACATCCCTTATGAAAATATTGGAGTAATTACAGGTCCGTGTCACGCGGAAGAAGTTGCTTTAGAACGTCTTTCGTACTTGACAATTGCTTGTGCTGATGCAAAAAAAGCTAAAGTGGTGGCTCAAAATTTATCTTGTAAATACATCAAAACAAAAATTTCCGATGATATTATCGGAACGGAATATGCTGCCATGTTAAAAAATATTTATGCTATCGCGGCCGGTATGGCTCACGGCTTAGGATATGGCGACAATTTTCAGGCTTTATTGATGAGTAATTCCATTCGTGAAATGAAAAAGTTCATCAAAAAAGTACACCGGATGAAACGAAACATTAATGATTCTGCTTATTTAGGCGATTTATTAGTAACCGGTTATTCTGTGTTTTCCCGAAATCGAATGTTTGGAAACATGATTGGAAAAGGATATACCGTGAAAAGTGCCATGATGGAAATGAGCATGGTGGCAGAAGGTTATTATGCCGTGAAAAGTGCCTATAAACTGAACCAAAACTATCAAGCAAAAACGCCAATAATTGATGCCGTTTATGAAATTTTATATGAAGGAAAAGATCCTAAAAGTGTGTTTAAAAAACTGACGGATAAGCTGGATTAAATGAGTAACCGCTGGAAATTTCAATTAAAAATAGGCTTTTATTGGGGAACATTTATGACACTCTTTATGCTGTTGTTTTACAGCAAAGAAGTTGCTGTTTTAGATCAAATTAAATCGTCTCAATTCTATTTGAAATCCATTGGACATTTTTTGATTGGAATCTTTATTATGGGTTATATTTGGTGGAAAGAAAAAAATATTGCTTCGAAGAAAGACTAAATTTATTTTACAATTACACCATTTACAAACAGTATAGGCACTTCTTCAGTAGCCCGTTCGTTAATAGTGTTGGTTCTGAAAATAAATTTTTTATCGTATAACGTGTTTCCAATAAAATAAGTCACCATAAATTCATTGTTAAGTGCCAAGACACTTTGCTCAACCATTTCCACTTTTATTACTGAAACAGATGGAACTTTGATAAAAGCATGACGCAGCAAAGATGTTTTTTTCATTTCTCCATTTATCGTTCCGAAAGCTTTGGAAACAACCATTACGCTGTCTAAATCAAAATCACTGTCGTTTACAAGATAAACATACCAAACCTTATCCATAAAGTCATCGCTCCACTCTTGAACAGCGGCCATAAATACATTTTCAACTTTTGGGATGATGATGTCGGATTTCATTTTTTATGCTTTACCACGAAGACACTAAGAAGGCACAAAGTTCACAATTCAATCTTTGTGTTCTTTGTGAGCTCTTGGTGTCTTGGTGGTTAAATTTATATACTTGTTTTAAATTGTTCTAAAAAACGTACATCATTTTCATAAAACATTCGAATGTCGCCAATTTGGTATAATAACATCGCAATACGTTCAATTCCCATTCCAAAAGCAAAACCATTGTATTCGTCAGGATTGATGCCGCAGTTTTTCAAAACGTTTGGATCAACCATTCCGCAACCCATAATTTCTAGCCAGCCGGTTCCTTTCGTGATACGGTAATCTGTTTCGGTTTTTAAACCCCAATAAATGTCTACCTCAGCACTTGGCTCAGTAAATGGAAAGTAAGACGGTCTCAAACGAATTTTTGACTTGCCAAACATTTCTTTGGTGAAATATAAAAGTGTTTGTTTTAAATCGGCAAACGAAACATCTTTGTCAATGTATAAGCCTTCTACCTGGTGAAAAATACAATGTGAACGAGAAGATACTGCTTCATTTCTGAAAACTCTTCCGGGTGAAATCGTTCGAATAGGCGGTTTGTTGTTTTCCATATATCGCACCTGAACCGAGGATGTGTGCGTTCGCAACAAAACATCCGGATTGGTTTGAATAAAAAACGTATCCTGCATATCTCGTGCCGGATGATATTCCGGGAGATTTAAGGCGGTGAAATTATGCCAATCATCTTCAATTTCAGGCCCTTCAGAAACGTTGAACCCAATATTGGAAAAAATATCGATAATTTGATTTTTTACTAAAGAAATCGGGTGACGGGAACCTATCGGAAAAGGTTCTCCAGGACGAGTCAAATCGCCAAAAAGACCAACTGTTTCTTCTTTACTTTCCAGTAATTCTAAAATAGATTTCACTTTCTCTTCGGCTGTATTCTTTAGTGTGTTGATAACCTGTCCGAATTCTTTTTTCTGTTCATTAGGAACATTTTTAAACTCGGCAAACAAGTCTTTCAATAAGCCTTTACTTCCTAAATATTTTATTCGGAATTGTTCTAAAGTTTCTTTGTTGTCTGTTTCAAAAGCCTGAGCTTCGCCAATATATTCTTTAATCTTATCTATCATCGTTCGTGCTATAAAGCTACAAATTTAGGAAAAAGTTAGGAGTTGGGAGTTGGGAGTTGGGAGTTTTATCAAAACTAATCAATCAATTCTCTTTCCAGAAAATAATTTACAATGGCATCTTTCATCAAAACGGCTTGTTCGCCTGCTTTTAGTGGCGGTAACACTTCTTTTACTTTATAATGAGGCCAACCGTCATTATCAAAAAATTCAAATTCATAATAACCATAAGGCTCTAATAATCGACAAATTGCAATGTGCATTAACTCAATTTTTTCGTCTTTTTTGAAAATTTGTTTCACTTTGCCCAACTCTTGAACACCAATTAAATATATAATGGCATCTAAATCAAGTATTTCGCCTTCTGCAAATTGATTTGATAATAATTGGACAACGTTTTCCCAACGTTCTTTTAATTGAATATCTCTTGACATAGCCTTGAAGTTAACTGTTGAATATTGGAAGATTTAACTAACCAATCAACTGCTTTTTTTTACAAAGATAAGAAGTTGATATTGATTAAATCTAAATTACTATTTTAGTGAAAAATTAGAAATGAATTTTTTAGATATTACAATTGGAATATTGCTTATTTTCAGTTTATACAATGGTATCAAAAATGGTATTTTTGTAGAAATCGCTTCAATTATTTCGTTTATATTGGGTGTTTTTCTTGCCATTAAATTTTCCTATTTAGTGAAATCTTTTTTAGAAGGTTTTGTGAGTTGGAATCCGCAAACCATTCAAATTTCTGCTTTTATATTGACTTTAATTTTGGTAGTTATTGGAGTTCATTTATTAGCGAAAATATTTACTAAAATAGCCGATTTTGCTTTTTTAGGTTGGGTAAACAAATTAGCCGGCGGAATTTTTAGTGTGCTGAAAACAGCTTTGTTAATTGGGATTTTTTTGAATCTAGTTCAAAAGATAAATAGTGAAAATCAATTTATTTCTAAAGAAAAACAAGAGAAATCAATATTCTACAAACCAATTTTAACCACAACTGCTTTTTTGATGCCGATGTTAACACGATGGATTGATGACGTAAAAAAGAGTTACGAGGAAACTACTTCAAATGTTGATGATACAATTAGTTGATTTTAACTATTCATAAAAAAATTACTTGAGAAATATCAATAAAAAAGCAAACAATTAATGAGGTATTTATTGTTTGCTTTTTAAAAATAGTGTTGTTTATCTAACAACAATAATTTCTTTTTTATAAAACCCTTTTGATGTAAACACGTTTAAAATATAATGTCCTTTTTTTAAGGTGATATTTGATATTTCCATTTTATCTGAGTCATATCTTTTTGAGAATACTATATTTCCGTAAAAATCATAAATTTTTACATCATTATTATTAGTAACTCTTCCAAGAGGATTATCATCACACGGATCAATTGGTGGATAAATCACTTCAATCGAAATGTTTCCAGGCTCTCCACTGTTGGCATTTACTGGATTTGGGAATACTAAAAGAGAACCTTCACAGGGGTCTGGACCGCCACCATTTGGATTATACACATTAACGTTTTTATAATAAATACCATCTGTTCCACAACTATTTACTGCAACACAATCAACAGAGTAAGTTCCTATACAATTACCCCAATTAACGGTTGCTGTGGGGGATGTTGTTGTGATAGTTAATGTGTTATTTGGTGCAAACTTTGGTAAAACAACACCATTGGGACATGTTGTTAGTCCTAAACTATTTGTGGTACATCCGCAATTAGTTGAAAGATTAGAGAGTGTCCAATAATAACTTGTTGCACCGGGTACAGTAGTGACAGTATAAGTAGTTGTTGTGTTATAGGGAACATTGTTATAACCACCATAAATATTTTGGTCTTGCACATCTGGACGGCCTACCCAAATTCTTTTTGGAGCCGGTGTTGCTGAACCACATCTATCATTGCTGTAACTAACATTTAAAGTAATATACCCACTTTGATTGGGGTTGACTTGATTAATTGTTATTTGATTGCCATTTGTACTAAACGTTACTAATGCATTTCCTTCTGAAATAGACCAGTTTACGATTGTAGCTTCGTTTGTTACTGTACATGTGCCCGTTGTACAAAGTATACTACTGCCAGTAATTTGAGCGTTGGAGCAGAAGTTAAGGCAATTGAAAATTTGTTCATTATTTTGGGTAGCATCAAGTTCAGTTGCTAGCCAGTCTCCATTTCTACGATTAAAAGATATGTGTTCTGCATTTAAATTGTTGTTTTGATTTGAAGATGTTGAAAAATTTATAAAAGGTATTGCCATAATTCCTGTAGGAGGATTTGCTGCTGTATATTTTGCAAAATAATCAGAATGACTCAATATTGCATTTCCACTACCAACATCTAAAGCACTTGTTGCTGAAATGAAATTAAAATTTAGATTAATATTAAAATTGTAATCATAATTATAAAACCAATTACTATCATTATCGCTTTCAGATATTGCCAGAGCATTTGGCGTCAATCCTCCTGGATAATTTTCAATAAATTTATCACCATTTGCAGAATCTACTGATTTGTTAAAAATGGTTCTTGTTATGGGTACGAGCCAAAGGAATGTTTTCTCGAAAGTTAGTCTGCCTTTATAAATACGAGCAATTCCTGAAGAAGGAAAAGCATTGGCTCTAAATTCTAAATCTAATTTGCTATTCCCTGGTAGAAAACCCAATAGTGTAGTAGATACATCGTTTAATGCAACGCCTATTATGGGATCAATAGGTAAAAACACGAACATCAGAAGACTAGTTAAATCAGAAGTTCCCCCGTATCCAGTTACGGTAACTAATTCTTGATTGGAAGTTAATCCTTGCCCAGACGCACAATGACTAGCATTGCTCAACGAGATGTTTCTTGTTTGTTGTGGATATCCAAATAACCTCAATTCATTTTGCCAAGTAGTATGAACCGTATTTGTTCTAGTTCCGTTAGTATCTACCGTATTTAAAAGCATTTGATTTATGGCTGGTGCATCTAATAAATCATCAATAGTTGCCAGACCAACATTTCCAACCCCATTTACTGGAATGGTTATGTTGCCCAAAGGTGTTTGCATAAATTCATTAACCACATGTCTAGCCATATGTAACATTCCTACAGGTATGTGTGCTCCTTGATGTGGTGCATCATGGCTGATATACAAACCGGTATCGTGGTTTAAACCATTATTCTCCATATCACGCAAGGCATAACGAGCGATTAAACCTCCCATACTTTGCCCTAAAACCACATTTTTGTTACTGCCTGTTTTATTGGCATTTACCCAAGCAATTACGGCTTCTAATACATAAGCATTTCGCTGAATAAAATCTGTACCATTATTCCAGTTTACATAAATAATGTCATAATCTACCGCAGTGTTGTTAATTAAAAAATTCTCTAATTCAACACTTCCAGAATTATCAACTGATTGAAAAAAACTATTGATATCCGAATCCCCAATAGTTCCACCTTGTGCCAACAAACCTGTGTCCAATCCTTCGGCTACAATAAGCGGATTACGTAATTCGTTACAAGCACCACCACGCACCACTTGAATGGTAGCCGAACCAAACACGCCTTGATAGGCTTTTGTAGCATTTATGTTTATTACTTGTGGTGCTCCACAAGCTGGGTTTCGAGCAAGTATACCAGCATCTGCCTGATTTACTTTTACTTTTTGTCTACAATATTTGTATTGACCATTGGTTAGTATTCTGTACGTCCAAGTATAAACACCTGTTGCTGTATAGGTGGTAGAAGCAACAATACCATTAGTTATATTTTTATATCCACTACCGTTACCAAAATCTATTGCAATCTCTGTTATACTTGCGTTGGTATGCCAAAGCGTTGCAGGTAAAACCACATCTACGGTACTTTTGTTTAGCATTATAACCGATGATGTTATAGCAAATGCTTGTTTAGTGTCGTATGGATTTTGCCATACACCATTAATGTACCTATCGTCATATTTATCATTAACAACTAGTATTTTGTTATTGACAAGTGCGTTAGCATTAATTTTAGAATAGTTATAAAACAATCCGTTTAAAACAACAGCTGCTTTGTTATTGAACTTGGCTATATCGTTTTGTTGTTTTTGCAGCACTTTCCATTCGTTTAGTTCTTGTTTTGGCGGTGCAACACCACTCACATTGAGTTGCGTAGTAGCAGAAACTATGGAATTGTAAATTAAATTATAACGCTCTACATCGATATAATTGTCAGAACGGAGCACGCCATCAAACTGGGTAACATCTATAAGATCAAAACCATAATCTAAAAGAATGTTGTGAGGAATTCTGTTTTTTTCTAAAGGAGCAAATTTGGCATTGATGTCTGCCGCCAAAGAGGTATTAATGTTTTGAGCTATTCCTAACTGGAAAAGCAAAGAGAATATAGCAATTATTGTATATTTTTTCATAATTTTGAAAGTTGAATTGAACAAAGTTGAACGGTTGTTTTAATTTGATTTTTTACTGAAAGACTGTTCCGTCTAACGGAATGGTCTTTCTTTTTTAATTTTTTTTTATTTCATCGGCAAAATTTTTTAGTTTGTATATTGCATATCAAAGCGACCGTTGGTAATTTTAATTTCAGTATCATTATCATCTAAAACCGTAAATTCAAACGTTCCAGAAATAATAAAATTGGTTGGGTCAAAACGTGTAATGGTTAATGTTCCTGGTTTTGAAGTTGTTGAAGCACCGCTAAAAGTTATTCCTCCTCCAATATTATATTCGCCAAAATAATTATTTGTTAATTCTTCTTTTAATAGATAAGTAGTTTCTTGAATTAATGGCATATCAATACATCCTATATTTATAGATTTGAGATTTGGTCCTCCATCTGTACTACCATAAATACTTAATGTATAAGCTCCACCTACAAACTGGTAAAAAGCATT
>NZ_PNJW01000064.1 GCF_013822155.1 Flavobacterium sp.
GATTAATTGAAATCGATTTTAAGAGGTTTAACGCTATAACTAAAAAACATCAACGATGAAAGGAGTAAACTTTTTCTTTTTAATGATTGCCTTTATATTAGGAATTACTTTGTTTAGGCAATTCAACTTTGAAACGATGTCATTTAAGGATCCGGCACTTAGTGTTATTTACCTTGTTACTTTTGTATTCTCGATTTTCATTTTAATAAAGGACTTTATAAAACGTCCGAAAAAATGAATCACTGCCTTTTATCCATGCATTTCATTTGCTGCGAAGTTGCTGCACTTTATATAAAAAAAATAATGGGGTTTTAAGTCCCCATTATTTCTTCTTTTTCAGCAATTTCTCCCACTTTTGTTCATCGAATTTTGGTAGCTAGTTGAAGGAGAAACTAGCATACACTTGCAAAACACTATTTTTAGCATCCGGGAATATGGCATTAAATCCGGAATAGTTTTGCTCTTTCCCTACTTTGGTTAACCCGTAGTAGTAACGAGCTCCTACACTGATAGGGTTGAAGTCAAACGCAATACCGGCGGCTAAACCTGCATCAAAACGGTTGAAATCTTCGGTATCTAATTCGCCTTCAAAGTCGAAGGCAGCAGGGTCTGATTCGTTTGTTACTTTTCCGCTAATCATATAAGCGGCATAGGCACCGGCTTGAATGTTGAACATGTCTGTAACGTTGTAAACAACTAATAAAGGCACTTCAATGTAGTCTAATTTGAATTTAGTTGAACCGGTTGCAAAATTATCGTTGTAGGTTAGTTTTGCTCCTTTGGTGGTATAATATACCTCGGTTTGAATGGCAACAGTGCTGGTCATTGGGAATTTAGCAAACATACCGATGTTGAAACCGGTAAGCATTTCGTCGTCGTCAATGTTATCAACGTATAGATTAGAAAAGCTAAGTCCACCTTTTACACCAATTTGTGGTGCTTTATCAAAATTTTGAGCAAATGTTGTTGCACTAAATAGGGCAACTAAACCAATCACTAAACCTTTTTTTAAATTTTTCATTTTGTTTTTTTTAGAAGCTTTCACTTCTTGTTTTTATTTTTTGTCTTCTGTGAAGTTTTTGAAGGATTCACCTAATTCATTCATGTCGCTGTTGAATTCTTCTTTGAATTTTTGCCAATCTGTTTTGTAGCTTTCATAGCCTTTTAAACGTTCGTCTAATTCGCTGTTTTTTGCTTCGAGGTTGTTAACACGTTCCATGTCGTTTGCGTTTGTATTTACTTTTAATTCCGCAATTCGCACTTTATTGGCTTGAATTTTTACTTCTGTTTCTGCTTTGAAGATGTCGTATTCTGCTTGAGTTGCCAAGTTTTGAGCATCTTCTTGAGCTTCGGTTTTTACATCGTTTAGGTCTTCTTGGGCTTCTACTAAGTTTTCTTCAGCACTTTTTTTCTCTTGGCAGCTGATGAAGAGTGTGGCCGAAAGGAATAAAGCGGCTAACAGGGTGTTTCTTTTTAGATTTTTCATGATTATGTTTGTTTTATAGGTTAAAAATTAGTTGTTGAAAGAACGGTGTACATGCCGGGGTATTCAACATTTCCATCATCTTCTGCGGTTATAAAGATTTTAACGGGCTTAAAGGGTGTGGCTGTTTCGAAATCGGCTTTTAATTTAGAGGACATCATTGAACTTGAACTTTTTATTTGTCCTATGTTTTTGGTGTTTTTTTGGTCAGTAACCATCCAAATAACGTATGTTTTTTTGGGTGGGTTTAATCTATCGACTTCGGCTAAATTGGTGAAGTTGATTTTGATGACATAGTTTTTGTTACTGTTTTTAGAGACTTTTACATCACCTCGTGCAGCAGGAACTACGGAAGAAGTTTCAAACTTGATTTTTTTAGAACACGATTGAAAAGGTATCAGTAACCCTAAAAATAATAACCCGGTAAGCACTTTTTTAAGAACTGAGTTTGTTAAATTTAATTTCATGCAATTGGTTTTAGTTTTCGCATCCGGCGATACAGTGTAATGTTTTATAACTGTACAAAGATGAAACGAAACCAAGCCAAACGGCTTACACAATTTTTGATATAATTTACATTATTCAAAGATTATGTAAGCCGTTCATTTGCTTGTGAGCCTTCGTATTCTATGACTTGAATGAAAAGAATGATTCATTCAGAAGAAAGAAAATCAGTATTTTAAAAGAAGATATGCCTGTTTATATCTTCACAAATTTAATGTTTTTGACGAGGTTGTTTGACACTATTTTTAAGAAATAAACACCGCTTTGTAAATGTTGAACTTGTAATTTGTTACTGTCTAAACGGTCAGCTTTTACTGTTCTACCATTGCTGTCTATCACTTCAACGGAATCAATTGCGAAAGGAGCATCAATGGATAACGTTGTTGAAGTGGGGTTTGGATAAACCGTGATTTTATCTTCCAATGTATTTTGAGGAACGGAAAGAGCAGGATCTTGTCTTGTGGCAATAGCACCCAAACAATTATTGTAGTTAATCATCATGTTGATGTTTTGACCGTCTTCAAATACCAAGGGAGCAGTGCTAACGACCAGTCCGGTTAGTAATGAAATTCCGTAGATGTTGTTTCCATCGCTGTAGTAGTAAGTATTGGTATTAGGATCGATGGTAGAACTTGCACTCGCTGAATAATAGGAGGTGGGTAGTGGAACATCGGAAATGTTGGTTACTTCGCCCGTAGTCGTATTAATTTTACCAAAACGCATGGCGTAAATGCTCACACCGGAAGGGGAATTAGGGTTGGGCACTTGCGTGTCTTCCGTTACTAATCCATACATGGTATCATCGGCACAGTTATAAGCAAAGTTGGTAAAATTAAATTCATATGGATTGCTGTATTGAATGGTGGGGTTGCTGTAAATTGTTCCGTTGTATAAATCAAGTCCAACAAATTGAGGGCCGGTGGAGTAATAATAAACCATCTCTAACGGGTTGACAGCCGTTCCGGCTAATTGATATCCATTTCCGACAGAATTTTGAGAAAGGGCAGTTAAATCACCTGTTTCTGTGTTTAAACTAGCCAAATACATACCGATTAATTCGTTATTCTCGGTGAAAGTAGAAGCTAAACCATAGAGTGTATTGTTCGAATTATTATACCTAACGTTTGAAAATAGGGTTGTGCCTTCAAAGAAACTATTAATAGGCAAATTGTCTTGAATGGAACCGTCGAAGAGGTCGAAGGACATGAAAAAATTGGTGGATACCAAATTAAACCGATTGGTTGTTTGATTAACAGAACCACCGGTTACACTAAAAAGATTTGGGCTGGTCGCTGTGCCTACATTATTTACAAATCCAACCGCTGGGTTTACATTACCCATTCGAGTGCTTCCTCCAAAATCAGAAGAGTATTTAGTTACTATCGTAAATAGATTATCAGTATCCTGAGCATTGGCATTCAATGCTATTGTAAGTACGAGAAGGAGTAAAGTTTTTTTCATAGCGTGAGTTTTAGGTTCTTTAGTTGAGCCTATTGTTTTGATAGACAACTGATAAGAATGTATAAATTTATGATTTAATTTTATGTTAATTATAAATTGACACGCATTTAACTATTGTTGAACCTTGTGGAATACCTTTATTTTAAACTACAGACTTTTTTTTCCAATAGTGTCTTAACGTATAAAGAGCAACCAAAATAAAAGGGAGGGTTGAAATAATCATTTTGCTATTCGTTGCAAAAACCCCTGCAATGAAAAACATTATAAGGATTGTGCTTAAACAGCCTAAACCAATGAAGGTAAGGATTCTGTTAGGTTCTTTTTGAAAAAGTGTAAAAACGATCACCAGTTGACCAAAAAAGGGTAAAACAACTAACGGATGAGTAAATGTGCCGGGGTTTGAAGTGAAATTGGAAACCACTTCATATTCCATTTCAAAAATAAAAGCATGTTTGTTTTGACCCCATTCGGTATAACCGAAAAGCGAAGTGATGATTAGAAGAATGTTTAGCGTTTTTTTCATGACCAGGCTGAAAGAGTCTTTCAAAATTAGCCATTTTTCATTTGATTACCACAAAAGCAGCGAAGTTTTTAAAACCCTCGTTGTCTTTTCGCTTCAAACAACAAAATGGCTGCTGCTACGGAAACGTTCATCGAATCAATTTCGCCTTGCATCGGGATGATAATGTTTTGGGTGCTTTCGGTTCGCCAAGGCTCTGTTAATCCGGTTGCTTCAGTGCCCACAACCAAGGCGGTGGAAGATGTGAAATTCTCTAAATGATAGTGATTAGCGTTTTGCAAAGTGGCGGAATAGATGGCTACTTTGTTTGCTTTTAAAAAAGCAATTACTTCCTCTGTAGTGCCTGTTGCAATTTGGTTGGTAAACAAACAGCCTACACTGGAACGGACGATGTTTGGATTGTATAAATCACTTTTAGGATTAGCAATAATAACAGCATCACTATTTGCGGCATCGGCGGTTCGGAGTAAAGCTCCTAAATTACCCGGTTTTTCAATTCCTTCCGCCACTAAAATCAAGGGATTATCGGAAAGATTTAAATCGGCTAAAAGATGCGGTTTAGTTTTGGCTACAGCTAAAATGCCTTCCGTTGTATCGCGATAGGCTAACTTTTGATAAACCTCTTTCGAGATTTCGATACAATCGCAACAGGAAAAAGCACGTAGTTCTTTGTCAGACACCAATTCGGGCAAATACAAAACGGTTTCCAATTGATAGCCTCCTTTTAACGCCAATTCGATTTCGCGTTTTCCTTCCATTAAAAAAGTTCCGGTTTGCTTGCGGGTTTTAGCTTTCTCCTGCAATTGAACAAGAGATTTGATAAAAGGGTTTTGAGAGGAAGTGATTTGTTTCAAGGTGCTGAGGTTCTGAGTGGCAAAGTTACTTTGTTTTTTACAAAATTCCTCGAGCTTTGATTTCTAAATACTTATTGATGGTATCTAATGTCAAATTCTCGGGTTGGGTTAAGACGGAATAAATGCCGTATTTTTTCAATTCGTTAACGATTAAACGTTTTTCAAAGGCAAACTTTTCCGCGATTACTTTGTCATACACTTCTTGAACTGTTTCGGCTTTGTTGTGAATAATTTCGTTGAGTTCTGTATTTTGAAAAAAGACCACCACGAGTAAATGGTTTTTGGCAATTCCTTTTAAATAGGGGAGTTGGCGGTGCAACCCGTCCAAGGTTTCAAAGTTGGTATATAACAACAACAAACTTCGTTGGTTAATGTTCTTTTTAATATCAGTATATAATCGACTGAAATCACTTTCGAAAAAATCAGTTTTGATGTTATACAAACACTCCATGATTAATTGCATCTGTGAGGAACGTTTTTCTGCAACAACCCGGTTTTCAACCTTTTTAGAAAAGGAAAACATACCGGCTTTATCGTGTTTTTTCAAAATAACATTGGATAATACTAAAGTTGCATTGATGGCATAGTCCAGTAAACTCAATCCGTTGAACGGCATTTTCATTACTCTTCCTTTGTCGATTATCATGTAAACCGATTGTGATTTTTCATCTTGAAATTGGTTCACCATCAAGCTGTTTTTCTTGGCCGTTGCTTTCCAGTTTAGGGTTCGGATGTCATCGCCTTGAATGTATTCTTTGATTTGTTCGAATTCCATGGTATGCCCGATTCGCCGAATTTTTTTCACTCCATATTGAAACAGATTATTGGAGAAAGCCATCAAATCATATTTCCGCAATTGGATATAAGACGGGTAGGTGGGCACCATTTGATCTTTGTTGAACGTAAAACGGCGGGAGATTATTCGCAAAGGAGAAGAAACATAAACATTGAGGCTCCCGAAGGTGTATTCACCCCGTTCTACAGGCCGTAAAAAATATTGAATATCATCTTGTGACGAAGCTTTTACTTTTCGTTTGATTTCAAAATTTCGAACTTGAAATTGAAAAGGGATTTCATCAATGATTTTAGTAAAAATTGAAAACGTATAATAATTTCGAACAGCAACCCGAATGGGGTTTTCATCGCCATTGGATAATTTTTCAGGACTGATGCGGGTGGCTTCAATTCCGGTTTTGGCTCCAAATAGAATGATACAGTCTAATCCGAAAAAGGTGAGCAAAAGAAGTAAAAAGTACCACGCTAAATTGTATAACACCGGAAACAAAAAACTCATAGCAAAAACGGCTATGATACTTGCCAGTACATAGAAAAAGAAGTTATTGATATACAGTTGCCGGAACAGTTTTTTCAAAGTGTCAAATTTTACAGTTTATCTCGGAATCTCAATCGACTCAATGATTTGTTGAATGATTTCTTTGCTGCTGATGCCTTCCATTTCGCGTTCAGGGGTAACAATGACCCGGTGTTGCAAAACAGGAATAGCCGCTTCTTTGATGTCTTCCGGGGTTACAAAATCACGACCGCGAAGGGCTGCATATCCTTTAGCCGCATTTAAAATGGCAATAGAGGCTCTCGGGGAAGCACCCAAATAAAGGAAACCGTTTTCACGCGTGTTGACCACTAACTTAGCGATGTATTCGAGTAGGTTTGGTTCAACCAAAACCTGCTTCACCAGCTCTTGGTATTTTTGAATATCGGCAGCTGTGAGGTGCGTTTTAATATGGTCTAATTTATTACTGCTCAATAACGCATGTTCTTTTTGAAGGATGATGATTTCCTCGTCTAATTTAGGATAATCAATGTTGATTTTAAACAGAAAACGGTCTAGTTGAGCTTCCGGTAAACGATAAGTTCCTTCCTGTTCAATGGGGTTTTGGGTGGCAATCACTAAAAACGGAGCGGTCATTTTATAGGTTGTTCCGTCCAAGGTGATTTGGCGTTCTTCCATTACTTCAAATAGAGCGGCTTGGGTTTTTGCCGGAGCCCGATTGATTTCGTCAATCAAAATCAGGTTGGAGAAGATGGGCCCTTTTTTAAATTCAAATTCCGATTTCTTTAAGTCGAAAACAGAAGTCCCTAAAATATCGGAAGGCATTAAATCAGGGGTAAATTGAATTCGGCTAAAGCCAATGCTTAGCGTTTTGGCCAGTAATTTTGCCGTAATGGTTTTCGCCACACCGGGCACACCTTCAAGCAACACATGCCCATTTGATAAAATGGCTACAAGCAGTTGGTCAATCATTTTGTGTTGGCCCACAATGACTGAATTTAGCTCTTGTTTGATGGCTTGAATGCTGTCTTGAAGCGGTTTCAAATCGATGCGGGATTCGAAGTTTACGTTGTCGTTGGTTTCTAAGTTTTCTTCCATAATTTTATTATTGGCTATTTGTTTATTGGATTGAACACGGATTTAAAGGATTATATGGATTTACGCTGATTTTTTGGTTGCTTCGCAAAAAAGGATTTTAGCGGATTTCATTTGTCTTTAAATGGTTCTTTATTATTTGAATTGATTAGAATACATTTTCCTTTTTACTTGAGGTGTCTTTCCAAAATTAAGCAAAAGTGCAACTTCCATTTCTGTGGCTTTTAAATAATTGATTATCTGCAATTCATGTTCTTCATGAATTGATTCACATGCTTTTAATTCAACAATTACACAATCGTTTACAATAATGTCTGCAAAATAGTTACCTACAACTACTTCATTATAATATACTGCTATTGCTTTTTGTTTTTCACATGTTAATCCAATTTTATTTAATTCAATTAACATTGCGTTTTCGTAAACCCGTTCCAAAAAACCATAACCTAATTTATTATAAACATTGTAAAAGGCTTTGATTATTTGGTCTGTAATATTCTTATGTAACATTGGCAAACTATTCAGTTAAACTTTTTCAATCCTTTTTTATTCATTTCGACGAAGTCGACATTATTAAATCTGTGAAAATCCTTTAAATCCATATAATCCGTGTTCCATCCCTCAAAATTATCTTTTTGTTTCTAAAACTTTTTCAATCACGGTATTCAGTTCAATTAACTCTGCTTCGGTGCTTTTAAATGTTTTGCGTTGCCGTTTGATGAGCATTACTACATTTTCAATTAAGGCAATGTCTTTCCCTGATTTTTGATGTAATTTTTTAATGAAATCATCATCAAGGTTTTGCGTGTCCAGTAAATAATCTTGCCTTATTTTCTCTAAAAAGTAGATGATTTTCTTTTCCATGATGGTATCGTGGTTTCCTTCCTGAAAATATAGATTTCCAATGGTTTTAGTAAAATCAACCGTTGTATTGGTTACCGGTTTGATGATGGGAATGATGCGTTGTTTTCGTTTTGCGTTGAAAATCATAAAGATAATCATTCCTAATAAAAACAAATACCAAGCCCATCGCAAGCCATCCTGACTCAAAATGAACCGCAAAGGAGAATTGGAAATCCCGGTTTTATACTCTTGATTCGGATACCAAAATAGATTTCCCTTCGGAATATAAGACAATACTTTTTCAGCATATTCCGCATTTTTATTTTTCAATAAATAATAGTTGGTAAACGCATAGGGCTGCAAATGCAAGAAGAAATTCCCTTTTCCGTAAGGCACTTTAATAAAATTAACTTGTGTTTTTTTATCAATTTTCTGATAACCTAAAACAGTTGTTTTTAACGTGTCAAATGAGGTAAAATGATATCCGTTTACGCCCATTTTCATTTCAAATGACTTTTTACTAAGCGTTGGATTAGCCAAGCTCACTTCAAGTTGCTCTTGAAAATACAGGTTAGAATAACTAAAGCCCAACGAATCCTCTAATGTAGTTGAAAAAGTGTTCATGCTCAAAAAAGCATCGTTTCCGTGGCTCACAAACAGCAATAACTCTTCAGTAGAAGTTTCGTCAATAGTATAGTCGGTATCAATCGCTAAAAAAGTTCCATTGGTGGTATAAGTATTCACTAGCGTATCATAATCATAAAACGCATCTAAAAACTCATAAGGCGTTGATTGAATGGTTTGAATGGTATCGCCTTTAAAATAAGTGTCTTTTTCTTCATTAAAAACATATAATCCAAACGGAATTTTTGAATTCACATCAAAGCTTGGCGTCCAATTAATCGGTTTCGGTCGATTAGCATCCACAAAAACGATGAGCACCATGAGTGCCACTAAAATACCAATGTATATTTTCAGTGTTTTATTCATCTAAATGGATTGGATTGTTTTTTCAAAAGCGGCTTTAGCTTTCAAAAAGGTTTCTTCGTCTAATTCAAATTCACCATACCAACTATAGTTGTACAGGTAGGAAACATATTCAAAATTAGCTCTGAAAGATTCCTCTTTTATTTCATATAAATAATCGGTATTTGTTTTTTCCACATCCCATTCAATGATGTTCTTCTCGGCCATCTTTTTCAATAGCCAAAGGTAATAATAGCGAATGCTCAATCGTTTTTCACCTGATTTTAAAGTGTCTTTAATTAGCTTTTCAAAATCAATTAAATGAATGTTTTTTTCAACATCTTCATGGTGAATTACTTTTTTATCAGATGATTTTCCAAAAATCCATTGTCCTTCACCATTCATAATGGCTTTAACGATGAGGTAAATCACAAAAACAATGAGTAAAACGGCCAATACTTTAATCAGTATTTCTACAAACGTCATGGAAACGTCATCACTGCTGAAATTAAACAAACGACGGAAAAAGTCGGAAAGCCATTCTTTAAATCGACTCCACCAGTTTTCTTTGCTCACTTTTTGTTCATAAACAAATTCATCGCTATTATATTTTTCTTTAATGGTGGTTTCGAAACTTCTGGCTTCCATTGAAAGGGAATCTATTTGAATATCCTTTTCAGTGAAAATAATTTTCGCAACCGTTGTGGTATCTATCACAAGACTGTCTTGCGATGAAGCCGTCATCCAAGTTAATAAAAAAGCTATGTAAAGAAGTAGTTTATTCACTTGGGGTACCAATTTGGTCTATGTCGCTTAAAGTCGTTATGTTTTCATTTTGATCCCGTAAGCTGTAATAAATAATTCCGCCATTAATAATCATAATGTTGTTTAGAATATAGCTCACCAAAATACTGATGCATACCACAACAACCATCATGATGGAAAAGAAAGAAAGAGCATCGGCATCGGTTTGTTGGTTTTCAATGTTGGTCACCATGTCAATCACGCCAATAATGTAGGGAATTGCAATAAAAACAGTCGCTATCGTTTGAATAATGATATACATGATTATGGTTGAACCAACGATAGGCCAAAACTGTTGTTTCAGTTTGTCAAATCCTCGTCCGTAAGCTTCTAAAATGCCCATGTCTTCGTTGAGGTATTCATAAAAACTGAGTTGAACCCAAGCCATAAGAGCCGGAATTCCAATAATGGCAATCGGAATGCCGATGATAACAAAAAACAAAGCAAAAACAATCGCCATCAAAAGTAGTCCGGCGGTTAAACTCAATCCAACCAAGGCTAAGAAAAACAAAATAATTTTGCCGATTTTAGCTTTCATTGCTTTTATAAGGTCAAGCGTTTCAAAATTACAGCCTTTGTGTTTTTCATACAATTGCAAATAGATAATCGGAAAAGCGTAATTGACGAGCGAAACAAAAAGAATGACAATTAAAAAGAATAGAAACACGCCGATAATCAACGCAATATTGTTGTTGAAATAATCTTCTAAAAAGTTGGGAGCATTCGTGCCGATGGAAGAAAAAAGAACTTCAAAATAAACTTTAAAAATAAAATAGGAAAGCACTAATAAAAGCAACAATAATCCACCGTTGATGATGAAATAGTGTTTAAAAAAGTGTTTTCCGTTTTCTTTAAAAAAAGCAAACGTATCGCCGATATATTCGCTAAAAGTTCTTTTCTTGAATAGGTGTAGCATAGTTTAAATTGTTGGAATGTTGGTTTTCATTTTTCGATGCACGATAAAAGGAAAAACTAAAAAATAAAAAGAAATAAGGCCCAGCGTTCCTAAAATGATAACAACGTTTAGCCATTTAGGCATTTCAAGAGCATAACGCGTCACGAAGCCTTCTAAAAAACCTGCGGCAATTGTAAACGGCATAGTGCTCAAAAATATTTTCAATCCGTTTTTAAATCCTATTTTAAAAGAATTTATGCGGGAATAGGTTTTCGGGAATAGGATAGAAGCTCCCAGAATAAATCCGGCAGCGGTTTCAATAACGATGGCAAAAATTTCCATTGAGCCGTGAATCCAAATTCCTTGAACGCTTTCCCAAAAAACACCTTCCTGATAAAAGAAATATTGAAAAGAACCCAGCATGATACAGTTTTGCAGCATGATATAAAACGTTCCGATGCCTAAAAAAATTCCCCAAATAAAACATTGAGCTCCCACATAAAGGTTGTTCATCGTAATGGCGATAAAACCGCCCCAATTACTGCCGCTTTTATAAACCGCCACCGGATTGCCGTCTTTGATGTTTTCTAAAGTCATGTTCACATAGTCATCCCCAAGAATAAGTCGAACAAAATCTAAATCGTATCGGGCAGACAAAACACCGATGCCCGTGCAAAGAAAAAACAACACAAAAGCATAAACCAAATACCGCCGATAATCATAAACAAGCAACGGCACTTCTTCTGAAAAGAAATAAACAATCCGATTTTGTTCGGTTCGTTTGGTCTTATATATCTTTTGATAAATTTGAGAAGCAAGATAATTTAAGTACACAACCGTCTTACTTTTAGGGTAATACGTTTGTGCATACGATAAATCGTTGACTAAATGGATATATAAACTAGCCATTTCATCAGGATTTTTTTTAGCTTTACCAAAAATAGCTTGTTCAAATTCAAGCCATTTTGTTTTATTTTGCTTTATGAAGGCGACTTCTCTCATGGATTGCTAAAATATAAAATATGTCAGAATTATCGATTACAACAACACAAAATGTGAATATTAATTTTACTGCCGCAACAGTGGCTGATAGGATGCTCGCTTATGTGCTTGATTTACTGATTAAAGGAGCTTATGTCGTGGTCGTGTGGGGAATATTTTTTTATGCCTTAGGCATCAACCAAGGCATGACCGGATTAGACGATTGGTCTTATTATGGGTTAGTAGTCATTTTTTATTCTCCGGTAATCTTCTATTCGCTCACCTTCGAGAGTTTATTAGAAGGGCAAACCATCGGAAAGCGATTATTAAAAATCAAAGTAGTAAAAATTGATGGCTATCAAGCCTCTTTTGGCGATTATTTAATTCGGTGGTTGTTTCGAATCATTGATGTCAATTTAAGTAGTGGTGTCATTGGATTAATTGCCATGATTACCAGCAGCAAAACACAACGATTAGGCGATATGACTGCAGGAACGGCCGTAATCAGTTTAAAAAACAACATTTCCATCAACCATACCATTCTGGAGGATATAGACCAGGCCTATGTGCCCACCTATCCGTTAGTCATAAAATTGAGTGACAATGATGCCAGAATCATTAAAGAAACATTCACGGTAGCACATATCAAACGAGATTTTGCCACGTTGATAAAACTGCGAACAAAAATTGAAGAAGTTACCGGCATAAAGAATATTTCAGGGAATGACACCGACTTTATTCGAACCGTTTTAAAAGATTATAATTTTTATACTCAAAACATGTAATACCAAATATAAATATTAATTAGTCTGAAATTTGTAACTGTTTTTTAACCATATAAGGCATATAAGATCATGTGAGTTAGACTATTTTATAAGTATAAATTATAACAACAATTTTAATTAATTCAACAATCATAAATGTTTCACCTGCTCGATATTATTGGAACAATGGCATTTGCCATTTCCGGAGTGCTCACGGCATTTAACAAAAAACTCGATCCTTTTGGCGTCTACATCATTGCGTTTGTAACCGCAGTGGGCGGAGGCACACTTCGCGATGTGCTCATCGGTCGAACTCCCGTGGTTTGGATGCAAGACATTACCTATGTTTACATGATTTCGATTGGGTTTTTTATCGCCTTGATTTTTCGTAAAAAGCTCGATAAACTACGCACCTCACTCTTTTTGTTCGACACCATCGGGTTAGGTGTTTTCACGTTAATTGGTTTAGAAAGAGGCATCGAAGTAGGCCTGCATCCTGTCATTTGCATTGCTTTAGGCACCATGACTGCTTGTTTTGGCGGAGTGATTCGCGATATACTGTGCAATGAAATACCTATCATTTTCCGAAGAGAAATTTATGCCACCATTTGCATCATCGGAGGTTTGCTGTTTTTTGCCTTAAAGCATTTCAATTTAAACAATGATGTGCTTTATTTAGTAACCTCCGTCGTTATCATTTCCATTCGATTAATGGCGGTAAAGTTTAAATGGTATTTGCCTACGATGGGGAGGGGATAGGTATTTGGTGTTAGGGGGAGTGTTGTGCTGAGGTGCTGAGTTTTGTTTGCGGTTATTTGGTTTTTATTAGAAGTTCTTTTCTTTTTTCCTTGATGAAAAAAGAAACAAAAAAATCAAGCCTCACTAGTTCAAGCTTGAAAACTACCTCGTCAGTCTCTCCGCAACCCAAGTCGCTCGTCGTGCCTCCTCGTCTATGAGGGTTGCTGCCGTTCCTTCCTTCGTTGTTTTGCTACGCTTGTCCTAGTAGGGCGAAGGGCTTCTCGGTTATTTTGTTTTTAGTTGGGGATTTGTGCTAATGAGTTTTCGGTTAGTTGGTTTTCATTTGATGTTCTTTACTTTTTTTTCTTGATAAAAAAAAGTAACAAAAAAAATCAAGCCTCACTAGTTCAAGCTTGAAAACTACCTCGTCAGTCTCTCCGCAACCCAAGTCGCTCGTCGTGCCTCCTCGGCTATGAGGGTTGCTGCCGTTCCTTCCTTCGTTGTTTTGCTACGCTTGTTCTAGTATGGCGGGGTGAGCTACAAAGGGGATGTTTAAAGTACGTTGAATTATTTGGTTTGTTTTTTTCTTTCCCCAACCCTAAAGGGAGGAAAAAAACCAGGGTACGATTCAGATTCGGTTTTATGCGTGGAAGTTATTTGGCTTGTTTTTTTCTTTCCCCAACCCTAAAGGGAGGAAAAAAACCAGGGTACGATTCAGATTCGGTTTTATGCGTGGTTGATTTAAAGACTGAAGAGTTGTTTTCTTCGCTTGTTCTAGTATGGCGGGGAGAGCTACAAAGGGGATGTGATAATGAGGAAAAGGAATAAAATAAAAATAGCAACCTTTTGAGGGGTTGCTATTTTCGTTTAAATTTAATTTATTATGAATGAATGCAAGAAAGCTTTTTTATACTTATTATACCGGTTGCATGGTTACGTGAAGGTCGGTTCTTTCCTTTTTGGTGATAGGGAATTCAATGACTTGGGTTTGGTAACCGGCTTTTGAGAATGTGATTCTGTGCATGCCCTCCGGGAGCGATTTTATTTGAAAAGAGCCCCTGCTGCTGGTTTTGTAAGTTGTAGCATCACCCTCGATTACAGCCTTAATGTATTGTATTGGTTCTTGTGCCATGTTTTTGACAAATACACGAAAGGCTAATGCCATTCCATTTGGACCTATGATTTTACGGTTGTTTTTATAGATGTCATACACAGTCATGTCGGAATATTTGACAATGATTATCAAGGTATCCATTGTTTCTTCGAGCAGCTTATCTGCTTTTGCAAATTCAATTTTCAGTAGTTTTGTTTCTTCTGCTTTGTATGAAATTGCATTTCGAGGGTCTGCCATTTTGCTGATATAGTCAGTTCGCAAATCTTGGGCAGCCGTTAGCGAAGCAGCCGTTGCCCCATAGGTAAGGAGGTCTGCCAGGTTTTCATTTGCTTTTTCGAGGATTATACCCGTTGTTACTTGAAGGTTACCGTCGGACATGCTTTTTAGTGCTGAGAGACTGAACGTTACTTGGTCACGCAAAAGAATGTTGTTGGTGTTTACTGCAAGGGATTTGACTTGACCGAGCAAGAGATAGAAGGTGTTTTCGACTTCTTCTCTAGTGGCTTGCTTGATTTGCCTGTAGGCCTTTCGGCTTTCTTGCTGGTTTTCTGAAATAGCTCTTATTTCATCAATGTTTTTTTGTAAGGCTTCTATAGCCTCGGCCATTAATGGCATCTTGCCAATGATGGTTGGGTCAACGCTTTGTAAGTAGGTAGATACAGCGTTGTACATGGAGAACTTTCGTTCCTGTTTGCGGTTCATAGTTTAAAGATTTGGGTTATTATTAACTAAAACTCGGAGCAAACATACAAGTAAAAGTTAAATTACCAAGAAATTTATTTATTTTATCTAAAAAAAATATTTAATTGACAGCAGTAATTTTTTTTATAAAGTCAGTTTTTTCAAGTGTTATGTTGATTTTTTTTAGTTCTTTAAATTTTTTTAATTTTTTTAGATTTAAAATAAATTCTTACAAC
>NZ_PNJW01000065.1 GCF_013822155.1 Flavobacterium sp.
AAATAGAAAGAAACTCCGATTTAGCATCATTTGCTTTTTCAGCTATTATTTTAGCTGAATTTAATTGCTCTTGAAATTCTTTTTTTATTTCTATTTCTCGGTTAAGAATTTTGATTAGGTCTAATAAATTATCTTTTCCTTCCAACTTTACCCCATCAACATTGAGCTGATTAATAGCTTCAATTAACTTGAGTTCAAATAAATCTCTTTTACTTATCTCTTGTTTTAATTTATTATTTATTTCTGAATATTCTTTATCGTTTAGACGGGCTGATTGTTCGAATAACTCAGCATCTTTTTCGTAATTTAAATAAGTCTGATTAATGACTTTTATAAAAGAAGAAAGGTCAGAATTATTCCTTAAAGTATTTTCAGATAAATATTTATCTATCTGACGGTTAAGATGTCTATGTAAATTTGGTTTGTCCATTTAGCTTTTAATCCTCATACATTGTGGCTATTGTCATTGTTTGATTATGAAGTTCACAAGCTACATTTTTTTGTGTTGGAGAAATTTCTCCATAAGAATAAAAACCACATAAAATTGTATTCTCACCAAAATTATCTTTAACAACTTCCAATTCTTCTTCCACTCTATCTCCTAAAACAATTCTTCTTCCAACACAACTCACTAAAAGTGCTAACTGAACTTTTTCTTTCGATGTAGTTTTAATTTTAAAGGCAGCAGTTGATGCTGCATCAATGAGTTTATCTATATTTCCTTTCATTAATCTTACAAGTGAACCTTCGGGAATGTTTCCTGCAAATGTCATTGATTTATTTACTTCATCTATAGCTAATATTGTTCTAACTACTGAAGCTGATTCAGAGTTCTCTTTCATTGAAAGTGGAAAATATAACGATGAACCAGGTAATTCGTCTGCATATTTGCCTAAGTATTCTTTATATAAATCTAAAGCAAAACGATCACCTATCTTATAGAGAACATTTTTATCAGACAAAGTTACCTCTCGTTCCGGTCCAAAATCGCCCCAACCACCTTCAGAACCATATCCAAAATGAATATGCTCACCATAAAAACCTACCACTACAATTTTTCCAGATGAAGCGTTTGCATTTAAACCAACTATAGTTTTTTCAAAACTGAATTCATCACCAGCTAAACCACCAAAAATTGGTATTAATTTATTAGTTCGCTTAATTAACTCATTAATAAGTTCAGTACCATTGATAAAACTTCCTTCTGATAAAATAAGAACAGATTTTAAATCCTTTGAAAATAATTCCTCTTTAATCTTTTTACCTAAATCATCTATATTATTATTAGATAAAATATCAAATTCTGTTGCTATAATTTTTGTTTTATCAAATTCAATTGCTGTGACTACAATTCCCTTTTCTATAGTACAATTATTTGAAACTTGCCCGGAAGAGGAACAAAGTATGATTTGAGCATTGGGATAAATTTCTTTTAACAAATCATAAGGACTAACTTTTTCTAATAATGTTCTTTGTGCAAAAGCTAAAACTAAATTAGCATTTTCAGACTTGAAATTATCTGTTGATAAAAGTATTTTTTGCTGTTTTTTTCTATTGAGTAACAGTTGTTGTAATTTCACTATAGTAGGATTAAGGTGTATAAAGGAATGAAAAGTATTTATTAAAAACAAAAAACCTGCAAAATAAATTTTGCAGGTTAATTTAACTAAAAATAATACTATTTATACATTAAAACGGAAATGCATCACATCACCGTCTTTAACAATATACTCTTTCCCTTCTACTCGTAATTTACCGGCTTCTTTTACCTTGGCTTCTGAACCATAGTTTGAAAAATCTTCAAACGCAATAACTTCTGCACGAATAAATCCTTTCTCAAAATCAGTATGGATAACTCCGGCTGCTTTTGGAGCAGTATCGCCAACATTAATAGTCCAAGCTCGAACTTCTTTTACTCCAGCAGTAAAATAAGTTTGTAATTTTAATAGTTTATATGCAGCACGAATTAAAACAGCCGATCCCGGTTCTGTTAATCCCATGTCTTCCAAAAAAACCTGACGCTCTTCATAGCTTTCTAATTCAGTAATATCTGCCTCTGCTCCCACTGAAAGAACAATTACTTCGGCTTGTTCATCTTTTACTAATTCACGTACTTGATCAACGTATTTATTTCCGTTTACAGCTGATGCTTCGTCCACATTACAAACATATAAGACAGGTTTGGTGGTGATTAATTGAAATTCTTCCATCAAATCAATTTCATCTTGATTTTGAGGAATAACCGTACGAGCCGATTTTGCTTGGAGCAAAGCTTCTCTTATTCTGTCTAACAACGCTTTTTCTACAATGGCTTCTTTATTACCGGTTTTAGCTGCACGATTGGTTTTTTCCAAACGCTTTTCAACGGTTTCTAAATCTTTTAATTGCAATTCGATATCAATAGTTTCTTTGTCGCGAATTGGGTTCACGTTTCCATCAACATGCACAATATTATCATTATCAAAACAACGTAGCACGTGAATAATCGCGTTACATTCTCTGATGTTTCCTAAAAATTGATTTCCTAAACCTTCGCCTTTACTAGCTCCTTTTACCAATCCGGCAATGTCAACAATATCAACAGTTGCCATTTGAACACGTTCCGGTTTTACTAATTCCTCTAAACGGGTAATTCTAGGATCGGGAACATTTACCACTCCAATGTTAGGTTCTATTGTACAAAAAGGAAAGTTAGCACTTTGAGCTTTTGCATTTGATAAACAATTAAATAACGTTGATTTTCCAACATTTGGCAATCCTACAATTCCTGCTTTCATCTTTTAGAGTAATGAGTTATGGGTAAACGGTTTTTAAACGGGTGCAAATATAGTTTTATTAATTGAAAGTATAAAATGAAGCTCTGTGTATTGAATTATGATAGAATCAAATCAAAAAAGATGTGAATTCTGCAAACATTGTAATTAATTGTGTAACAACATAACTAATTGGAAATTATATATTTATCTCCTATTAATTATAAAAATTTTAAATCATGAAATTAGTTGCAATCATCGTGTTAATCATGACCTTTTCTTTTGGTTATTCTCAAAATAAAAATATAAAAGAAGAAACAAAAACTACTATTACAACGGTAGATAATGGTCAAGGGGAAAAACAAACGATAAAAAATGAAACTGTCAAAGAAGTTCAATTGTTAGAACATCAGGCTCCCACATCGAACACAATAAATGTAGAACAAAAAGATTCTCCAATAATTGCTACAAAAACAACTGAAATTATAAATCCGGATGGAACAGTAAGAACTGTAGACATTGACCGTTCTTCTTATTATTTATTAGATGGTGTTAAATATAAAGTCTCCTCAGAACCAAATGGCTATTCAATCTTAAATGAAACAAATGTAACCGCCGGTAAAATTTACAAAACATCAACTAACAGCTATATTTATAGCAGTAAAAATAAAACATCTATTGGTTTTTTTGATTCAAATGGAAATTTAGTTTTAGAAACATATAATCCAAAAACAGATAAAGTAACCTTTGAAACCTATATTTTAGTCAAACAATAAATTTGATTCAAAAAAAATCCTGAGTTCTCACTCAGGATTTTTTTTTTACTCATTATGCAAAAATGATTGTCTATTCAGTAACGTTTCTTCACTTTCTACATGGCTATCATCCGGAACACAACAATCAACCGGGCATACAGCGGCACATTGCGGTTCATCGTGAAAACCTTTACACTCTGTACATTTTCCGGGAACTATATAATAAATATCGTCTGATATAGGTGTTTGAGCAGCATCCGCATCTACTTCTGTACCGTCCGGTAAAATAACTTTTCCCTTTAATTTTGTTCCATCTTTATATCTCCAATCGTCTGCCCCTTCATAGATTGCAGTATTTGGACATTCCGGCTCGCAAGCACCGCAATTAATACATTCGTCAGTTATTATGATTGCCATAGCTAATTTTTGATTTATTTTTGTGCAAAATTACAATCAAATCCATATATAAACAAGTTACAAATGTTACAAAAAACCAAAATAAATTCTTTTGTTGCTTTAGGTGATTTTTTAAGTCAGTTTTCATTAGATTCTAACCATAGAAAACAAGGAGTATTAAATAATGATACCTTTTTTGATTCTTTCGAAGCATTGTTAGAACTTTCACAATCACATAATGGATGGTTTACCAAAGAACAAGTGTATTTTGCTGTCAATTCATGGGCAGAAGCCTTAACAGAAAACAATTTAAATGAGTGGCTTTTGAACTATAATTTTTCGAAAGTTACACCCAAAAAAGTGGGATTAATTTTAGCCGGTAACATTCCGCTTGTTGGATTTCATGATTTTTTATCGGTTTTGATTGCCGGTCATACTGTTTTGGTTAAAACTTCTTCTAACGACCAACATTTAATTAAATTTTTTGCAAACTATTTAATTTCCGTTGATAAAGATTTAGAAGAAAGAATCACTTTTACCGATGGAAAACTCGAAAATTTTGATGCAGTGATTGCAACCGGAAGCAACAATACCGCCCGTTATTTTGAATATTATTTTAAAAATAAGCCTTCCATTATTCGTAAAAACAGAAATTCCGTAGCTATTTTAACCGGGAATGAAACGCAGGAAGATTTGGTCAATTTAGGAGAAGATATTTTCCGTTATTTTGGGTTAGGATGTCGGAATGTTTCAAAAATATTTGTGCCAAAAGGATATAATTTTGACTCCTTTTTTAACGCAATTTTTGCGTATCAAGACGTAATTCATTATGAAAAATACGCAAATAATTATGATTACAATAAGGCAGTTTTTCTGATGAGTAATTTCAAATTATTGGATAATGGGTTTCTAACTTTAAAAGAAGATTCCAGCTATTCCTCCCCTATTTCCAGTGTTTTTTATGAATTTTATGAAGATTTGGAAATATTGAGAAATCGTCTAAAAAATGAAGGTGACCAAATTCAATGTATTGTTTCTAATCATTTAATAGATAACAGCATTGCTTTCGGTCAAACTCAAAAACCAAAACTTTGGGATTATGCTGACAATGTGGATACATTAAAGTTTTTAAATTCGATTTTGTAATTTTACGTAACTTTAAGAAATAAAAACAGTTGTATGAAAACCAAAATACTTTTAATCGCCATTCTATTTTCAAGTAATTTTTTATTTGCTCAAACCAATTTAAGTGGATTTTATCCAAGTTCAACTATTTCTGGTTTACGATTCGGAACCGCAACTGCCATCCACGAAAATACAATAGTGGTCTCAAGTGCCTCTAATCAATTTCCACCAGTGACAACAGGATATGTTTATGTCTTTAATCAAACTAATCAATCCATAACACAAGAAGCTTACTTTTATCCAAGCGATGCTTTATCAAATGATCAATTTGGAAAATCAGTAGCTGTTTTTGGAGATTTTATTGCAGTTGGGTCACCATTACATGATGAAGGATTTTCTGATTGCGGTGCGGTTTATTTATATAAAAAAGTAAATAATAATTGGGAGTTTTTTCAAAAAATAACAGCTACAGATGCCTCTACAAACAAACAATTCGGCTCTTTTGTAAAAATACAAGGGAATTCATTATTTGTTTCTGCACCAAATGATGCAAATTCAATAGGAATTGGCTCAGTCTATGTTTATACTTTTAACGAAACGGAATGGATATTTAATCAAAAATTAACCATTGCAAACAGTATAAAATTAGGTGAAAAAATTGAAATTGAAGGGAACTATTTAGTTGTTTCAGATAGATTAAATGAACAAAATACCAAATATCATACTTTTATTTTTGATACAAACTGGATATACAATGATTCAACTTTAGAATTTGGAAATTTGGAAGAAAATATAAAAGATTTTTCCTTTGACGGACAAAGAATTTACATTTCTGCCATACAGATGAGCAGCCAGTTTTTAAATAAAGTTTACATTTTAAATCGGGTAAATAATTCTTGGGTAAATGAAAGCATATTACCAATGAATTTTGATGATTTTGTAATTGGAAAAATTGCTGTTTCCGGAAATAATATGTTGGTTGGATATGAGTTTTATTTCTTGCAATTAAGTCGAAAATTTCCAGTTTTTTATTATAAAAAAATTGAAAACGAATGGCAAATGCAAACTTACTTCTATGGTGAAGGACAATCTAACATGGATGATTTTTTAGGTAATAGCATTTCATTACAAGGATCAAATTTAATTCTCGGTGCAAGTAAAGAAGGAGGTATTAATACAGGTAAAGCCTATTCGTATAATTTGGAAAATTTAAGCATCACTACTTTTGATAAAAATGTAATTTCTATTTATCCAAATCCAACCAATAATAGTATCACAATTGAAAACCAATCTTCAAATCAGGTCGAGCGATATGAACTTTTTTCTATCACCGGTAAATTATTATATTCCGTTTCAAACCAATTTTCTACTCTTCCTCTAGATCACTTCCAGTCAGGAATCTATTTATTGAAAATAAGTTTTGAAAATGGTTCTTATGAAACACAAAAAATCATAAAAAAATAATTTTATTACTTTTTAACTACAACGTTATTGTTAATAACCTATAACAAAAACCACTTTTAAAAAACATTCTTTTCGGTGTGAATTTCTGAAATTTGCATTTCAATTTCGAAATAAAACTACACTCATGAAAAAACACAACTATAGTGCGGGTCCTTGCATTTTACCACAAGAAGTATTTGAAAAATCGGCTCAAGCGATATTAAATTTTAATAACTCCGGATTATCCATATTAGAAATTTCACACCGTAGCAAAGATTTTGTTGCCGTGATGGATGAAGCCAGAGCCTTAGCCTTAGAATTATTAGGATTACAAGGAAAAGGTTATCAAGCTTTGTTTTTACATGGTGGAGCAAGTTTAGAATTTTTGATGGTTCCTTATAACCTAATGAAAGTTAATGGAAAAGCTGCCTACTTAGATACGGGTACATGGGCAAATTCAGCTATTAAAGAAGCCAAATCTTTTGGAGAAACCGTTGTAGTTGCTTCCTCAAAAGCGGAAAATTATAATCATATTCCAAAAGGTTATCATGTTCCTTCCGATGCAGATTATTTTCACTGTACATCCAATAATACTATTTTCGGAACTCAAATTAAAGAATTTCCAACCCTGGATATTCCGATGGTATGCGATATGAGTTCTGATATTTTTTCCCGTACCTTAGATTTTTCGAAATTTGATTTAATCTATGCCGGAGCTCAAAAAAATATGGGCCCAGCCGGAACAACATTGGTGGTTGTAAAAGAAGAAATCTTAGGCAAATCAGGTCGGAACATTCCAAATATGTTAGATTACAAACAACATATTGATAAAGAAAGCATGTACAACACACCCGCTGTTTTTCCGGTATATGCCTCGCTTTTAACTTTGCAATGGTTAAAAAATTTAGGAGGTATTTCAGCTATTGAAAAGGTGAATGAGACGAAAGCAAACTTACTTTATACAGAAATAGACAGAAACCCATTATTCAAAGGAACTGCTGAACCTGAATTTAGAAGTAATATGAATGCGACCTTTTTATTAAACGATGAAGCACACGCTCCTTTATTTGATTCCATGTGGAAAGCAGCAGGAATTTCAGGATTACCCGGACATCGTTCTGTTGGAGGATATCGTGCCTCGATGTACAATGCTCTTCCTTTAGAAAGTGTTCAAGTATTAGTTGATGTGATGAAAGAATTGGAAAAAATAAGTTAGAATAAAGAAAACAGATAAAAATATAAACATAGATCTCAGCGACTTAGTTACATAGAAACTCAGAAACTCAGCATCTCAGAAACTCAATAAAAAATGAAAGTATTAGCAAATGATGGTATTTCTAAAAGTGGAATTAAAGCTCTCGAAAAAGGTGGTTTTGAAGTTATTACTACAAAAGTAGCTCAGGAACAAGTGGCCAATTTTATAAATGCCCATGAAATTAGAGTCATATTGGTAAGAAGTGCAACGAAAGTCCGCAAAGATATTATTGATGCTTGTCCAAGTTTAAAAATCATTGGTCGCGGTGGTGTAGGAATGGACAATATCGATGTTGCTTATGCTCGTGAAAAAGGAATTCATGTTATTAATACACCGGCTTCTTCTTCAGAATCTGTGGCCGAATTAGTTTTTGCTCATTTATTTTCAGGTGTTCGCTTTTTACATGATGCCAACAGAAATATGCCTTTGGAAGGCGACACAAATTTTGATGGTTTGAAAAAAGCCTATGCTAACGGAATCGAATTACGAGGAAAAACATTAGGAATCATAGGTTTTGGTAGAATTGGTCAAGCAGTTGCTAAAATGGCTTTAGGATTAGGAATGAAAGTGATTGCTTCTGATAAATATGTAGGTGAAGCCGTCATTCGCGTTGATTTCTATAATGGTCAGTTTATCAATGTTGATATTCAAACAGAACCAATGGAGGATTTATTTAAACATGCTGATTTTATTACGCTTCACGTTCCTGCTCAAGAGGGTTATGTAATTGGTCGTGATGAATTAAAGGGAATGAAAGATAATGTTGGAATAATTAATGCTGCTCGTGGCGGAGTGATAGACGAAGTTGCATTACTTGAAGCTCTAGATGAAGGAAAAGTTTTATTTGCCGGATTAGACGTTTTTGAAAATGAACCAACTCCGGAAATTAAAATATTAATGCATCCAAAAATTTCATTAACTCCTCATATTGGAGCCGCAACGGAAGAAGCTCAAGATCGAATTGGAACCGAACTAGCAGAACAGATTATCAGCTTATTAAAAACTGAAAAATAGTATTATTTTAATGAATTATTATTTATTTTTGATTGAAACTATAAAATAAAAAATATGTTCAATCAATTAAGTCAATTAGTCCAACAGTTTGGAAATGATGCTGTTGTTAAAAACAATGCAATTCCAAATGAATTGAATGAAGGAGTTATGAATGAAACAGGCAGTTCTCTACTATCTGGTTTACAAAAAATGGCTTCTGAAGGTAATTTGGAACAATTAGCAAGCTTATTTCAAGGAAATAATGCCGGTTCAACCTCAAATCCTGCTGTAAAAAAATTAGTTGATCAAGTATCAGGTAATTTAGGACAGAAATTTGGAATCGATTCTAATGCAGCAAATGGTGTGGCATCAAACATGATTCCAAAAGTTTTAGAATCTTTGGTTGGAAAAGCAAAAGACCCAAATGTGAAAGGATTTGAAATTTCCGATTTAGTCAATGCAATTTCAGGTGGTTCAGGCAATTCAGGTTTAATGGATGCAATTACAAATTATGGCGGTCAGTTTGGATTAGACCAAAATAAAGATGGTAAAGTCGACCTTCAAGATGCAATCACAGCTGTAAATACAAAAAGCAGTGGATTAGGTGGATTTTTAAGTAAATTTTTTAAATAGTAATCAGTGTACTTAATCAAAAACCATCTCTATTGAGGTGGTTTTTTTGTTAAATCAATACTATAATGTCTTATCTTTTTTTGTTTTTTTATTACCTTTATGAAATGAAAAAATGGTTTATTTTAATTGCTCTAAACTATATTATTTGCTCTTGCAGTGGCTCAAAAAACGGCTTGGCTTCAACTGAAAATAATCCTACCGTTAATGATACTATTCGAATTGCTAATGATGAATTAGAATATGAAATTATAATCATTGAACCCGGTTTTAATTCTTGGTTATTGGCTACAGCAAAACCCCGAAATTATTATGACCAATCCTACTTAGAAAGTAGAAATCGGATTTGGGTTGTATATTATAATCAACGAGTTTTTGATCGTAACCGATATGACCCTATGGTTTATGAAATGCAAATTGATTACCAAAACAATATTAACTATGGCTATGAAGTAAATTATATTCTTTATAACTATTTCGTTTATTTTCAACAAAAATATAAGCAAAAATTAGGAGGATTTGAACCTAGACTTTAATCGATGGAAAAATTAAAAAAACGTTGGGGAATAACCTCTAATTTTCAACTTGTAATTATTTTTATTGTTTTTGCCATAACCGGATCATTATCAGCTTATTTATCAAAACCTTTTACGAATTACATTGGTTTAACCCGAGAAAATTTAGGCGATTTTATATTGCCAATAAGATTAATTGCTATTTTTCCGATTTATCAAGTACTTTTAGTTTTAGTAGGATTTATTTTTGGACAATTTAAATTCTTCTGGTGGTTTGAAAAAAAAATGCTTCGTGGTATGAAATTGGGTTTCATTGCAGATTTATTTGAGAAGAGAAAAATTGAGTAGCTAAGTATAAAATTAAAAAAGCTTCATATAATATGAAGCTTTTTTGATAATCATTTCTTTTTTATCCAATAAGTATAAATCCAAGTTAAAGTAAACGTCGGAATAAAATCTAAACCGGGAATCAATTCTTCAATAAAAACGGTTATTCCACCAACTGTTCCAACAGTTCCTTTATACATTTTCAGTAAAATTAAACCTGCGATGGGAGCCCAAACTAAATCGGTTAATTCGCCTAAAAAAGGGACAGCGTAGGATATAAAACCAATCGCATCAAATAGTAAACCAAGTACTAAATCTCTTTTTTTAGTATCTTTTACAGGTTTTACTATACTTTCTTTTGTCATTTATTTTTGTTTTTGAACCCACAAGTTAAGACAAAAGTAATGCCAAATTATTTATCTTGTTTCAATAAATTAAAAAAGTCGTTACGGTTTTCTTTATCATTAAAAATTCCGCCATATTGAATAGTAGATGTAAAGCTAGAACTGTCTTTGATTCCTCGACTCGATACACATAAATGCTCTGCTTCCATTACCACAATAACATCTTCAGTATTTAAAACTGATTTTAATTCATTAAAAATCTGCATAATCAACCTTTCCTGAACTTGTGGTCGTCTAGCATAATAATCCACAATTCGATTCAACTTCGATAAACCTATTACATTTCCGTTAGAAACATAACCAATATGTGCTTTACCAATTATGGGTAGAAAATGATGCTCACAAGTTGAATTAAAACTAATATTAGCTTCCACTAACATTTTATCATAATTGTAACTATTTTCAAAAACGGATATTTTAGGCTTATTCGCCGGATTTAATCCACTGAAAATTTCCTGAATAAACATTTTTGCAACACGATGCGGGGTACCTTTTAGGCTGTCATCTGTCATATCGAGTCCCATTTCTTCCATAATAATATGAAAATGCTTTTCAATAGTTGCCATTTTTTCAATATCCGATTTATCAAATGCATCCGGTCTCAAAGGAGTTTCGGCGGATGTCATGTGATGTTCATCTCCTAAAAGTTCAAATAATTCTTTTTCGATTAAGGTATTCATAGCTTTATATTTTTTTATTGATTGGAAGTATATTTTATCTATTAAAAATTACTTTTTAGCTTTTGTTTATAATTTTTTTTCAATTTTTCAATTTTTGGTGTGATAACATAACTGCAATACGATTGTGTTTTATTTAAATTATAATAATTTTGATGATAATCTTCAGCAATAAAAAATTCAGAGGCAGGACTCACTCTTGTTACTATTGGATTTTTAAACGTTTTTTCAGTAGTCATTAATACAATATAATCTTGAGTAAGTTGTTTCTGAGTGTCTGTATAATAAAACACTTCACTGCGGTATTGAGTACCCTCATCATTCCCTTGACGATTTAACGTGGTTGGATCGTGTGTGGCAAAAAATATTTCCAACAATTCCCCATAGGAAATTATTTTCGGATTAAAAGTAATTTGAATTGCTTCAGCATGACCTGTTGTACCATTACAAACTTCTTTATATGTTGGATTTTGAACAGTTCCGCCAATGTAACCCGGCAATACTTTTTCAACGCCCTTTAATTCTAAAAATATGGCTTCTGTACACCAAAAACATCCACCTGCAAAAGTGGCAACTTCCATTTCGTTTGTCATTTTAATTTTAATTGGTTCTTTAACTTGGCTATAATTTGATTTCTTATCTTGTGATTGACATGAAATAGTTGTAAAAGCAATAAGTACAAAGAATAACTTTTTCATAATTCATTTTTTGTTTAACAAATATAAGATAAAATTAAACAGTTTTAGAGATGTTAACTTAAATTTATTATTTATACAACGATAAATAGAAATGATAGGTTTAATAATCCTTAAAATCTTTGTTACTTTGTAAAAACTATCTGATATGATTCAAGCAAAAAACATTCATAAAAAATTCGACCAACTTCATGTTTTAAAAGGAGTAGATTTGGTTGTGAATAAAGGTGAAATTGTTTCAATTGTTGGAGCTTCCGGAGCAGGTAAAACTACCTTATTACAAATAATAGGAACATTAGAAAAACCAACACCACAAGCTGGAACTGAACTTATCATTGATGAACAGTCTGTATTAGAAATGAATGACAAAGAATTATCTAAGTTTAGAAATTTAAAACTTGGGTTTATTTTTCAATTTCACCAATTACTGCCGGAATTTACGGCTTTGGAAAATGTTTGTATTCCAGCTTTTATAGCCGGAAAAAACAAAACCGAAGCTGAAACAGAGGCAAAAAAACTATTAGAATACCTAGGTTTATCACATCGAATGGACCACAAACCAGGAGAACTTTCCGGTGGAGAACAACAACGTGTAGCAGTAGCCCGAGCTTTGATTAATAAACCGGCTGTAATTTTTGCCGATGAACCTTCAGGAAATTTAGATACCGCTTCAGCAGAAAACTTACATGAATTATTTTTTAAATTAAGAAATGAATTCGGTCAAACTTTTGTGATTGTAACCCACAATGAAACCCTAGCAAATATGGCTGACCGAAAATTAGTTATGGTAGATGGCCTATTTGAAAAAAATGCAGGTTGGATTGATTTACCAGTTTGAACCCAATCAAAGGTAATCCATGACCAAAAAAGAATTGAAAGAATTTCTAGATGAAAAAGTTGTTTTATACAACCATCCCAACTTTATTGAAAGTGACCCAATTCAAATTCCTCATCGATACCAATTAAAAGAAGATATTGAAATTTCGGGATTTCTTGCTGCTACAATTTCGTGGGGAAACCGTAAAATGATAATCAAAAATGGGCTGAAATTAATGGATTTGTTAGGAAATTCGCCCTATGATTTTATCATGAATCATTCTGATAATCAATTGGAAACAGTTAGCAATTTTGTACATCGAACATTTAATGGAATAGATTGTGTTACATTTATTAAAGGGTTAAAAAATATTTATGAAAATCATTCCGGATTAGAAGCCGTTTTCGCGAAAAATCAACAAAATGATTCCTTACAATCAAGTATTTCAGAATTTAAAAAAATCTTTTTTGAAATTGAACATTTAAATAGAACGCAAAAACATATTTCTGATCCCTTAAATAATTCAGCAGCAAAACGCCTTAACATGTATTTACGTTGGATGGTTCGTAACGATAAAACCGGTGTAGATTTAGGTATTTGGAAATCAATTCCACCTAGTAAATTATCATGTCCACTCGATGTTCATTCAGGAAATGTAGCCCGGAAATTAGGATTGCTCCAACGAAAACAAAATGATGGAAAAGCTCTACATGAATTGGATACTCAACTACGTTTTTTAGACTCAAAAGATCCTGTAAAATATGATTTTGCCTTGTTCGGTCTTGGAGTATTTGAAGGTTTTTAAAATCAATGAGGCAAATTTGATTAGCTAACTAAATTCTTGCTAATCAAAGTTTTTAAAAAATATCTATATTTCAACAAAAAACTGTAATTTGGTCTTATTCAATTTATATAATTCAATCCTATTCCATCTTCATGAAATTCACTTTGGCAGAATCCGTTACAAGAGATTTGTTTCCTAAAAATAAATGGTTGATAGGATACATTTTGCTTTTTTTTATGCTTTGGGTGTCCACTTTTATAGGAACTTCAGATTATAACAATTGGTGGATTGAAAATACATTGACCATTTTATCGCTCTTCTTTTTATCTCTAACTTATAAAAAATATGTTTTTAGTGATTTGTCTTATTTATTCATTTTCATTTTCTTGTGCCTACATGTATATGGTTCAAAATACACTTATGCAGAAAATCCATTAGGCTATTGGTTACAAGACATTTTTAATACTGAACGCAATCAATATGATCGAATTGTCCATTTTGGATTTGGTTTCTTGCTAACCTATCCCTTACAGGAATTATTTAGAAATTGGTTAAAATTACCAAAAACAATTTCTTGGATGCTACCAATAGAATTGGCTCTTTCAATTGGAGCATTTTATGAAATAATAGAATGGGCAGTGGCTGATATCTTTTTCAAGGCTCAAGGACATGCATATTTAGGCACACAAGGAGATGTTTGGGATGCTCAAAAAGATATGTTTTTAGCTTTTGTTGGAGCTATTTTGGCTGCTACTTGTATTAGTTTAATAAAAAAAATAACAGGCTCAAAAATTAAAGCAAACTAAAAAAATTTAAAAAATGAGTCCCTTTTTGAAACTTAGAAAAAGAATAAACGCTAAAGTAAAAGGTTTACTGAATGAATTAAAAATCAGTAGAAGTAAAAAATTATATTTATCCTTTGGAGAAAATTGTCTTTCCGATAATATATTAGATCGTTATAAACTTAAATCATTTACAACTCCATTTTCACATGGAAGATGTAATGTTGAATACATTTTAAATTTAGAAAAAGATAATTATCGAAAGTTTTTAGCCCCTGAAAATTTAAACTATGAAGAGTTGAATGGTAAACATGTTCCT
>NZ_PNJW01000066.1 GCF_013822155.1 Flavobacterium sp.
TTATTTATTAGAACAACTACGTTGTGCGAACAATTTAATTACAAGTTTAGACGTTTCAGGATTCAATCTACTATACGATTTGGATTGTAGTTCTAATCAAATTAATTACTTAAATGTAACAGGTTGTCATCAAATGTATACTTTTAGTTGCGGAGGTAATCAGTTAACAACACTAGATGTATCAGATTGTTATCAATTATTTCAATTTGAATGTACTTATAATGACATTCAGTATTTAAATCTTAAAAATGGGAATAATCAGTCTTCTTTTTATTATTATTTTAACAACAATCCAATTATGTATGTATGTGCCAATGAAAATGATGTAAATTCAATTCGATCTTATATGGATGATTTCAATATTTCAGGTCATGTAAATTCCTATTGTTCATTTGTCCCCGGCGGAGAATTTTTCACCATTCAAGGTAATTCAAAATTAGATTTATCCAGTAATGGTTGTGATGAAAATGATATCAATTTTCCTAACATGAAATTCAGCATCACTAACGGAACTATTTCAGGGAGTATTATTTCAAATACTAGCGGAGATTATTCCATTCCCGTTCAAGCAGGCTCACACACTTTAACTCCTGTTTTTGAAAACCCAACTTATTTTAATGTGAGTCCGGCAAATTTTGCAGTTACATTTCCGGCTCAAACTAGTCCGTTTACACAAAATTTCTGCATCACTTCAAATGGTACGCATCAAGATGTAGAAGTAGTTATCGTTCCTTTAAATGTTGCTATACCTGGTTTTGATACAAGTTACAAATTAGTATATAAAAACAAAGGCAACACAACGGTTTCCGGTTCAATTTCGTTTACGTTTATGGATAATGTGATGGATTTTGTTTCTTCAAATCCAATTCAATCGATGGTAGAACCAAATATTTTAAATTGGAACTATTCAAATTTACAACCATTTGAAACCAGAGAAATTGAAGTTGTTTTTAATTTAAATTCTCCTCAAGAAACTCCAGCTTTAAATGGAGGTGAAATTTTAGAATTCATTGCCATTATTGATCCACTTTCGGGAGATTCAATGCCATCCGATAATGCATCAACTTTAAATCAAGAGGTTGATAATTCCTTTGATCCAAACGACAAAACCTGTTTGGAAGGTTCTGTAGTGAGTACAGAATTAATTGGTCAATATGTGCATTATGTCATTCGATTTGAAAACACAGGAACATTCTTCGCTCAAAATGTAGTAGTAAAAGACGAAATTGATTTATCAAAATTTGATTTGAATAGTTTGATCGTACTAAGTGCAAGTCACCAACAATGGACTAGAATCAATGACAATAAAGTAGAATTTATTTTTGAAAATATTGAATTGCCGTTTCCACCTTCGGAGGAACGATATGGTTATATTGCTTTCAAAATTAAATTGAAAAACAACTTAGCTGTTGGCGATACGTTCTCCAATTTTGCGAGTATTTATTTTGATTATAATTTCCCGATTATTACTGAACCGGCCACTACTGCAATCGAAGCATTGAGCAATCCTGATTTTGAATTTTCCAGTTTTGTGAAATTATATCCTAATCCTGCAAGTTCTGTTGTAACGATAGAAAGTCAAACCATTAATTTAAAATCAGTAGAAATTTTTAATAGTTTGGGTCAATTACTTCAAGCGATTCCTAATGAGAATAATCAATTAAATATTGATGTTTCAAGCTTGCTAACCGGAACGTATTTTGTAAAAGTACATTCAGATAAAGGAGTGGGAATTTCGAAGTTTGTGAAACAATAAAAACAGAAAAAGGGATTAAAAAATTAATCCCTTTTGTTTTTCTTTTCACGTTTCTCTTCTTTCTTTTCTTTTGCCGTTTTTAAAGGCTCTTTCTTAACGTTTTTCTTCGCATCTTGACTCTTTGCCATACTTGTTTGGTAATGCCATTAGAAGCATCATAGTAAAGATAGTATTTATTTTTTTAAACCAATTATAAACCTAATTCTTTTTGAAGGGAGGTATCCAATAATTCATCTAACGATTTGAAGGTTGAATTCATTTCAATAAACGTCCATTTCCAATTTGTTTGAGCAGATGAAACGGCAATCCAAGTAACGTTTTCTTCAATAAAATAGCTATTTCGTTTAGATTCATATTTCACTGATTTATAGTTTTTAATTTTAAGATAGGAAGCTAAGTCTTTTTGTACTTGACTCTCAGCTTGTGTATTAGACATGATTATTCTAAAAGAATTTTTAAAAGTAATTACACAATATTTACCGGAATTAATTTCTCGAATTGGAGCATAATTGAATGTCATTGTCGGAAAAACAAAACGAATTCCATCCACATCATTTTGAAATCGTTCATCTAAACCGGCAGTAATTGTTTCTTTAGTGAATTTTTCAAAATAATTTGGATGATACAAAGAAGCAATTCCTTCAAAGTCCATGTTGTAATGAGCAGCATAGAATTTGTTAGTTTCTGTTTTTAAATTTTCTATGGATTGTGAAAATGTAATAGATGGAATCAATAAAAAAAGAAAAATAATAGCTTTTAATTTCATAGATATCGTTTATTCAAAAATAGGTAACTTTTTAAAGTAAATGAAATCAATTTTGTTAGTTTTTATTTTTTAATGCTTCTTTAGCTTTTTTCTCTGCTTCTTTTTTCTCTTTTTCTTTTTTCTCTAAAGCCGCTTTTTTCGCTTTTAATGCCGCTTTTTCTTTTTTATTAAAATAGCCTCGCAACAAAAAATTGTCTTTGGCAGCTTCCATGTTTTCATTTAATCCTTTGGAACTTTTTTTCAAGTTAAGCATCGTCTGGCTCAAATTTTCAGCAATAAGTGAATCTTGTATCAAGCGACCTAACGTACCATTTCCACTGTTGATTTTAATCATGATTTCCGCTAATTCATCTGAAATTATCTCAGCATTATCGGCTGTTGATTGCAAACTGGCCATGATTGCATCAATTTCCACCGGTTCTATAGATTGAAGATGTTGTCCGACTTTTGCTGTTGAGGCATTATTTGTTCCTTGTGTGATTTGTAAAATTTTGTCACCAATTAGTCCTTCGGAACCGATGGTTACTTCGCTGTTTGTTTTTATAAATGGTTGTATTTCTTTTCTTATTAAAAGAGAAACTTTTACGGTAGAATCATTTATAATTTTAATATTGTCGACGGTTCCAACGTCAATTCCGGAAAAGCGAATTTTATTGCCAACCTGTAAGCCACTCACATTATAAAAACTGGTAGTTAAAGAATAGACAGGATTGAATAAGTTTTTTTGTTTACCGATAATAAATATGGTTAAAATAAATAATGTTATTCCGCCGGCAACAAATAAGCCGAGTCTGATTTTGAATTTTTGAGTATAGGTTTCCATTGTTTTTTTAGTTAAAATAGGATTTAATTAATAAATCTGATTCATTTTCAAATGATTCTAAACTACCTTCTTTATAGATTAAACCATCTTCAATCATAATGATTCGATTGGCAGTTTTTTGAGTGCATTTTATATCATGTGTGATAATGATAGAGGAGGTTTTATATTTTTTTTGAATATCTAAGATGAGCAAACTGATTTCATTGGAAGTAATTGGATCAAGTCCGGTGGTGGGTTCATCGTAAAGCATCAATTTGGGATCTACCACAAGTGTTCTGGCTAAACTTATTCTTTTTCGCATTCCACCCGAAAGTTCAGAAGGCATTTTATTGATAGATTCAATTAATCCGACATTTTCTAAAACTTCATTTACTTTTTCTTCAATTTGATTTTCAGTTAAGTTTTTTTTAATTCTTCTCAATGGGAATTCTAAATTTTGCCTAACCGTCATGGAATCATATAGAGCACTACTTTGAAATAAAAAGCCAATTTTTTCTCTCAATAGGGCTAATTCTTTTCCGGTTGATGTATTCATATTTTCTTCAAATACATTGATTTGTCCGCTGTCAGTTGTCAATAATCCAATCAGGCATTTTATTAAAACAGATTTTCCTGAACCTGATTTACCCAATATGACTAAATTTTCTCCTTCCATGAGGGAAAGTGAAATATCTTGTAATATTACTTGGTTACCAAAAGATTTTTTTAGATTGATAATCTCAACCACTTTTTTGGATTTTTTTACTTGATTTATCATAGGGCAATCATATCAGTTATTTGAACAGCAATCATGTCGATGATAATGACTAACAAGGAGGATAGTACAACCGCTGTATTCGCTGCTTTTCCAACACTTTCTGTTCCTCGTCCGGCATTATATCCTTGGTATGTTCCTACTAATCCAATAACGGCCCCGAAAAAAAATGATTTGGTAATAGCCGGTATAAAATCAATAAACTCGACATGCTTAAAGGCTTGTGAAAAAAACAAAATAAAGGAAACGTCTCCTTTGATATTAGCTCCTATCCAACTGCCTAAAATACCAAGACCATCTGCATAAAGTACTAATATTGGTATCATGATAGTAGTAGCCAAAACTCTTGTCACTACTAAATAGCGAATTGGATTGGTTGAGGAAACTTCCATAGCATCAATTTGTTCTGTTACTTTCATCGATCCTAATTCAGCACCAATACCGGACCCTATTTTGCCGGAACAAATTAAAGCAGTAATTACCGGACCCATTTCACGAATAATTGATACAGCGACCATACTTGGAAGTAATGTCTCTGCACCAAATTTTATGAGTATTGGCCGAGATTGAATTGTTAAAACCAAACCCATAATTGTTCCTGTAATAGAAATTAAGGGTAATGTTTTATACCCAATTTCAAAACATTGCCTCAAAAATTCTTTAAACTCAAAATCACGGGTAAATGTTTCTTTTATGATTTTTGTTAAAAACAAGGTGACATCGGCCACTTTTGTTAAAAATGAATTTGCTTCTTCTTTTTTAACGATTGTTTTTTCACTCAATTTAATGATTTGTCCTTTTGCTATATCTAAGGAAGGAATTAGAGTGGAAGTTGATTTTTTTATCATGGTTCTTTTCCTATTCCTTTTTTGATTTTAACCAATTCAGCATATAAAAAGGGTTAACTGGGAATAGTTTTTAATTGGGTAAAGGTCCGCAAGAAAAAAAAATAAAGATTACATAACATTTCTAAAAAGTTATATAATTCACGTTCGATAGAAGGTTTATAGTTTTTATTGGATCAAAAAAAATCCCTGATAATGAGTTTATCAGGGATTTTAAAACAAGAAAATAATTTTAATTCTCTAAAAAAGTAATTGTTTCATGAACCATTTTTATCGTATCAGCCAATTCTTTTGAGTTGTTCCCTTCTTCATCTTTAGAATCTTGAAAAGCTATAAAACGGGTTTTGTAATCGTTTAACGGAATCTCAAAAAATTCCAGACTTAATAATTGACCAACCAACGTTATATTAATTCTTGTGCCGGAAAGCGTTTTGTTTCCTAATTGAATTTGTTTTTTTTCAGTTTTGCAATTTTTTTTACCGAATTGTTCAACCATTAAATCTATGTATTCCTGCATTTTCATGTCGTTATCAATTTCAAAATATAGGATAACTACATTATTACCGTCAAATGTCCAATTATTATAACCAAAATCTTTGTCTACTTCAAAAGCAAAGTTGGACGGATAATGAAAACTAACGGTTCCGCTATCGAATTTTTTAAATCCAAGTAATTCAATTTTTAATTTTGATTTTGTAGCGGAATGATTTATTTCTAATTCATCTCCTTCAGAGTAGAAATATTCTTTGGAATCAACTACAACTTTAAATTGATTTTTAGGTTCTAAAAAGGGACTGTTGTTTTTTTCTTGCGAATAAAGGCTTTGAATGGAGACAAAAATAAAGAATAGTATAACTGTTTTTTTCATTGTTTGATTTTTTTCAAATATAAAAAAATCCCCAACAGTTTAGAACCATTGGGGATTATATTATTTGATTTATTTAAAATTAGTTCACTAAAACCCAATCACCACTGGCAATCATGCTTTCTGCTTTTTTAAATTTCATACTTTCCGTTTTACCACTCAGGATGTGTTTGATAGTAACGGTATCGTTTCGATTGATTTTTGGCGTATCTCGTACAATCGTTTCCGTAACTGGTTGACGTTGCGTTTGACCGGCTTCACGATGTTGTGAGGCTAAAGAATCGCTGTTTGGAATTTCATCTTTTGATGTTTTATAATCTTCTTTTTGACGAATTTCTTTGGCTTCCTGAATATTTGTTTCATTTCTATTTGGCAAATCACCTTTGAATAAAAAGGAAATCACTTCTTTATTCACTTTATCCAACATTGCTTTAAACAAATTAAAAGCTTCAAATTTATAGATCAACAGCGGATCTTTTTGTTCGTGAACGGCTAATTGTACGGATTGTTTTAATTCATCCATTTTGCGTAAATGCTTTTTCCAAGCTTCATCTACAATGGCTAAGGTGATATTTTTTTCAAAATCAGCGACCAATTGTTTTCCTTCTGAATCATAGGCTTTTTTCAAATCGGTCACCACATTTAATGTTTTTTGACCATCACTAAATGGAACTACAATTCGTTCGTAATGATTAGACGGATTCTCATAAACATTTCTGATTATAGGGAAGGCTTCACGGGCATCACGGGCATTTTTTTCATCATAATGTGCTAAGGCTGCTTTATAAATTTTTCCGGTGATTTCTATTTCGGTTAACTTGTTAAATTCGCTTTCTGAAATAGGTGATGTGATTGAAAAATAGCGAATTAACTCAAATTCATAATTTTTAAAATTAGAAATTGCTTTGTTTTCGTTTACGATATTTTCACAGGTATCATACATCATGTTGGCGATATCCACTTTTAATCGCTCTCCGTGTAACGCATGTCTTCTTCTTTTGTAGATTACTTCTCTTTGTGAATTCATTACGTCATCATATTCCAATAAACGTTTACGCACACCAAAGTTGTTTTCTTCTACTTTTTTCTGAGCTCTTTCAATCGATTTGGTCATCATCGAATGTTGAATCACTTCACCTTCTTTCAAGCCCATTCTGTCCATTACTTTGGCTACACGTTCTGAACCAAATAAACGCATCAAATTATCTTCTAAAGAAACATAAAACTGTGAACTTCCCGGATCTCCCTGACGACCCGCACGACCACGTAACTGACGGTCTACACGACGAGAATCGTGACGTTCAGTTCCAATGATAGCTAAACCTCCTGCGGCTTTAACTTCCGGTGTTAGTTTAATATCGGTACCACGACCGGCCATATTTGTTGCAATTGTTACGACGCCAGGTTTACCTGCTTCGGCAACAATTTCAGCTTCTTTTTTATGCATTTTTGCATTCAACACATTGTGCGGAATGTTACGCATTTTCAACATTCGACTCAATAATTCTGAAATCTCTACTGAAGTTGTTCCAATCAAAACCGGTCTTCCGGCTTGAGATAATTTAGTTACATCTTCAATAACTGCATTGAATTTTTCGCGTGTTGTTTTGTATATTAAATCTTCCTGATCTTTTCTCGACATCGGACGGTTAGTTGGAATTTCAACTACATCCAATTTGTAAATTTGCCAAAGCTCTCCTGCTTCTGTTACTGCAGTACCCGTCATACCGGCTAATTTGCTGTACATACGGAAATAATTTTGAAGCGTAATCGTTGCAAAAGTTTGAGTGGCTGCTTCAATCTTTACGTTTTCTTTGGCTTCAATCGCTTGGTGTAATCCATCTGAATATCGACGACCGTCCATAATACGACCGGTTTGCTCATCGACAATCATGATTTTGTCTTCCATGATAACGTATTCCACATCTTTTTCAAAGAGGGTATAGGCTTTTAATAGTTGTGTTAAAGTATGAATACGTTCTGATTTGATTGAAAAATCCTGAAATAATTTTTCTTTCTCTTCTGCTTCTTCATCTTTATTTAAATTCAATTTTTCAATACGGGCAATTTCAGTTCCGATATCTGGTAAAACAAAGAAATTTCCATCGGTATCTTGTGATAAAAATTTGATCCCGTTATCGGTTAATTCAACCTGATTATTTTTTTCTTCAATAACAAAATATAATGCTTCATCCACTTTGGGCATTTCGCGATTATTATCTTGCATGTATTGATTTTCAGTTTTTTGAAGTAATTGTTTAACACCTTCTTCACTTAAGAATTTAATTAAGGCCTTGTTTTTAGGTAAGGCACGATAAGCTCTTAACAGGTTAAAACCGCCATCCTTAGAATTACCTTCTTTAATTAGACGTTTTGCTTCTGTTAAAAATCCTGTTGCTAAATTTCGTTGTAAAGAAACTAAGTTATCAACTTTTGGCTTCAATTCATTAAATTCATGTCTGTCTCCTTGCGGAACCGGACCAGAAATAATTAAGGGTGTTCTAGCATCGTCAATCAATACGGAGTCAACCTCATCGACAATGGCATAATTGTGTTTGCGTTGCACCAAATCGTTTGGTGAATGTGCCATATTATCTCTCAAATAGTCAAAACCAAATTCATTATTTGTACCGTAGGTAATGTCTGCTTCGTATGCTTTTCTTCTGGCATCGGTATTCGGTTGATGATTGTCAATACAATCAACAGTTAAACCATGAAATTCAAATAAAGGTGCCTTCCATGTGCTATCCCGTTTTGCTAAATAGTCATTCACGGTAACTAGATGCACACCGTTTCCTGTTAAGGCATTCAAATAAAGGGGTAGAGTAGCAACTAATGTTTTTCCTTCCCCAGTTTGCATTTCGGCAATTTTTCCTTGATGTAAAACGACACCTCCAATCAACTGAACATCATAGTGAATCATGTCCCAAGTAATTTCTTTTCCGGCAGCATTCCATGAATTTGCCCAAATTGCATCGTCACCTTCAAGCGAGATATATGATTTTGTTGCTGAAAGTTCGATGTCTTTTGGCGTTGCTTTTACTTTAATTGAAGTATTATCTTTAAATCGTCTAGCCGTTTCTTTCACTACTGCAAAAGCTTCCGGTAGAATTTCCAATAAAACTTTTTCAGAAATTTCATAAGCTTCTTTTTCCAATGCGTCGATTGCTAAATACAAATCTTCGCGTTTATCGATGTCTAAAATCTGCTCCACTTCTGTTTTTAAGGAAGCAATTTTATTGTCTTTTTCAGCACGGGCTAGTTTTATAGTTTCTTTGAAAGCTATAGTTTTAGCTCGCAATTCGTCATGTGAAAGCGATGCTAAATTGCTTTCATATGTTTTAATTTTATTTAAAAGGGGTTGTATTGCTTTGACATCTTTCTCGGATTTGTCGCCAACAAATGCTTTAAGAATACTATTTATGAAACTCATAATTATTGTTTTTTTAAGTGTGCAAATTTACACAAAAAAAAAGCCTCTAGTGAGACTTCTTTCTGGTGATTTTTTTATTTTTCTTTAATATTCGTCCTCGTTCCAAAGATAATCTTCGTCTGTAGGATAATCCGGCCAAATTTCTTCCATCGATTCATAGATTTCGCCTTCATCTTCTATAGATTGAAGGTTTTCCACTACTTCAAGCGGAGCACCCGTTCTGATAGCATAGTCAATAAGCTCATCTTTGGTGGCTGGCCACGGTGCATCACTTAAATAGGATGCTAATTCTAATGTCCAATACATCTTCTATCGATTTAATTTTATGCAAAAATAATTTTTCTGCTGAAATAGTCAAGTAAAAAGTGATTTATTTTACCAAAAAGTATTTTTTTTACTTTTGAAAAGTTAAGAACGTTTTTTTTGAGCTTCTTTTTTGATCTCTGCTAGCGGGCAAATGAACATGGCTTACTCTTTCCTCGGAATCCATTTTACTTCTTCCGTGTTCAGGTCAAATGACAACTTTCGTGCCAAGACAAAAAGGTAGTCAGAAAGGCGGTTTAAGTATTTTAAAACCTGCTCATCTGTCGGTTCTAATTCGTGAAGATGCACAGATAGACGTTCGGCTCTTCTACAAACACATCTTGCAATATGACAATATGACACTGTTGTGTGTCCACCGGGTAAAACAAAATGCGTCATTGGGGGTAATGAATCGTTCATCGAATCGATTTCATTTTCCAATAATTGAATGTCTTCTTCTGAAATCCGATTGATGTTTAAACGTTGTTGACCATTTTTTAAAACTTCTTTTTCAGGAGGTGTGGCCAAAATGGCTCCAACGGTAAAAAGGCGGTCTTGCACTTCAATTAGGATATTTTTATATAATTGATTGATATTTTGATCGCGAATAAGTCCGATGTGCGAATTTAATTCGTCTACTGTTCCATAACTTTCAATACGAATGTGATGTTTGGGAACTCTAGTTCCGCCAAAAAGTGCGGTGGTTCCGCTATCGCCGGTTTTTGTGTATATTTTCATTTATGAGGTGCTAAGGTTATGAGGTGCTAAGGTACTAAGTTTTTTTAATTGGGTTGAATTAAATTGTAGTTTTAAGATGATACGGAATCACCTCAGAGCCTTAGAACCTTAGCTTCTTAGCACCTTCAAAAAACCTTCCACAAATCTTTCTCTTGCACCGTCAGCCAAATCAAAATACAAATCGGGCTCAATGAGTTCAACTTCCATCAAATGGAGTTTATTTTTGATAACGATACCGTCTACGCGAGCATATAAAAGTTTTTCGGGAATTTTTGATAGAACTAATTCGGCTTGAAGTATTAAATCATCATTGGGCTCAATCAAAGTATATTTTCCACCGTATTGAATTTGAACTCTGAAATCTGTCGAAACAGGTTTTTTGTTGACTGCATGTGAAAAATTTCCGTTAAAGAAAATCAGCGATGTTTCGCCCAATTCTTTTATCTCAGGACGAAACTCCTGTAAAAGGAAATCTTTGGTTTCAAAATGGTCTTTGAATTCTTCTTGAATGGAATTAATTTCACTTCGGTCAATTAATTTAGTTAAATAACTTCCGGCAGAAAAAGCAGGTTTGATGACAATTTTTTTCCAGTTTTCAGGAATTAAATTAAGTAAATCCGGTGTTGAATTTTTTTCTAAAAAAAGTGTTGGAAGTATTGAAATTCCCTCTTTTTCTAATTTTTTTAAGTAAAATTTATGTTTGTTTTTTTGTATAGTTGTGATTGGATTCAACGTTTTGATTCCTAACGATTCAATTTTATCCAACCATTGGTTAAACGCAATTTCTTTTTGATAATAATCCCATGTGTTTCTGAAAATAAGGTAATCAAATTCAGTCCAATTAATCGATTCATCATCCCAAATAACTGCTTTTGCAGTAATATTTTCTTTTGCAAAAAGCGGAATTAATTTTTGATCCGATTCTAAAAGTTCAGGTAATCGTGCACAAGTGAGTATTCCAACATTCATTCGGTTAATGTTTCTTTTTGGAATAATAACTAGTCTTGAAATTACGATTTCGTCGATTTCCTCTGTGTTTATTTGCCATTCGAGTAATAATAGCAACGGCTATAAATAAAACTACAAGAATAATAATAAGTGTTTTCATAAAATAAACTTAATACACAAAGGTACAAATTGTTTATTTTACTTGTTCATCTTTTTCCACCATTCCGTCACGTAAACGAATGATTCGATGAGCATGAGCAGCAATATCTTCTTCGTGAGTTACCAAAATAATTGTATTTCCATTTTTGTGAATGACATCAAAAAGACCCATAATTTCTTCAGAGGTTTTACTATCCAAGTTTCCGGTAGGCTCATCAGCCAAAATAATGGAAGGGTTATTAACCAAAGCTCGGGCAATAGCAACCCGCTGACGTTGACCACCCGAAAGTTCATTTGGTTTGTGGTCCATACGGTCGGCCAAATTTACTTGTGTTAAAACTTCTGTAGCTCTTATGTTTCGCTCACTTTTTGGATATCCTGCATAAACCATAGGTAAAGCCACATTATCCAAAGCAGATGTTCGAGGCATTAAGTTGAATGTTTGAAATACAAAACCTATTTCTTTATTACGTATTTCGGCTAATTCATCATCGTGCATCTGACTCACATCTTTTCCGTTTAGAATGTATGTTCCCGAGGTAGGAGTGTCTAAACATCCCAAAAGATTCATCAAAGTTGACTTTCCGGATCCTGAAGGCCCCATCAATGCTACATATTCTCCTTTGTTGATTTCTAAATCTATTCCTTTAAGTACGTATATTGTTTCACTTCCTAGAATAAAATCTCGTTTAATATTGGTTATTTTGATAAGTGGTTGAGCCATTTAGTATAAGATTGTAGTTTTAAAAATAATATTTAGAAACTCTTCGGTTAAAAGTACAAATTTGATTTTTGTTTATGCTATAAGTACTCAAATTTATCAAATTGTTACATTATTGAATTTTAACTTCAATCTCTCTTCATGCATTATAATCAATAATATAAATTTTTAATGCAAAGTTAAAGTTATATAATTTTATAAAAATATTACATAATTCACATATTTTATAAAAAATATAACAAATTATTAAAATAAATTTAATAAAACTTTTAAAATAATGATTATTATATAATTTTTAGTATCTTTACAGAATATTATTTAAAAACTCATAAAATGAAAAAAAGTAAATTAATTTTTGGAATTTCAATACTTGTAATAGGTTTTACCTCTTGTAAGGATGAAAAAAATGATCAAGCAGAAAAAACCGTTGAAACTTATGTGGTTTATGTCGATTCAGTCGAAACCATAAGTGCGGAAGAGGCCAAAACCAATTGGGCAGTTATTGAAACAAATTATCAAGCAAGAAATGCTGCAGCTCAAGAGGCTTTGGCAGATTTAAAAGATAAAGAAGTAGCCCAAGCTAAAATTGATGCCAGTAATGCGAAGTATGAAGCATTAAAAGCAAAATTAGAAGCAGCAAACCAAGCAGCAGCTGTTTCTCCAAAACAACAATTGCGTAATACTTTGTTTGGTGAAGGAAAAATTGGTGATGACATGAGTTTCTCATGGGTTAACAAAGACAACCTTTTAACCACTTTCAAAACGTTTACTGAAACAGTTCAAAACAATAAAGATGCTTATACCCGTGAAGATTGGGATGAAATCAAATTGTTGTATGAAGCTTTAGGAACACGTAAAAATACCGTTGAAAAAGAAGGATTATCATCTTCTGACAACAATGAAATTGCGGGTATAAAAATCAAATTTGCACCAATGCTTAAAGTAAACCGTATGGGAGCTAAAGCAGAAGAAAATGCTGCAGCAAAAGAATAATTAGTTATTAGTTCAGTTGGAAAATGACAGTCAGTGATGGCTGTCATTTTTTTTATGCACGAATGGTAAAATGTTCTTTTTCCTGTTCGCTTCTAAAGAAAACCATTCCCCATTGGAAGGTGTCAATAGTCACGGTAACTTTGGGATGATTTTTAATTAGTACCCAAGCTTCTTCCATGTCTTTTGACCAGTGAATATCGTCAAAAATCCACACAGAATCGTTTGTAATTGTGGGTAATAATAATTCGAAATATTCTAATGTAGCATTTTTCGAATGATTTCCGTCAAAGTAAATTAGTTGCGGGTTGCGTCCCGAAGTTTCGGGAGCGGGTTGAAGGTTTTTGAGGTAGTCTTCAAATTTAGTGTTTACAAATTCAATGTTGTTTAAATTTTGCAATTGACATTGATTTTTAGCTATTGCCATTGTTTGAGGGCAACCTTCTAAAGTAATTACTTTTGAATTTTTATTTCCTAAAGATAGAGCAATGGTGGCTAATCCCAACGAAGTTCCAATTTCTAAACTATTTTCAGGTTGAAAATAATGAACAATTCTAAATAATAATTCTGCTCTTTTTGGAGAAATTCCGGCATTTTTTGCAATAGCAGAAATTTTTCTTTGATTGGATTTAAAAACTCTTGAACCGGCACCAAAATCGGTTACTTCTATTAAATTTTCGTTGGCTAGAAGAGATTTTCGGTATTCTTTTAAAACTTCGTATTCGGGATATTTGGTTTTATCATAAAAACATTTCGTCACCAAATCGAACACAAATGGGGAGTGAATTCCATGTTGGTTTTTGGAATATAAAAGAAATTTTAAATAGGATCTAATTAAATGATTCATAAAGTAAACACAAATCTCAAGAATTAGCATGAATTGGATTGGTTAAAATTTGTTCATTTCTTGTTGGTTTTTATTCTAAGCGATAATCATCAAACTCATAATCATTCCCTTGATTTTTAAAATGTACAACTAAGTTGTCTTTAACTTCATAAGAATAAATTTCTGGAGCTTCTACATTTTGGTGTTTTTCATAAAAAAAATTTCCTTTTGTCCACCATTTTCCTTTCTCAGTAAAAGTTTGAATTTCGCAATTTTGTTTAGTTGTAAACATAATTACATAAGTACCATTTGCAAATCTTTGAACAATCCAATGTTTTTCTACACCTTCAAATTGTTTTTCAACCTCAAAGCCTTTCCAAATACCAACAAGTTTTTTGTCATTATTGTTTTCTGATTTGAAAGATGTAAATAATATAATTCCTAAAAATAGAATCAGAGTTTTAAATGTTTTCATTTTAAAAAATTAGTTAATTATATCAATTGTTTTAATGTTATTAGTTGTGAAGAAAAATAAAAAACCTTCTGCCGATTTTCTATACTCAAGTTCTTTTTCTTTTTCGTAAAGGTATTTATTTTGTTTTTTTCTTTTATTGTTATCTTTTTTGATGTCTTTAAACTCTTTTTCTAATTCTTTAAATGAATTAATCGTTTCTTCTAAAATTTTTTTA
>NZ_PNJW01000067.1 GCF_013822155.1 Flavobacterium sp.
AATTCTATATTTAGCCAGCTATTTTAATTTTATTTTGCAATCCATAGAAGTTGTTTCAGTAAAGACTTCTTTTTTATATAAATCTTGGATTTTTATAATGTCTATTTTAATTGGATATGCTATTTTAATTTATCTAGCTTTACTTTTTTTTGATTTTTATTATTTTATTCCTTTTGTAGCCATTCGTGTTTTTATTTTTATTCTAACAGCTGTTATGTTGTGGCAATGTTTTAAACTAAGGCACTTAACTTTTCAAAAATATATCCTGTTTGCAAGCTTGATTTATTTTTGTTTTGGAATTATTAGTTTTGCAACCAACATGATGAATTGGAAGGAAATGCTGATTCATCCGGCAGAGTGGTTAGTAATAGGAAGTTTTATAGATATTGTTTTTTTCTCAATAGCCTTGAACTATAGAAATAAAAAAATATGGGAGAATTATAATAAAGTTTTGTTAGACGATGCTAACCAAATAATCAGTATGCAAAATGTAATTTTAGAAAAGCAAAGTGATTTAGAAAATGAAAGAACCAGAATTGCGGCTGATATGCATGATGATTTAGGAAGTGGCCTGACTAAAATTACTTACTTGAGTCAAATGGCTTTGCATGAAGTGAATGCCTTTGAAAAAATAAATAAAATTAACAAAACATCTGTAGATTTAATTGAAAATTTGAGTGATATTATTTGGGCAATGAAGCAAGAGAATGATGCGTTAGAAGATTTATTGTCACATATAAAAATATATGCAGTTGATTATTTTGAATTAAACAATATAAATTTGAAATTTAATAATGCAATTGATTTTCAGCAAGTAGCAGTAAATGGTGATATAAGACGAAATATTTATTTATCAGTAAAAGAAATATTTCACAATATTGTAAAACATTCAAAAGCTGATACTGTTGTTATTTCTATTCGCTTGACCCAAGATTTATCAATCATAATTTCTGATAATGGAGTGGGTGTGGATGTAATAAATTTAGAAAAGGCTATAAATGGTAATGGATTTAAAAATATAAAAGCACGAATAAATAAAGTTGGAGGTTCTTTAAAATTTGAAAACTTAAATGGAACTACTGTGACTATTTTAATTCCTTTGATAAAATTAACTCGTTAAAAATCAACCGAAAGTACTATTGACATGACATGTTAGATATATTAATTTTATGTCTACTTAAAATTTTATGTCATGAAAAAAACTACTTATAAATTTTGTGTCTTTAGAAAATTATTTTACTTCCTAATTTCTTTTTTTCTCTTTTTAAACTTTTCATTAAATGCTCAATGTTGGCAAAGTATAGGAGCAGGATCTGAACACACAATTGCTATAAAACCAAACGGAACATTATGGGCATGGGGTAAAAATACAAATGGTCAACTTGGAATAGGTTCTTTTGATGATTCTCATGATGTACCAATTCAAGTTGGAACCGAAACTAATTGGCAAAGTATAATGGGTGCTGGAGGTGATACAAGTTATGCTTCTAAAGCTGATGGCACTCTTTGGGGTTGGGGAGACGTAATTGGAGATGGGACTTGGGATGCTAAAAATGTGCCTACTTTACTTGGTTTAGCTACAGATTGGCAATCTATTTCTGTTGGATATGTTTTTACACTGGGATTAAAAGCCAATGGTACTTTATGGACATGGGGTAATGACGGTGCAGGGCAATTAGGAAATGGCTCTGCCAGTCACTCAAATGTTCCTGTACAAATTGGAACGGATACAAACTGGCAAAAAATTGCCACAGGAGGTTCGCATGCTCTAGCCATTAAAACAGATGGAACACTTTGGGTTTGGGGTTCAAATGGATGGGGACAACTAGGAATTGGAAACTACACTACAAAATATAGTCCATTTAAATTAGGCACAGCTACCAACTGGCAGTCAATTCAAGGGGGAGAAGCTCATACTCTTGCCACTAAAACTGATGGTACCGCATGGAGTTGGGGATGGGGAACCTCCGGACAACTTGGAGATGGAACTAACACTACTAGGACAACACCGACAGCTATTGGTTCATCATCAGATTGGCTAATATTCGATTGTGGTGCCAACTCTAATTATGTAATTAAGAGCGATGGAACTCTTTGGGCTTGGGGAGTCGGTGTTAATGGGGAGCTAGGAAATAATGCATATAATTATGTAAATATGCCCACTCAAAGTGGTAATGAAACAAATTGGGAAAACATCTATATTGGTACTTGGAGTCATGTAATTGCTAAAAAGACTGATGATACTTTTTGGGTATTTGGAGATAATTTCAGAGGTCAACTTGGACTTGGACCAATGGTAAATACAAATATTCCTATTTTATTAAATTGTTCAACTATGAGTACTAATCAATTTGAAAATTTTCAAAATATTTATGTTTTTCCAAACCCTACAACAACTGTTATAAACATAAAAAACAATAGTAATTCGATAATTAATAGTTTGTTTATTACTGATTTAACAGGTAAAAAAATAAAAGAAATCAATAATAATATTCAATCTATATCAGTTGAATCCTTACAAAAGGGAATGTATTTAATACATATTATAATCGATGAAAATATTGTGATTCAAAAATTTATTAAAAACTAATTTATATGAAAAAACTAATTTTTATAGTTTTTCTATTGATTAATTGGAAGGGTTATTCTCAAGATACTCCTCGTTGTAAAGATACAGAACCAACTTATATCAACCGTATGCCGGGGTTTTATATAAGTGATTGTAAAAACAGCGATTATAATGATGTTGAATTTGTCTATTGGGTAAAAGGGACAGCTCAGAAAATTAATAAAGGAGGGAAGTATTATCATGTGTATTATTTAAAAAGCGAAAAGGAAACAAAAAAATTCAGCAGTGCTCAAATAAATCAAAATTATTACAATGCAGTTATAAAAGTAGAAGGAACTGCACTTGATGATAAAAAAACGATGTATACCGCCAATATTAATGGTAAAGAAGTTTATATTAAAGTAAATACAGCGGCAAATTCTACAGATTCCGAAAGTTATAATATTGAGGTTTTAGAAGTAGCTAGTATGGAACAAGATATTGTTGTAAATATGCAAGAATCCATTGATAGAGATGGGAAAATTGCTCTTTACGGGATTTTGTTTGATACTGATAAATCGAATATCAAACCTGAATCAAAAGTAGCTCTCAACGAAATTAAGGATTACTTAAATGAAAATCCTACAATAAAGATTTTTATTGTTGGTCATACAGATAATACCGGAATTTTCTCAAACAATACTACTTTATCAAAAGCTAGAGCTACAAGTATAAAAAACTATCTTGTATCCATTGGAAAAATTCAAGCAGTAAGACTTTCGACAGATGGTGTAGCATCACTTTGCCCCATAAGCACAAATGATACAGAGCAAGGCCGAAAACTGAATAGAAGAGTTGAAATTGTAAAACAATAATGTAGATGAAAGTCCTTTGTTTTATTCTTATTATGAGTTTTGGAAAACTTGCATTTGGGCAAAGTTTGACAAGAAATATAATAATGGATACTATTCAGTGTACTTATGCTAAAGGATTATCGACGCATAATTTTTATAAAACATTGAGCTAATAGCTTTTGTTATTCCAAGTAATTGAACAAAGTAAAAAAATGAATGGAGCTATTAATTTAAATGAAAGTTTTGCAGATTTTTTTATTGATGGAAAAACGTTCAAAACTTCTCAAAATTTATTCATGATGCAAATGCAACAATTTCATTATTGGTATGCAGATTCAAATGAAATAATTTATATCAATTATAATTTTCTAAAAGATGAAATAGAAATATATCCTGAAGTATTAAAAACTATTATTGAGAGTATAAAATGGTAATATTTTAAATCTTTTTATTATTGTAATTTTGTATTAAATTTTTAAATATTATGATAACAATATGTATCATTGAAGACATAATAGATATTCAAAATGGATTAAAATCTATTCTTGAAAATGATAATCGTTTTAAGTTGATACAATGTTTTCAGAATGCTGAAGAGGCTATTTTAAAATTACCTGAATTACAGCCGGATGTTGTGATAACCGATATTAACCTACCTCAAAAATCAGGTATTGATTGTGTTGCGGAAATCAAACATGATTTTCCAGATATTCAATTTATTATGTTTACCATTTATGAAGATAATGATCAGGTTTTTGAAGCATTAAAAGCAGGAGCAAGCGGTTATATTTTGAAAAATACTTCTCCTGAAAAAATTACTGATGCTATTTTAGAACTATATGATGGAGGAAGTCCAATGTCTCCCAAAATTGCCAGAAAAGTATTGTCGTCATTTAATATTAATTTGGTCAATCATGCAATAACAGAACTTATTTCGAAACGCGAACAAGAGGTTTTAGAATTATTAAGCAAGGGTTATTTGTACAAAGAAATTGCAGAAAAACTTAATATTACATTAAGTACAGTAAAAAGACATTTAAACCACATCTATTCAAAACTTCAAGTGCAAAATAAAACAGAAGCAGTTAATAAATTATACGGAAAAAATTAGTGTTTATTTTGATAAAATGATACAAACGGTTGATTGACAAGTAGCTTATCAAAGCTTAAATTTGTGTTAATTTTTGTTCATTTAACTCAATCAGCACAAATAATGAAAATAAGACAACTAATTATTTGTTTACTAATTTGCTTTACAAATGCATTTGGTCAGGTTGGAATCGGCACTACAACACCAGATGTAACATCCATTTTAGATGTAAGTTCAACAGATTCAGGTATATTAGTGCCTAGGATTAGCTTAATCGATATCAATAATACCACTTTAAATGGAATTAATACTGCCGCAACCGGTTTACTGATTTGGAATACAAACGCTGCAATTCTTGGTGGCAATGGTGTGGGTTTTTATTTTTTTAATGGAACTGTTTGGATACCTGTAAAAGAAACAATTTATCCTGATGCAGATTGGCATGAGATTGGTACAACTGCTTCACCTGATGCAATTACAGATAATATTTTCTCATTAGGAAATGTGGCAATTGGTAAAAACACAATCGGTACAGATACTAAAGTTGATATTGATAACAATGATAAAACTTCCTCACTTACCTTATTGAATAGTTTTGATGAGTTAAGCACTACGTCCAATAAGTATGGAATAAATAACACTATAAACTCTACCGAATACCAAACAGGTTTACAAAATAATTTGATGGGCAACGGAAATTTTAAAACAGGAGTTGACAACTTGTTCTCAGGATCAATGAATAATTTAGGAGTAGGATTATCAACTGATTTTACAGTTACTGGTTCGGGAAATCAATTTGGAGTTTACAATAATTTTAGAAGCACAAGTTCTTCAGGAGCAATTTGGGGAATGAGAAATTGGTTTCAATCAGGTGCTTCCTATTCCGGTATTCTAAATGGTATTGTCAATGATTTTAATAACAATAACAATGGTTTTAATTATGGTGTTACTAATAATTTTACAGGCACGGGTTCTGGGGCAAAATATGCAATAAAAAATATTTTTTCAGGAATTAGTACTGCTACTTTTTACGGTTTAGAAAATGATATTTCTGCGACAGGAAACGGTATGCATTATGGTGTATATAACAATTTAAGTGGAACAGGTTTAGGTAATAAGTTTGGAATTTGGACAACAATCCAACCAACGGCTGGAGGTATACATTATGGCATTTATTCCAATGTGACAAAAGCCAACAGTTATGCAGGCTATTTTCAAGGAAGAGTATCAATTGGAACTACTGGAGTCAATAATTACATATTGCCTTCTTCAAGAGGATTGAATGGTCAAATTATACAAACTGATGGATTAGGGAATCTAACTTGGCAAAATTTAAACGCATGGTTACTAAACGGAAACGCAGGCACTAATCCCGCGATAAATTTTATAGGGACAACTGATGATAATGATATTGTCTTTAAACGAAATAATATTTTATTTGGTAAACTAACAAGTAATAATGTTTCTTTCGGACAAAATGCTTTATTTAATAATACAATTGGTGTTAACAACCTTGCAAATGGAAATTTTGCATTATTGAGTAATACAACAGGAAACAATAATGTTGCAATTGGAAGTTATTCATTAAATTCAAGCACAATTGGTTCAAACAATACTGCTATTGGAACTACTTCATTGTTTTCAAATTTAGCGGGTTATGGAAATAGTGCCAATGGACAAGAAGCTTTATATTCAAACATCAACGGTTTTCAAAATACAGCAAATGGGTATCGTGCTTTGTTTAATAATAATTCTGGTAATAATAATACAGGAATTGGACATTTTGCAGATGTTGCCATAGGCAATCTATCAAACGCAACAGCACTTGGAGCAAAAGCATATGTAACCACATCAAATTCAATGGTATTAGGTAGCATTAACGGTGTTAATGGTGCAACAAGCAGTGTAAATGTAGGTATTGGTACAACTGCTCCTTCAGATAAATTACATGTCGTTGGTAATATTAGGATGGTAGATGGAAATCAAAGTACAGGCAAAATATTAACTTCAGATGCGAATGGTACTGCAACTTGGCAAAATGCTTCTGCCAATGCATGGGGATTAGTTGGAAACGCTGGAACTAATCCTTTAACAAATTTTATTGGTACAACTGATGATAACGATTTGATTTTTAAACGATTTAATGTAAATGCAGGAAGGATAAGAACTCTTAATACGGCTTTTGGGAAAAATTCTCTAAGTTCTATAACTACAGGTATTTGGAATGTTGCAATAGGTGATGATGCTCTTAGTTTTAATACTACTGGGCATAGGAATACATCAGTTGGCAGTGGAGCATTAAATTTAAATACCGATGGCTATGCAAATACCGCGATTGGTACAGCTACATTAACATCTAATACTATTGGAGATTATAACACTGGAATAGGTAGTTCTTCATTAGGAAATAATACTATAGGTTCATACAACACAACTATTGGTTATCAATCACTTACGACAAATATTACAGGAAATTGGAATACTGCAATAGGTGCTAATTCACTTTTCATTAATACTTCTAGCAATAATACCGCAATTGGCAAAGATGCTTTATTATTTACAACTACAGGAAATGGTAATACAGCAGTAGGAATTGGATCTTTTTCTTATAATTCAACTGGAGATTTTAATACAGCTATTGGTAGTTGGACAGCAATTTCCTCGCTAAATTTAACAAACGCAACTGCAATAGGTCATAAAGCTTATGTTTCTACATCCAATTCAATGGTTTTAGGAAGTGTAATTGGGGAAAATGGAGCTGCTAGTAGTGTAAACGTTGGTATTGGTACAACTTCTCCATTAGATAGATTACATATTGTGGGTAATATAAGAATGGTAGATGGAAATCAAACTACAGGTAAAATATTAACTTCAGATGCGAATGGTACCGCAACGTGGCAAAATGCTTCCGCTAATGCTTGGGGATTGTTTGGTAATGCAGGAACAAACCCAACAACTAATTTTATTGGAACTACCGATGATAGTGATTTAGTTTTCAAACGATTCAATGTAAATGCAGGTAGAGTAGGTATTAACAATTCTGCTTTTGGTGCATCCTCGCTAGATTCAAATACCACAGGTGTTGCAAATACAGCTATTGGTCAAGGTTCTCTCACTACAAATACTTCTGGATTAGGCAACACAGCAAATGGTTTTCAAACTCTATTTTCAAACTCAATTGGCAATTATAACACAGCAATTGGGTATCGTTCACTTTATGCTAATACCAACGGAACTAATAATACTGCAAATGGGTTTCGAGCATTAGATTCAAACACAACGGGTGATAATAACACTGCAATAGGCTCGTCTGCATTATCTCTTTTAACAACTGGAAGTAATAATATTGCAGTTGGAAATAATGCTCAAGTTCCTTCGGCTACTTTAAGCAATCAAGTAAGAATTGGTAATACTGCAATTACTTATGCCGGAGTTCAAGTTGCTTGGACTATTACTTCTGACCAAAGATGGAAATCAGGTATTAAACCATCACCGCTTGGATTAGAGTTTATTAAAAAGCTAAACCCTGTTTCGTATTACAGAAATAACGATGAAAATAAAAAAACGGAGTATGGGTTTGTTGCTCAAGAAGTAGAAAATACACTTATTGAATGCGGAGATTCCAACAATGGTATTATCAAAAAAGATGATGAAGGAATGTTAGGTCTGCGATATAATGATTTGATTGCCCCAATGGTGAAAGCATCTCAAGAACTAAATTCAAAAATTGAAACTTTAGAAAAAGAAAATACGGCACAAAAAGAACTTATTAATCAACTTATTAAAAGGATAGAAAGTTTAGAAAAAAAATAGTTTCTATCTGCTCTCTTTTCAAAAGTTCAATTTAGTTTTAAATTATTACAACGTTCAATATAAACAAAATACTCAATGAGAAATATAGTTATTCATTTTGGTCTTATTTTTTGCTTTACAAATGTATTTGCTCAAGTCGGAATTGGCACTACAACTCCGAACGCTACTTTGGAAATCAAATCAACTGATCAGACTGCACCTGCCAACTCGGATGGCATTTTAATACCGAAAGTAGATGCTTTTCCTACTATAAATCCAACTGCTTTACAAGATGGGATGATGATTTATTTAACTACACTGGTTAGTTCAAATCAACCCGGATTTTATTATTGGGAAAATGCAACGTCAACATGGAAAAATGTTGGTGGAGATAATGGTTGGGTTTTAAATGGAAATTCTGGCACAAGCCCTATAAGCAATTATATCGCCGCTTCTAATGAAAACTTTGTTGGAACTTCTGATGCAACAGATTTGTCAATCGGGGCAAATAATATGGAATTTATCAGACTGAAATCAGGTATTGATAAAATTGGTTTTTTTAATAATAATCCTGACTATAATTTAGACATTCAAACTAACATAACGAGTATAATTTTGCCTAGAAATGGAATACGTTTAAAAGATGTTATGCTAAGTTCTGGAGCACAAAAAGGTTCTTTCTTTGGATTTGATCGTAATAATCTAAATGAGACTTTGATTTGGACATATGGTGATGATGAAAATATATCTTATAATAAATCGATTCGTTTTGGAGTTGGAAATGAAACAACAAATCAAACATTAGCAAAATTTACTTATCGTTCTATTGGAGTTTTTGGAGATAATCCAACTTATTCTTTAGATATTAAAACTTCCCCAAATGATGCAGTATTTCATACTACTCGTAGAAATGGTATCAGAATAAATACGCCAATGAGCAATTCAAGTACAAATTATGCTGGTTTGTTTTTAGGTATAAAGGAGAATGGTAGTTTTCAAGATGCAAACGAAGGTTATATTTGGAATTATGGAGATGGTGTTACTACCAATCCGTTTTTAAGTTTTGGCCTTGGAGTAGATACATCAACAGGCGAAATTATGAGAATGTTTAAAGATAATATTGGAATTGGTACTACTACACCAACAGTTGGTGCTATTGTAGATATTAATTCAAATAATTCAGGGATATTAATACCCAGAATTAATTTGGCTGATGTAAATAGTAACGGACCGATAATGACTGTTACAACAAGTTTATTATTGTATAATACAAATCCTTTTATTATTGGTGGTAGCGGGGAAGGATTTTATTATTGGGATAGTGTAAAATGGGTAAAATTAATGACAGAGTCAGATAGTCAATGGAGTATAACTGGAAATTCCGGAATCGATTCATCTATTAATTTTATAGGTACTAAAGATAATAATGATGTAATATTTAAAAGAAACCTCTGGATTTCAGGAATGTTAGGGCAAACCAATACTTCATTCGGTTATGCAGGTTTAACTTTATCAGGTTATGGGCAAAATAATTCTGCATTTGGAGCCGCTACTTTATACAGTAATTATTCTGGAAATAATAATGTTGCTGTTGGTCGTCAATCATTATTATCAAATTACAGTGGAAATGCAAATACTGCAGTAGGAGCAAATACTTTGCAAACCAATCAAAATGGTTCAGAAAATACAGCTATCGGGTATCAGTCTCTATATTATAACACGATAGGGAGTAACAACTCTTCATTGGGGTCAGGTTCTTTATACTTCAATGACTTTGGGTCTAATAATACTGCCATGGGTAAAAACTCTTTGTATTCAAATATAAATGGAAACGATAATACTGCAAGCGGTAATTATTCATTAACATCTAATACATCAGGAAGTAACAATTCCGCTTTTGGTACAAACTCATTAAATAACAATACCATAGGTATTTTAAATACAGCTTCGGGTTATTATTCTCTTTATCGAAATATAAGCGGAAACTATAATTCTTCATTTGGTGCAAGTGCTTTATACAATAATTTTGGTGATTTTAATGTTGCCATTGGAATAAGTGCTCTTTTTTATAACTCTTATGGTGGTTATAATACGGCTACAGGTGTTAATGCACTAATAAATAATGAAATAGGAAATTATAATGTAGCAAATGGAAGTGAATCTTTGTTTTCTTCGAAAGGAAGCTATAATACTGCAATCGGAAATAGAGCCTTGTATAACAATGAATTTGGTTCAAATAATACAGCATTAGGCAATGCTGCAGATGTGAGTATATCTAATTTGACTAATGCCACTGCCATTGGTGCAAATGCTTATGTAGGAGCTTCTAACGCATTGGTTTTAGGAAGTATTAGTAGTGTTAATGGAGCGATTAATAATACGGATGTTGGAATTGGAATATCAACACCTCAAGATCGCCTACATGTTGTTGGGAATATAAGAAATAGTGTTTTAGCTGGTGTTGGAACGCGACTAACATCTTCTGACCCAAATGGTGTTCTAACATCTATATCGGAAGGAGCAATTGGAGAAATATTAACACAAACATCAATTGGTCCTGTATGGCAAAATGCACCTGTAAATGCTTGGGGATTAACCGGAAATACTGGAACATTTCACACTGTAAACTTTATAGGAACAATAGATAATATTGATGTTGTCTTTAAAAGAAATAATATACTATCCGGTCGCATAAGTACAAATACAACTTCATTCGGATATAACACTTTAAATTTTGGAAATAGTGGAAATGCCAACACAGCTTTTGGAACAAATACACTTTCCTTCAATACATGGGGATATAATAATACAGCAACGGGATATGCTTCATTAGCAAACAATACTTCAGGAAATCAAAATACTGCTACCGGAACAAATGCACTTTATTACAATTCGTGGGGTACTTCCAACACAGCAAATGGTTCAAATTCTCTTTATTCAAATACAACTGGATTTAATAATTCTGCTTTCGGTTCTCAAGTGCTTTATAGTAATACAACCGGAAGTGGTAATACCGGTAATGGAATTAGTGCTCTTTATTCAAATACAACTGGATCTAACAATATTGCAATTGGTAACTTCGCTTTGTATAGTAATACAACTGGTGTTAATAATTCAGCACATGGTTCACAAGCACTTTATAGTAATACGACAGGAAATGCTAACACCGGAATAGGTGCAAACGCTCTTGTGTCAAATACAACTGGGGGCACAAATACTGCAGTGGGAGGAGCCTCTCTCTACTATAACACAACAGGAAGTGGAAACACAGCCTCAGGATATTATTCACTTTTTTCAAATACATCTGGATTTAATAATACAGCAAGTGGATATTTATCACTACAAAACAATACGACAGGATTCTATAATACAGCATCCGGTTTATCTGCATTACAAAATAACACAGTTGGAACATATAATACAGCAACCGGTGTATCTGCATTACAAAACAATGTAGCCGGAACCTATAATACAGCGACTGGAGTTTTTGCTTTATTTGCAAATACAACTGGAAGTAATAATACTTCGATTGGAAGAAGTGCACTATTAGGTAATACTGTTGGAAATTTTAATACGGCTTCTGGGGCTTATGCTTTAAGTTCAAACTCCTCAGGAATAAACAACACGGCAAATGGATATCTATCACTTTATTCCAATGTGACTGGAAGCTATAATTCAGCTCTTGGTGTTGAATCCTTGTATACAAATACTACTGGAGTAGCAAATACATCCCTTGGATATCAATCCTTAAGAGCCAATACACTCGGGAGTTATAATTCAGCTATGGGAAGTGGTGCACTAATTACCAATTCAACCGGTAATTTTAACACTTCTAGCGGAAATGGTAGTTTGTATAATAATACATCTGGAAGCTATAATTCTGCAATTGGTTTTAGAGGTTTAGAATACAACACAATTGGGAATTTCAATACTTCTTGTGGTGTGGATGCCTTGCGTATTAATACAACCGGAAGCAATAATACAGCAATTGGTTATAATGCAAATGTACCAAATGGAGCAGCAAACAATCAAATCAGAATTGGAGATTACAACATTACGTATGCTGGTGTTCAGGTAGGTTGGTCAATAACTTCTGATAGTCGATGGAAGACAAATATTAAACCATCATCGCTAGGATTAGAGTTTATCAAAAAGCTAAATCCTGTTTCGTATTACAGAACCAACGACGAAAATAAAAAAACGGAGTATGGGTTTGTTGCTCAAGAAGTAGAAAAAACACTTGATGAATGCGGAGATTCCAACAATGGTATTATCACAAAAGATGATGAAGGCTTGCTGAGTATGCGATATAATGATTTGATTGCTCCACTTGTAAAAGCTATTCAAGAACAACAAAAAATGATAGAGAAATTAAACGTTGAAATTAAACTTCTAAAGGAAAAATCAATAGCTAAAGAGTAACACATCAAAAAATAAAAGAACTTTTTAAATTCATTTTATTGGATAACAATCTTTAAATTTGAAACTTAATTTTAAGAAAAACTTTTCATGTTTAATTTTTCAAATAAAAATGTTCTGATTACCGGTGGAGCTTCCGGAATAGGTAAATTAATGGGAGAACTTGTTTTGCAAAAAGGGGCAAAGCTAATTATTTGGGACATTAATCAAAACCTGCTCGATGATACAATTGCTCAATTTTCTAAATTAGGCAAAGTTGCAGGCTATCAAGTTGATGTGGCAAATTTTGAAATAGTTTATCAAACAGCTCAAAAAGTGAAAGAGGAGCATGGTATCATTGATGTTTTGATTAATAATGCCGGAATTATTGTTGGAAAATATTTTCATGAACACTCTTGTGACGACATTATAAAAACGATGGACATTAATGCAAATGCTCCGATGCATATTACGTCTGCCTTTCTTCCAGACATGATGAAACAAAATTCAGGATACATCTGCAATATTGCTTCTTCTGCGGGTTTAATATCAAACCCGAAAATGGCCGTTTATGCAGCCAGTAAATGGTCTGTTATTGGTTGGTCAGATAGTTTGCGTTTAGAAATGAACCAACTGAAAAAAAATATTGGTGTTACAACTGTAACTCCCTATTATATCAGTACTGGAATGTTTAATGGTGTTCGTTCCATTATTCCTTTGTTGAAACCCCAAAAAGTTGCTTACAAAATCATAAAAGGTATTGAACACAACCGCATTTTTGTAAGTATGCCGTGGAGTGTTCATTTTGTTCGTTTTTTTCAAGGATTATTGCCTATTTGGTTGTTTGATTGGTTTGTGGGCAAGGTCATGGGCGTTTATAATACAATGGAACATTTTAAAGGACGTTAATTCACAAACAAAAATCTTTTTTTAATTAGCATAATTGCTTGAAAAATAGTTTTGTAATTACAAAAAAGCTTCGTACTTTTGCACACCTTTTGGCGAAGAAGAGTTTCCATTGGGTATAAACTATTTATGTAAACAACTTCTGCTGTTTTCTATCGCATCAAGAAACTCAAGAGAACTCAGAATACAAATTTTTAATCAGCATGTCTGAAATTTTAAAAGAACAAGAAGCGTTTTTAGCAAACTTTAACTGGCATAACTTCCAAGAAGGAATTGATGCAGTAGATGAAAAAAACCTAAGAGAATTTGAAGAGTTGGTTGCTAAAACCTTCATTTCAACTGACAGTGACGAAGTAGTAATGGGAACAGTGGTTCGTATTACAGATCGTGATGCTATCGTTGACATTAACGCGAAATCAGAAGGAGTTATTTCTTTAAATGAATTCCGTTACAACCCAGGTTTAAAAGTGGGTGACAAAGTAGAAGTTTTAATCGACGTTCGTGAAGACAAAACCGGTCAATTGGTTTTATCACACAGAAAAGCCAGAACTATCAAAGCATGGGATAGAGTTATCTCTGCTAATGAAACTGGTGAAATCGTGAATGGTTTCGTAAAATGCAGAACTAAAGGTGGTATGATTGTAGATGTTTTCGGAATTGAAGCATTCTTACCTGGTTCTCAAATTGATGTGAAACCAATCCGTGACTACGATCAATATGTAAATAAAATGATGGAGTTTAAAGTGGTAAAAATTAATCACGAATTTAAAAACGTGGTAGTTTCT
>NZ_PNJW01000068.1 GCF_013822155.1 Flavobacterium sp.
GTTTCAAATTACGGAAATATCAACTTGACTCAAAATTTATAATCAATCATAAAAATTTAATCATGAAAAAATTATTCTTATTAGCTTGTCTTTTCTGTTTATCAACCTCTTTTGGACAATGGGATTCTAAATCAATAAAAGGTAAAGGTAAATTCTCTACAAAAGAAGTTATTACATCAGATTATGAAACAGTAAATGTTTCCGGTTCATTTTTTGTTACCTTAGTAGAGGGAAATGAAGGAAAAATAATTATCAAAGCCGAAGAAAATTTAGTAGACTACATCGTAGTTGAAAGCAAAGATGGTTCATTGAATATAAGACCTGAAAAGGGTTATAATTTAATGGCTTCGAAAGGAAATAAAATAGAAATAACTGTGCCGATAAAAGAAATTTCAAAAGTTAGTTTGGTCGGTTCAGGTGACATAATTTCAAATTTTATAATTAAAACTTCCATTTTTAAAGCAACTTTAGCCGGCTCCGGTGATGTGAAATTAGCAATTGAATGTGACTCTTTAGAAACTCAGGTTGCCGGTTCGGGAGACATTGAATTAAAAGGAAGAACAAAAAACTATGAAGCGAGTGTGGCGGGTTCAGGTGATATCAAAGCCTTTGAATTAATTTCTGAAAATGCAAAAGTAAATGTATCCGGTTCCGGAGATATTAAAGTGAATTGCACAGAATTTATAGAAGCTCGTGTTGCGGGTTCCGGAGATATTGAATATAAGGGTAACCCTAAAAAAGTTGACACCAAAGTGGCCGGTTCAGGAACAATAAAAATGATGTAAATTAATCTGCGTTTGAAGAATCATTTTCTTCAAATGCAGTATTTTTTGGCACTCTGAGCAATAAAATCAGACCTGCTACAAAGAAAACACCTAAAAACACTATTGCATTTCGCATACTTCCTGTAATTTGGTCAATCAAGCCATAAATTACCATTCCTATCACAATTCCTATTTTCTCGGCAACATCATAAAAACTAAAATAGGAAGCTGTATCATCGGTTTTGGGCAAAAACTTTGAATAAGTTGAACGGGACAATGCTTGGATTCCTCCCATTACTAATCCTACAAAGCCTGCTGTTATATAAAAATGAATTGGTTCAGTTACAAAATAAGCAAATACACAAATGATTGCCCAAATTGTATTGACAAAAATCAATGTTGGAATATTTCCAAATTTTTCTGATGCTTTCGAGGTTAAAGTAGCTCCCAAAACGGCAACTAATTGAATAACTAAAATACTAATTATTAAACCGGAAGTTTTTTCACTATCTCCAGCCCAATTAATTTCCTGCTCACCAAAATAAGTTGCCACAAGCATAACTGTTTGAACTGCCATACTATAAACGAAAAAAGCTACTAAATACCTATACAATCTAAGGTTTTGACATAAATGAATTTGTACTTTTCTTAGCTCTCGAAATCCATTTAAGACTACATCTTTTGTTATTTTCTCTGCATTTTTGTTTCCTTTGGGTAAATAATAAAAGGCATATTGAGCAAATAGTATCCACCAAATTCCTGTCATTGCAAAAGCAAGTCGCATAGTATGCATGGCTTCCTCACCTTCTTTACCTAGAATCATATACAAATTAATTAAAAGTAAAATAACACTTCCTACATAGCCAAAAGAGTATCCTTTTGCACTTAAACTGTCTTGTTGTTCTTTAAAAGCAATATCCGGTAAATACGAATTATAAAATACTAAACTTCCCCAAAAACCTAATAAACCAAAAAAGAAACAAACAATTCCAAAATAAATATTATCAGAAGTAAACCAATACATCCCAATACAAGATAGTGCTCCCAAATAGCAAAAAAACTGCATGAAACGCTTTTTATTACCCGCAAAATCGGCAATTCCGGAAAGCAATGGAGAAAAGAAGGCTACACACAAAAAAGCAAAAGCTGTAACAAAACTAATTAATGCCGTACTTTTAAATTCAAAACCTAAAAAAAGTAAATAAGGGTTTTCTTTTGGAAATAAAAATCCATAATACAATGGAAAAATAGAAGACGATATCACTAAAGGATAAACGGAATTTGCCCAATCGTAAAAGGCCCATGCATTCAATAATTTTTTACTTCCCTTTGCAAGTGTGCTCATAATTTTAGATTATAATCATAAAAAAAGCTGTTCTTTTCAGAACAGCTTCGAATATATAAATTTTTATTTAAAAATCACTCCGTATTTAGCAGCTTCTGCTTTTGCCTCCGGAATCCATTTACTTAAATTAGAAACTCTTGTATCATGTGATGGATGTGTACTCATAAATTCCGGTGGAGCTCCTCCTCCTGATGCACTTCCCATTCTTTTCCAAAAAGGAACAGAAGCCTCAGGATTGTATCCGGCAATAGCCATCAAAATTAATCCTATTTTATCGGCTTCACTTTCGTGACTTCTGCTAAAAGGCAACATGCCACCTAATTGAGTTGTTGCTCCATAAGCTGTCATGGCTATTTGTTGCGTTTCTTGGGATTTATTTCCAGTGGCTACTCCTACTCCAACAGCTCCAATTTCTTGCAACATTCCGGCACTCATTCGTTGTTGTCCGTGATTCAAAAGAGCATGTGCAACCTCATGTCCCATTACTGTTGCTAATCCGGCTTCATCTTGAGTAATTGGTAAAATTCCGGTATACACAACAATTTTTCCACCAGGCATACACCAAGCATTAATCGCTTTGTCATCAACCAACTTATATTCCCATTTATAATCTTTTAAATATTCCGGTTTTCCAACAGCTTTTAACCATTTCTCAGCAGCTTGTTTAATTTTAATTCCAACAGTTTCTACTCGCTTAGCATCTGCTGTTCCTGAAATTACTTTGTTTTCTTTCAAAAAAGCATCATATTGTTGAAAGGCCGAGGGAAATATTGAACTATTATCTACTAAAGCTAACGTACTTTTACCTGTTAATGGATTTGTAGCACAACCCATAATAAGCACGAAAAAACCGAATAAACTAAATGCCATAATTCTTTTCATAATTGTATAAAATTTTGTTTTTTTATAAAAGTACGACAATAAAACTACTTTCCAACGATATGTAATTCAGTAAAGAACTTATCTACCAACAATGTATTTTTTCCATCATATGAAACACTAGCAAAAGAGACTTTTTCATTATCAATTTCTATGGATGAAACTTTAAAAGGTAATCCTATTAAATTAATTCTAAACTTTGAATAATTTGTCATGAACTCTCCTTCTTCATGCAATTGAATAATCAACTCTTTTTCTTTTCCGGTCAAATTGAATGTTCGCAAAGAAAATCGCCCTTTATTATAGTCATAACCATCATGAGCATCTTCATATAGAACTGATTTCTCTTTACCAAATTTGTAATAAACATCCAACGTAATCTCTTCAAACTCTTTTTCCCCAACAAATTGCTGAATAGGATATTTAGGAATGATAGCTCCTTCTTTAATAAAAATTGGAATTTGATCATAATCTGTAGCTACCCAAAGTTCTTTTTTTCCTTCTACCAATTCATTTGTCCAATAATTATACCAATTCCCTTTCGGTAAATACATTCTACGACCAATTGCATTAGGCTCTAAAATTGGGCAAACCAAAATTTGATTTCCAAAAATAAACTCATCCGTTCTGTAAAGCGTTTGAATATCTTCTTGGTCAAAATAAACTAATGGTTTCAGCATAGGTTCGCCTTCATTGACATATTTCCAGAACATGGTGTACAAATAGGGAAGTAATTGGTAACGAAGATTTACGAATTTTCGAGTAATATCAATAACTTCCTCCCCAAAAGACCAAGGTTCCTGTTCACCGTGATCTCCGGATGAATGCGTTCTACAAAAAGGATGAAACACACCTAATTGTATCCATCGAGTATATAATTCACCGGAAGGTTGTTCTGCAAAACCACCAATATCAGAACCGGTAAAACCCATTCCGCTTATTGACATACGTTGCATTTGGATATTTGCTACCCATAAATGTTCCCATGAAGCAACATTATCTCCTGTCCATGAAGAAGTATATCGTTGCGAGCCTGAATAGGCAGAACGTGTGATAATAAAAGGTCTTTTCGGATAAGCAAATCGCTTTACGCCTTCATAGGTTGCACGAGCCATTTGTGTTCCATATACATTATGAGCTTTTCGGTGACTACACGGATTTCCATCATAATCATGTCGAACATCCATAGGGAAAGTTTTTCCAGGAACATCCATTACAGCAGGCTCATTCATGTCATTCCAAACTCCTTTTACACCAATATCAGAAATCAATTCTTTGTATAAACCAGCCCACCATTCACGTACCTCAGGATTTGTAAAATCAGGGAAATTACATTCACCCGGCCATACTTTTCCTTTCATATAAGGTCCGTCAGCACGTTTACAGAAATAATCTTTTTCTAAAGCTTCTTTGTAAACTGAATATTCTTTGTCAATTTTGATTCCGGGATCAATAATAACAACCGTTTTAAATCCATCTTTTGCTAATTCCGCTACCATTCTTTTCGGATCCGGGAAATATTCTTCACACCAAGTAAAACATCGAAAGCCTTCCATGTAATCTATATCTAAATAAATGGCATCACACGGTATTTGTAATTTTCTGAACGTTGACGTGATTTCTTTTACTTTACTTTCCGGATAATAACTCCACTTACATTGGTGGTAACCCAAGGTCCATAAAGGCGGAAGTTCAGGTTTTCCGGTTAAATGAGTGTATGCTATAACTACATCTTTCATTTTTGGACCATAGATAAAATAATAATTCATCTCCCCTCCTTCAGCCCAAAAACTGGTTACGTTTCTTCTCTCATGGCAAAAATCAAAAAATGTTCTGAATGTATTATCGAAAAATACGCCATAAGCTTTGTCATGATGCAATCCGATATAAAAAGGAACAACTTTATACAAAGGATCTTGTTCTTTTTGAAAAGCATATTGGTCAGTTGCCCAATTTTCTATACGTTTTCCTTTTAAATTCAAATGAGTAGCTTTATCTCCCATGCCATAATAACATTCCCCGTCATTAGCTTTCTTACTCATTTTGACGATATTTCCGCCAAATTCATAACTTTCTTCCCAATGAAATCCAATTTCATCATCTAAAATAGAAGAACCTTCTAAATCAAAAAGGGAGACTTTTGCATTTTCTTTATTAATTCTACAAACTATTTTGCTAGTAGTAATAGTATAGAAAGTTTTTTGCTCAGCTACTTGAAGTTCATTATATCCATGTGATTGACCTTTGTCAATGGCATACGAAAAGTCTTTGTTAAAATATCCTTTTGTGGTGTAGCGAAAACGAATCATACTGTCACGAAGAATTGTAATTTTTAAAACTACATTGTTTTCAGTGTAAAAATAAATGCTATCAACATCTTGATTATAAGCTATTATTTGAGTTGGAAATTGATCTCCTTTATATTCTAATTCTGTGTTGGTAATCATAAGTTTAGATTATGTAATGTTGCCAAATTTACAAAGATGAAAGTTTGAACAACTATTTTGATTTTAGGATTTATTAACTCAAACGTTTGCGTATATTAATAAAACAAAAAACCCTCTTTATTAGAGGGATTTCTATTATCTATTTTAAGAAATTTTAAAAACTGTAACACTCAAAGGCGGTAAAGTTAAAGCAACTGAAAATTCTCTTCCGTTCCAAGGTTCTTTTTCTATTTTGATGGCTTTGGGGTTTCCAATTCCACTTCCGCCATATTCTTTTCTGTCAGTATTAAAGAGTTCCGTTAATTTTCCTTTTGTTGGAACTCCTATTCGATAATTTTCTCTAACAACGGGTGTAAAATTACAAACGACAACCAAGTTTTCTTTTTCATTATTTCCTTTACGAATATAACTCAAAACTGCATTTTGTGCATCAGAATAATTAATCCATTCAAATCCTTCAGCTGTAAATTGTTTTTCAAATAATGCCGGGTTATTTTTATACAGTCCGTTTAAATCTGTAATACACTTTTTAATACCATCGTGGTAAGCAAATTGTAACAAATTCCAATCTAAACTTCCATCAAATTTCCATTCAGCACTTTGTCCGAATTCTGATCCCATGAACAATAATTTCCCACCGGGATGAGTAAACATATAACCATAAAGCAATCTTAAATTTGCAAAACGTTGCCATTCGTCACCAGTCATCCTTCCTAAAATTGATTTCTTACCATAAACAACTTCATCATGCGAAAGAGGTAACATGAAGTTCTCCGAAAAGGCATACGTCATTGAAAAAGTTAAATCATTTTGATGGTATTTTCGATAAACCGATTCTTTTTGAAAGTATTGAAGCGTATCATGCATCCAGCCCATCATCCATTTCATTCCGAAACCTAATCCTCCCAAAAAGGTAGGACGGGAAACCATTGGAAAAGAAGTGCTTTCTTCAGCAATTGTTTGAACTCCTTCGAAATTAGCATAAACAGCTTCATTAAAATCTTTTAAAAAACTGATTGTATCTAAATTTTCTCTACCTCCAAAAATATTTGGTTCCCATTCACCGTCTTTTCTGGAATAATCTAAATATAACATAGAAGCAACGGCATCTACACGAAGTCCATCTACATGATAATGCTGCAACCAGAAAAGGGCATTACTAATCAAAAAAGAACGCACTTCATTGCGACCGTAATTAAAAACTAAACTCTTCCAATCGGGGTGATAACCTTTACGTCTGTCCGGATGTTCATAAAGGTTTGAACCATCAAAAAAACCAAGTCCGTGAGCATCGTCAGGAAAATGGGAAGGTACCCAATCTAAAATAACGCCAATTCCGGCTTGGTGTAATTTATCGACCAAAAGCATAAAATCCTGTGGCTTTCCAAAGCGGGAAGTTGGTGCAAAATAACCCACTAATTGATAACCCCATGAAGGATCGTAGGGATATTCCATAATTGGCATAAACTCTACATGCGTGAAACCGGTTTCTTTTACATAATTGACCAAATCATCCGCTAATTCAATATAAGTTAAAAAACGATTTTCTTCGACATTGCGTTTCCATGAACCCAGATGAACTTCGTAAACAGAATACGGTTTATCTAAACCGTTTTTGTCTTTTCTGGAATCCATCCATTTTTTGTCTTTCCATTTATAGTCTAAATCCCAAATAACAGAAGCGGTATGAGGCGGTTTTTCACAATATAAAGCAAATGGATCTGCCTTTTCAGTAACTATTCCGTTGTTATTAGATTGAATTTTATATTTATAAGTAGTTCCTTTGTCAATTCCTGGTATAAATCCTTCCCAAATGCCGGAAGCATCCCAACGAACATACAATTGATGTTCGCCTTGAATCCAATAATTAAAATCGCCCACGACAGAAACCGAACGTGCAGAAGGTGCCCAAACGGCAAAATAAACGCCTTTTACACCATTAACTTCCGTGAGGTGAGCTCCTAATTTTTCGTGTAATCTAAAATGTTTTCCTGCCTTAAATAAATCAATATCGAAATCGGTAAAAAGAGAATGCGGTTGTACTAAGTTCATATGTTTTTTTATTAACCCTATTTAGGTTCTATAATTTTATTTGATTCTAATGCAATTTTTAATAATTCATAATACTCTGAATTCCTCTTAAGGGAATAACTGCCCAACGTGGTCTGGAATTGAGTTCATACCCTAATTCATAAACCGCTTTTTCAAGTAAGCAATATTTTAAAAGAAAATCAATTTCATGATTATAACCAATGTTCAAATTACCGGATTGAGCTTTTTCGATGTAAGTTTCTAAAAAGACTCCAACAAAATATTTATATAAAATTTCTCCAGCTTTAAATAGTTCTTCTTGTTCAAAAGGATATTTTTCTTTATTGTTAAAAATTGTTGCATAAATAGCATAATGAAATGAACGGAACATACCGGCAACATCTTTCAACGGTGGTTGTTTTACTTTTCGGTCACGAATGGTGCTTTCAGGTTCTCCTTCAAAATCAAGAATATAAAAATCGTCTCCGTTTACTAAAACTTGTCCTAAATGATAATCACCGTGAATTCGAATTCTTTCTGATTTCATCTTTGTCCAATCAAAATCTACAAAATGTTTTCGGACTATTTTTTTGTTTTCCATAAATTGATGAGCCAACTCTAAAGCTAATCCGTCTAATTTATGCAAACTATTTTCAATAATATTTAATCTGTTTTGAAACTGATATAGCATTCTGTTTTTTAACCAAACGGTATAATCACCATTATAAGTAGTTGGGGTAAAGGCAGTTTCATGTATATCACTACCCAAAGCAATATGCATTTCTGCAGTTCGAAGAGCTAACGTTTGAATGCGTAAAAATAAACTCAATCCAACCCAATCAATTATTTCCGGCGGAATTTCATTTATCTTTAATCTTTTAAACATTACTATGTCCGGTAATTTATCGATTTTGATTTTTTTACGTTTCAAATTATCAAAAACACCATCGGTTTGCTCCAACATAAATTTCCAAGCATCTCCTTGATTGGGAACCAATTCCTGCATTAAACCTAGAGTAATATTTCCTTCAGACAAAGCTAAATTAATACTTCCGGTATAAGCTGGAGAATTTGGAAAATGCATCCGCTCAGTTAAAAAACGACTGATTTCATAATCGGGATTTGTACTAACATAAATCCTTCTGAAAATCTTTAAAACATAGGTATCATTATAAATAATTGATGTATTACTTTGTTCCAATCCCATAAATCGTGATGATTCATATTCTTGGTTTTCAATAGTAGATCCTTTATGAAAAATAAGTTTATTTCCTTTAGTTTCTTTTGACTTTATAATATTATCAAACAGCATTTTACGAAAGTCTTCCTGATGTAAAGCATCAACCAAAAAACCCTCCTGATTTCCCATTTTAACCGGAGCAATTACAGTACTGGTATCTAATTCTTCCTTAGACATAAATGCTAAAGGCATAAAATAGTGTTGATAAAAAGCTTCTTTAAAATTGACTTCTAATAATACACCATAATAGGTATTTTTCTTTGAGGTCATTTTAAAATAATCAACTACATCAATATATTTTAAAGTACTTGCTTTTCCGCCATACCACCGCTTGTTAATGATATAATTTTCTAAAATATCAGATGAAAAAACTTTAATAAAATCCTCCTCTTCAAAACAAGTTTTCCATTCTGTTTTAAATTCAAAAGTACTGGCGAAAGTGTCTTGGTTTGTTGTATCCATAATTATCGCTCGATTTTAAATAAATGAAAAGGTAAAGCAGGATGTAATTCTACAAAATTCCATTCTTTATCCCATAAATAACTGTTACCGGTAATTAAGTCAGTCACTCGAACGGGTTGATTACCTATTTCTTCCAAAGGTAAGCGAACCATTGCTTGTTTTGGATAATATGGATCTAAATTACATATCATTAATGTATGATCTGTTTTAGAATCATTGAATTTATAATATGCCATTATTTGATCATTTTCAACCTTACAAAAAACAATATTATTGGTTTGTTGTAATGATTCATGCTGTTTACGAATATGATTTATTCTTGTTATAATTGTGGTAAGTTTATTTTTGGCTTCCCAATCCCAATGATAAACTTCATATTTTTCAGAATTTAAATACTCTTCTTTACCCGGCATCGCTTGATGAACCATAAATTCGTATGCCGGTCCATAAATTCCTACACTTGAACTTAATGTAGCTGCTAAAAAATACTTTTGAAGATATACCGATTCATGACCATTTTGCAATGCATAGGGCAAGATATCGGGTGTATTAGGCCAAAAATTTGGTCGGAAAAATTCTTTTTGTTCCGTTTGGGTTAATTCCGTTAAATAGTCAATTAATTCTGCTTTAGAATTTCGCCAAGTGAAATAAGTATACGATTGTGTAAAACCTTGTTTTGCCAATTCGTTCATAATTTTAGGTCTAGTAAAGGCTTCAGCTAAAAACAAAACATCAGGATGCTTCTTTTTTATTTCACTTATCAACCAACCCCAAAAATAAAAAGGTTTAGTGTGTGGATTATCAACTCTGTAAATTTTAATACCGCATTCTTCAATCCAAAATAAAGCTATATCCAATAGTTCTTTCCAAAGATTTTTCCAATCGCCACTTTCAAAATAAATTGGTTGAATATCTTGGTATTTTTTGGGTGGATTTTCAGCATATTGGACAGTTCCATCCGGACGCCATTTGAACCATTGTGGAAAATCCTTAACATATGGATGGTCTGGTGCAGCTTGTAAAGCATAATCCATTGCAATTTCAATTCCCATTGATTGAGCTTTATTAACCAATGATTTAAAATCATCAATTGAACCCAACTTAGGATGTGTTGACTTATGTCCACCGTATTTTGAACCAATTCCCCAAGGTGAACCTACATCGCCATTTTCGGCATTAGTTGCATTATTTTTACCTTTACGATTTACTTCTCCGATAGGATGAATAGGTGGAAAATACAATGTGTCAAACCCCATTTCTAGAACTCTGGGCAACAATCGTTCACAATCTTTAAATGTTCCATGCTTACCTGTGTTTTCAGAAGCCGAACGAGGAAAAAACTCATACCAAGTGCTGAACAATGCTTTTTTTCGGTCTACATAAACTTTTAATTCAGCGGAAGTATTCGCCAGTGTTCGGGTTGGATATTTTAGAAAAATTTGATGTAATTCATTACTCAAAGCAAATTCAACAGCTTTGCCATATAATTTTTCATCCTGAAATGATTTTATAACTTCATTTAAATATACTTTTTCTTCTTTGGAAACATCCTTCAAAATAGCTGAACAATATTCAGCACCTTCTAATAATTCTGATTTAACGTGTTGATTATCTTTAATTTTTCGTTCTGTACCATGTTGCCAATTCAAAGCATAATCAACCCACCCTTCAATAAAATAAGAATAAACCCCTTGTTTAATAACTTTAAAATCAACGCTCCATTCATCATTTTCAGTCGGAGACATTCTTACTTCAGACCACTTTTTTTCTAATTCATGTTTAAATTTCACACAACAAGCAATCACGTCGTGTCCGTCTGAAAAAACATTTGCTGATACTGAAACATTTTGATTAACTATTCTTTTTATATAAAAGACCCCACCGTCTAATTGCGGTTTTACATTTTCAATAATAATTCGGGTTTGGTTTTGCATTTTAAGTAATATTTATGAACTATAAATTTATAAAAAATAATTTTAAATTCTACCTTGCAATAAAATTTATTGAAATGTCAAAAAAAGTCAAATCTGACAATCAATCCTTGCAGATTCCTAAGCTAATTCTACTTACAGCTAAATTATTACAATCAATTTCTTTAAATTTAGTGACACGATTTGCGGCAAAATTGTTTACAACTCCTATTAAACATAAAATTCCAAAAAGAGAATTGCATATGGATAATAATAGTATTCAACAATTGGTAAGAATTCCGGCAATTAATAAAGAAATAATGGTGTATCATTATGGTAAGAGTGAAAATAAAATTCTATTGGTTCATGGTTGGTCAGGTAGAGGAACACAACTTGTGAAAATAGCGGATAATTTACTTGAATTAGGCTATTCTACTATAAGTTTTGATGCTCCAGCCCATGGAAAAAGTAATGGTCATTTTTCGATTATGACCGAATTTATTGCTTCAATTTTGGAATTAGAAAAACAATATGGTCCTTTTGACTATGCTGTAGGGCATTCATTAGGAGGTATGTCGATTTTAAATGCCCTCAAACAAAACCTAAAAGTAAAAAAAGCAGTGATTATCGGCAGTGGAGATATTATTCAGGATATTGTTGTTGATTTTGTAAAAAAACTACAATTAAAACCAATTATTGCTGATAAATTACAAAAGCATTTTGAAACCAAATTTGGTGAACCAATGAATAACTATTCAGCTTTTGTAGCCGCTAAAAATATTGAAATTCCAATACTAATTATTCATGATGCTGATGATGTTGAAGTTTCTGTTAAAGCAGCACATCATATCCACGAACATTTAAAAAACAGTAAAATAATAATAACGAAAGAGTTAGGTCATCGTAAAATACTTGGAAATCAAAAAGTTATTGATGAAGTAAAAAAATTTATTAAGTGTTAAACAATTAAAAATCTGCTATGAAAAAATTAATTTTAATGCTGTCAATATTCACTTTAACAGCTTGTCAAGGACAAAAAAAGGAACAAAAAAATTCAAAACTGAAAGTTGTAAAAACGGAGGCCGAATGGAAATCTGAATTAACTCCAGAACAATATGAAGTATTGCGTAAAAAAGGTACAGAAAGTGCATTTACGGGAAAATACTGGGATCATTTCGAAAAAGGTCAATATGTCTGTGCGGCATGTGAAAATCCATTATTTGATTCACAAACAAAATTTGAATCTGATTGCGGTTGGCCTTCATTTGATCAAGCAATTAAAGGTTCTGTAATTTATGAAAATGATTATAGTTTTGGAATGTCAAGAGTTGAAGTCATGTGTGCAAAATGTGGTGGACATTTAGGACATGTTTTTGATGACGGACCTAAAGAAAGTACAGGAAAACGCTTTTGTACAAATTCAATTTCGGTTAAATTTATTCCAAAAAAATAATGGCTTATAAAATTCAAAAAACAGATGAGGAATGGAAAGCCCTTTTAGGTATTGAAAGATATAAAATCCTTCGCCAAAAGGGAACCGAATTTCCACATACTGGACAATACAACCTTCATTTCGAAAAAGGAACCTATTGTTGTGCAGGTTGTAGTGAACCTTTATTTGAAAGTAATTCAAAGTTTGACGCACATTGTGGTTGGCCATCTTTTGATGAATCCATCCCTGGTAAAGTTGAATACCATAAAGATACAACTCACGGAATGATTCGAACTGAAATCTTGTGTGCTAATTGCGGCAGTCATCTTGGCCACGTTTTCGAGGATGGTCCAACTGAAACCGGCACACGTTACTGTGTAAACTCTTTATCGATAGATTTTAAAGTGTAAACTATGAATCTTTTTAATGAAACAAATAATTGGAAAGAAAAGCTAACTCCTTTAATTAATCAATATAAAGGAAAAAAGCATCCATTAAATTACCAAAGTCCTTATCAATTATTGGTTATGGTTATGCTTTCTGCCCAAGACTCAGATGCTAACATCAACAAAATTGCACCTGAATTATTTTTATACTTCCCGAATATAGAAGCATTAGCTGATTCAAATCCGGAATCTCTATATCCATTCATAAGTAAAGTAAAAAATTTTGGAAATAAAGCAAATTGGCTTATTGAAACTGCTAAAACCATCAAAGAAAATAAAAATATACCTATAGATATTGATAATCTAATCGCTTTAAAAGGCATTGGTAGAAAATCCGCGAACGTAATCCTTCGAGAAACTAGTCAAAAAGCACAAGGTATAATAACTGATTTACATGTTATCAGAGTTGCACCAAGAATTGGTCTCACTGATGACAGCAAAGATGGTATAAAAATCGAAAAACAACTCATGAAAGTTCTACCTACTGAAATTTGGAATGAAATAGGAATGGCAATTTCATTCCTCGGAAGAGAAACTTGCCGTCCTACCAATCCAAAATGCAACCAATGTATCATCCAAAAAGATTGTCAATATCCATTTAAAACTTTATAATCTCTATTTAAACTAAAATTATACCCTATTTTATATTTTTTAAATATTTCATTTTCTAATTCACATATGAACGAAAAGTCACAATTTTTATTAGCTGTTATACCAAGTCAAGAAATTTCAAATCTGTTGAAAGAATGGAAACATTTACTAAAGAAAGAAATCGGAAGATTTGGAAGTGATAATTCTCTAGCTCACATCACTGTAATGGGTTTTGAAGCAGATTTAAATCAATTACCTTACTGGATTAATAAAATTTCATCCTTTTGCAACAATTATACTGAATATGAAATCGGATTTGATGGTTTTAATTCCTTTGGATCCTATGTTTTTTATGTTAAACTTGATGACGGTTCAGTAAAATACTTTAATAAATTAATCTTAGACATTCATCGTTATTTTGGTTTTAAAATAAAAAGTGTTAAATCACACATGACAATAGCTCGTAAGTTGGATGAAATAAGAATAGAAAGTGCTTATAAATTATTTAAAAATTACGAAACAGATTTTAAATTTTTATGTGATGGTTTTACACTCAGAAAATACAATACCACAACCAAACAATATTCTGATTTTATTGTTGAATTCAAATTTAGTGAGCAGCAATTAAAACTCTTTTAATTAT
>NZ_PNJW01000069.1 GCF_013822155.1 Flavobacterium sp.
ATACTCCAAACGGGTAAGTAAAAGTATTAACAGCAAGGTTTCTATCTTTGACATTCTTATATAATTGATAGCAATATTTCATTTCTTCATTGATTAAATTTGTTTTAACTACAATATTATATTCGTTTTCAAAAGGTAATACTTCCTTTAAAAAATGACGTTTAGAACGTTTAGAAAGTAACGATGTAAATTGGTCAATATCATTAAATGAATAGTCCTTTAAAATAGCTGTTTCTGGCATATCCACTTTCATATAACCCTGATAATGGAAGATTAGATCAAGTTCTTTATCTTCTTTAAAATCCCTAAACACCAGCATATCAGCTGCTAATTCACGATAGAGCTCTTCAGCTTTTTCTAGGAGTGATGATACAGCTTCTTTCCAAAACAAATGTTCTCTATTAATAAAACAGTGCTCACCTTCAGTAAAAAGAGAACCCATTCCTAATACCCTTGAAGTAAGATAAAAAGGTTGATGAATTCTTTCTTCTTCTAACTGCATAGAAACTGAAACAGGTGCTAACATATCATTTTTCCAAAGTGTACATGTAAAAAATGTTGCAAGTATAGGAACTCCTGCCCTATCTCTAATAATATAATAATGAAAACTCCAAGATTTTGATTCCTCAGAATTTTTTCTAAAGGCATTCTCTAAATAACAGAGACCATCCCAATCGAAGATGCTTTGTCTACCTAATAATTCATTCCATGTTTTTTTATCTATCTTACTTATGGATGTTTCATATTGAATGTTAAATAAAGCCCTTTTATGATTAGTTACTTCTTTAATTATTTGATACTCTACACCGAACGCTTTAAAAATCTTCTCATAACTATTTGAAGTTTCATCCAAAACTTTTGGAAAATGATATTCAATAGCTTGTACAAGCCCCATAATGTCATCCTGTTTATTGTTACGTGAAATTGTAATTCGAATTCCAGTATTTTTTAATGGAACAGCTGGAAATAAACCAGGGTTTACAAAAAAACCTTCATTAAAAAGCTTTTGTACCAATCTATATGCAGTTATTGGCTTACCAGTACCTAAATAGAAAACTGGTGAACTATTTGGTTCAATCAATGGTAGAGATGTTCGTGAAAATAGCAAATTAAAATAAGATATTTTCTGAGCAAGTTCATCTTGTAATAAAGTGATTTCAGGTGAAAGATGAATGTCTGCTGATGCAATTGCAGCAGCAACAGACGAAGGTTCTAATTGAGCAGAAAAAGTAAGTGGTCCACCAAAGTTTTTAATTCTTTTAAAAAGTTTTTCATTTGCACATAAAAAGATAGCTCCACTTGCTCCAAAAGATTTACTTAGAGTTCCCATTATGAAAACATTTTCTGGTAGTACTTTCAAAACATCAAGTACAAATCCGGTACCATTTTTACCTTTCCAACTCATACCATGCACATCATCAAAATAAAGTTGCAATTGTGAATATTTTTTTGACAGTTCAATCAGTTCTTCTATTGGTGCAAAATCTCCAAACATAGAATAAACTCCATCCGCCATATACCATATCTTTTTACATTTTGAAGACATCTCCTTTATCTTATCTTCTAACATTTGGATATTACTATGACGAATCATATCTACTGGAATACCTCTTAATTTCAAAAGTTGGCATGCATTCTGTACGCTCCAATGAACCTGATGGTCTAAAACAATCCCATCTTCATCATTAACCAAAGTAGGTATTGTAGCTAAATGACCAAGTGTACTATTCTTAGATACTATTGCAGGGATACCACCATACATATACTGAATTTTTGACTCTAATTCATCATATAAAGGATGAGAAATATAGGTTTTAGATAGCGGGAATTGCGTTCCGTATTTTTTAATTGCAGAAATTGCAGCATCTTTCAATCTTTTGTCATATTCTAGTCCAAGATAACTTGTAGTTGCAAAATGAAATAGCTTTTTACCATCAACTTGAATTGTTCGACCATCTAAAATTTTATCTTCTGCATAGAGATGAATTGTACCTTCCTGCTTTGCCTTGGATAGTATTTCGTCTACAGTATTAATAAAATCATTGTGTTTTATTTTTGCCATTACTACTTAATTTTAGTTATAAACTCCAAAATATATAATCAGGGTTTATAGTTTTATTTCATTCATTAAAGTTCTGAATTTAAAACAATTAAACACTACCCCTTTCTTTCAAAAATACCGATTTGATAAGTTATAATACTGAATTGATAAGCTTAGAAGAAATTGATTATTTATCATTGTATTTTGCTTTATTTTGATAAGTACGATTAAAAACGTAATTGTTAATTTGGCCAGTTATAATGAAAAGAAATGAATAAATGTACAATAATCATTACGAGAATGAATTCGCTATTTTTTGGATTGAAAATAATATACTTCTTTTTGAATACAAGTTTAACGTCATTATTGATCTTCTTGCAGCACAACAAATTGTAGCTGACAGAATACAAGTTCAGAATGGAAAAGCTTACCCAATTCTTTGTGACATAAGTGGGATTGTCGATTCTGATAAGGCGGCAAGAGATTATTTAGCACAGCATGGTTCCATGTTGACCAAAGCTGTAGCTATTGTAGTGGCTGATCAAAAAATTCTGTCTTTTTTAATGATTACTTTTTATTTGAAAATTAGTAAACCTCAAGTTCCTACCAAGTTGTTTACAGATAAAATGGCTGCGTTGGAATTTTTAAAAACATTCGTTTAATTTTCATTTTTTATGTATAAGGAAACTAATCAGCAACGTATAAATAACATTTATCAAATGCTTCTAGAAATGGCGGAAGGTAATTTTTCCTATCGAATACCACGAACAGATGATGATGATGAATTAGAAGCTTTAATAGTTTTATTAAATTGGTTAGCTGAAGAAATGAAAGAGTCAATTTTTCATTCTGGCTACATTAACCCTCATTTCACTTATAGATATGTTGTACAAAGTACTTATATACTAAATCTTGATTTTCTTGTAAAAGATTTTAGCACCAATGTGCCTTTCCTTCTTGGACTAGAATCAGATAAAATACTAGGGCAAAAATTCACACAAATTCTTGAAAAAGAATCACAATGTATATGGTCTTCTATTACTTTTAAACTTCTACAGAATGAATCATACTATACCACTTTGCCACTCAAGTTTGTTACTTCTGAAGAATTACTTGTTCCAGGATTTTGTAGTATTTCGCGTCTCTGGAAAGAAAGTGAAATAATTATAAGTTCATTTAATGCAATAGTTGAACAAACTGTTGAAAATATAGAGGTAAAACATACCACCATTAACCAACAAAAAGAGGAGATTAATAGTCACTTAGACATTAAGCTTATGCAATCAGTCTATGATTTTATTCTCATGCACAAAAGCACATCGTTTCCAACATTAAAAGAGCTCGCTAGAATTTTTGGAACCAATGAATATAAATTAAAAGTTGGATTTAGATATCTTTTTAAAACAAGTATATACCAATTCTACAACAACGAGAGACTTAAACGCTCACTTCTTCTTATAAAACACACAAAAATACCTCTCAAGAATATTGCTTTAATGGCTGGATTCTCCACCTATCCTAATTTCTCAAGAGCTTTTAAGATAAAGTTTGGCTATTCTCCAACTGAAATTACAAGAAAAACAGAAATAGATTAAATAATTCATTAAGAAAATCAAATAATCCCTTTTTGATAAGCAAAGCTACTCATTTAATAACACTTTATTTATTTGATTTTGAGAATTTTACATAATTAATTTTCAATCTCTTTACAAAATGAGACTCACTACGCCCACAAGGAAAAATATAGTAACATTAATATGTTACTTATATATATTACTTTTTGTTTATGCTGCTATAAGCAAATTTTTGGATTTTGAAAATTTTCAAACTCAGTTAGGACAATCACCCCTTTTAAGTGCTTATGCTGGATGGGTTGCACCTATAGTTTTGGTTTTAGAGTTATTGATTGCATTGCTTTTGATGTTTCACAAAACTAGGTATGCTGGATTGGTTGGTTCTTACTTTATAATGGTTCTTTTTACGGTTTATATTTATCTTATTTTGAACTTTAGTTCGTTTGTTCCTTGCTCTTGCGGAGGTGTTTTGGAAAAAATGACTTGGAGCCAACATCTTATTTTTAATATCTGTTTTGCACTTTTGGCCATCATTGCTCTGTTTTTGATACGTTCTACAAAAATTACATTTATCTCTGTATTTGCAGGAGGTTTACTTAATGGACTTATTGTCTATGGCTTGTTTTTACAATCTGAAAACACTATGAAATTTGACAATCCTTTTATTCGGCGTTTTTCAGATTTTGTTGTTAAGGATAGTGAAATTGATTTAAAACATAACTCGTATTATTATGCAGGTGGTACCTCTTCCACACTTTATCTAGGAAATTATACCTCGCCACTTATATTAACTAAAGTTGATACTGCTTTACAAAAAGCTACACCTATCCGTTTTGAGCTTGATCAAGCTGACCTACCTTTTAAAACTGTTCAAGTTCAAGCCGATTCTACCAACTTCTATCTCTTTGATGGTTCTGTGCCTTGTTTTTTTAGAGGAAAGATTAAAGATGGAAGGGCAAGTATGGTTGGATTGGGAACAACTTTTTTTTCAACCGGTGTTCTCTGTGATTCGAGTCGCTTGTTGATTCGTTCTCATAATCGTATGGGAGAAAATAGTATTGGTGTATCTAACTATAATGAACCCTTTTCTAGTCATTTTCATTACACACTTTTAGAAAAACAGTTTGATGGCAATTTTGATACCGATGGTATGCTTATGTATGACAGTAATCTTAACAAGGGAGTTTATATTTATCGGTATCGTAATGAGTACATCGTTTTTGATCCAACGTTAGAAAATGTTGCAAAGGGTCGCACCATTGATACTATAAGTCAAGCTCAATTGAAGATTGTGTATAATGATGCTACGAAGGAAAAGAAGTTAGCTGGGACTCCTCTTGTTGTGAATTATAACAGTTCAGTATATAATGGGTTGTTATTTGTTCAATCGGGATTAGTTGGACGTTTTGAAGACAGAAAAATGTGGCAACAAGCTTCTGTTATTGATGTTTATAATATCAGAAACAGAACTTATATAGCCAGTTTTTATATTTATCATATTGATCAAAAAAAGCTCAGTCGCTTTTTTGTACTACATAATCACTTTTATGCATTTATTGGCTCTAAGCTAGTTCGCTATAAGTTAACTGATATGATAACTTCTCATTTTTTGGAACCTACTATATATAGAAAAACTACACCGGCCGGTGGCAGGGCTACGATCGAAAACCTGTATAATAGAGTAGATCATTAACCATAAATTTTTATTATTATGAAAACAATTTTTTTAAAGCGTTTTATTCCGGTTCTACTTTTTGGATTAGCCATTGTGGGGGCTTTTGCTACAAATACTAACAATGCGTCTTCCACAAGTATGAGCCATGTTCAGGGATTTGTTAAATTAAATCCTTTGGGAACAGTCTGTGATACACCGGAAATGTGTACTTCAGATTTCGGTGTAATTTGTACCGTTGGCGATATTCCCAACGGAACACAATTATGGGGTAAAAACAGCAATGACCGTTGTGTTGTTGAATTGTATAGAATACCTCAGTAAATAAATGACACAATGCAGTTTTGTAAAGAACTGCATTGTGTTTTATTTTTAATTCTCTTTAATTTTGGGGTTTCATCCAATCAAGCTCTTCTTTTCCTTGAAGATAATGTTTGAACCAATTTTCAACTTTTAATGTTAAGTCTTTTTGATTGTTTTTGTTCACAATAGTATGTCTTTCGTCTTCATAAAGCAGTAGTACATTGTTTTTTTCGAGTCTTCTCAATGCGGTGAACAATGAATAACTTTGTGAGGGATTTACCAAGAGATCATCTAGACCATTCCAAGTTAGTAGTGGTGTATTAATTTTTTCAACATTAGTGATTGGACAGTTTCGCTGATAACCTTCTCTGTCTTCAAATAATGATTTTCCCATTCTGCTTTGGTAGTTCTCAAATCTCCAATAGTTTGGACTATCTAATGTCCAATCAATATATAAATATTTAGCTGTTAAATCACTTAATGCCGCACTTGCCACTGCAGTAGCAAAACGGTTGGTTTGGGTAAGAATGAATAATGTTTCATATCCACCAAACGAATGTCCAATTAATCCAATTTTATTTTGGTCGATTGATGCTGTATTTATTGCTTCATCGACAGCAGCTAAAACGCATGCTGTAGCTGAAATTCCTGGGTTTCCAATTTCATAGTTTATATCCGGTTGTAACACAAAAAAGCCTTGTGTAGTGAAGTTAACTGTATTAAAACCTGCGGAATTAAAATCTGTCGGGATTACATAGCGGTCATACGATTCTGAAAATGTTTCATAGATTCTTACAATCATCGGATACATTTTTTTTGGATTGTAGTCGGCGGGATAGAACAGTGACCCTTTTAGATTCTTCCCCTTTTCGTTTTTATAAGTAATCAGTTTTACAACTCCCCATTCATAGTTTTTGTGATGAGAATTGCTCTCCCTCACTGTTTTTTTATAGTTCTTATCTCGATCAAGAAAGATTAATTTTGGTGGTTCGTTGAAATGCTCTACTGTATACACATATCGGTTTTCCTTTTTTGCTTTTTTGAGTTGTTCGAATCTCTTTGTTTGTTCTTCCCAAATTTCTATCCCTTTTGCCATTGACCAAGTGGCAAATCCTTTCTTAGTTGATTTTTCGGTTGAAAATAATAAATCTTTGGAAAGATCATATACTCCTTTTTCGAATCTATTGAAAAAATTATGATCTTGATTTTCGAAATATTGTTTTTGCAAACGAAAACATGTTCCTGATGGTCTACCATGGGTTAGTTGTTTAGTTATTTTACCATCACCTGATATCAACCAAACATCATATTTGTCATACAATAAAGCATTATTGTCAGTTGTCCAACCTGCAAATCCGTAAGCAGGGTGTATATCGGGTCTATCATAATATTCCAAATCAAAACTACTATTTAAGCCAGCTGTCAGATTTCGGTGGTTTTCATCAGTAAAGTTATAACTGAACCAATCTCCCTCTTTAAAATAGAATATGAATTGACCACAAGGTGACAAATGAAATTCAAACTCTGTGAACGGATATTTTTCAAATAGTAACGATTTTGTTTCAGTACCAATCTTTTTACAATAGATGTCTAACGAAGCCTCTTTTTTAAATTGAGGTTCGTTAGTCATTGGGTTATAGGTTAGCATATAATTTTGGTTTCCATTTAAAAAACCTTTTGGTAAATTATTGTCTGTCAGTGCAAAGGTTTTATTCTCTTCCGGCATCCAAACACCTATTTTGGGTAAATGCATCCACCCTGCCACTTTTTTGTTTTTCGGGTAAATCCAGCGATCTTTTGTATTCCAAATTTGTGGATTATCTTTATTGGATTCTACTTCATTTTGTTGAAAACCGAAGAAAACCTTTTTACCATCTTTTGAAATTGTCAACGGCAGATTTCCATTACTAATTAGGTTATGATTTTGTGAATAAAAAGACGTCTCATCAAGGTTTAATTCAATTGATTTTTTTACTAAATCACTATAAAATCCAATAGTTTTTAAACCTTTTGTATAGACTAAGTTTTGCCCCTCTTCCTGCCATTTTAATGCAGCGAACGTTTCGATTAGGCTAGTATCTAAAACAGTTTCTGTGTACGATTTATTTATATTGACCAGTACCAATTCATTTTGATTGTTTTGGAATTGACTTATGGCGAGCGTTTGATTGAATGGGTTGTATTTGAAATTAGTTACGTTGTACCACGTTTTTGTTTCAAAATTATTGAGGGTTAATACAATCAAATTTTGATTATCCAAGCTTGTGGTGGATTGGAGCAACATGTGGTTTTCTGTGTTTATGACATGAAAGCTTTTTGTTTCTTTGAAGAAATGTGTTTTTCCATTTTTCAGGTCAATTAATTTTAGACTATTTTCAGGTAACAAGCAGGCATACCATTTTTCGCCGATGAACTTTCCTTGTTTTGCTTTGGGAATTTCAAACAGCTTATTATTTTGAGTGTTTTGAATAAATAAGGTGTCCGTTTGATCGCTATATATCATTGTATAACTTACCCAATTACCATTGTTAGAGATTTCCTGAATTTGAAGTTTCCCCCATAAGGCATAGTCTTCTTTTTTTAATTGTTTTTTGACTTGTTGAGCCATAGAATTGATGTAACAGAAGCATAAAATAATGAACATCAAGTACCATTTTGGTTTGATGTTTTTTATACTCCTGTTATTACTTTTTCTAATATCCATCATTTTGTGGTAATAAGTTTGGGTTTAAAAGCAATTCTCTTTCTGGAAGAGGTAGGTTTTTCATGTGTGTGCTCCAGCCAGGTTTTGTTAGATTTAATGTGGCATCTAAATTGTTTTGTCTTTTTAAGTCGAAAAAGCGATGACCGAATTCTGTAAACAATTCCACTTTTCGTTCTTGAAAAATTGCTTGTATAATTTCGTTTTGTGTGTTTGCTGTTGCAACGGGTAAACCAGCCTGAGCTCGAATTATGTTTAGGTCTTCCAGAGCAGTTATTGTTTCACCTTGTCTTGCTCTTGCCTCCCCCCGAATCAGTAGTTGTTCTGCTAGTCTGAAAATGATTGAGTATTCTTGTGATGATGCTGTGATTGTACGTTGTTTGTATTTAAATGCATGGTACCATGTTCCGTTTGCGTTTGTTACTTCTTTAGTCCAATTTGCTTTGCGTTGATCTCCCGCTTCAAACGCGTTGAGTAAATGCTCAGTTAATGCCATTGAAGGTGGAGGACCAGTCAAAAAGATAAATGTGGCTCCCTCTAATGTATTTCTCCCGTTTGCTTGGGGTAATAATTGCCAAATAGTACTCGGGCTTTGAATTAGAAATGTATTGTTCATACTTGCCGGTAACGTAAATGTTCCTGTTTGATTTAAAATATAAGAAGCTTCATTTGCAGCTTCTGCCCAATTCTGATTGTATAAATAAACTCTTGCGAGTAAAGCTGCTGCAACGGATTTGTTGGGTCTTACTCTTGTACCTCCGAAATAATTTTCGGGCAACAATGATTTAGCATTTTCCAGGTCAAGTATAATTAGGTTGTAAATTTCCTCTGTTGACAATCTTGCCACCGATTGGTTTTGGCGGTAGTCTGTTGAAGTTATGTAGGGTATGTCTCCAAATAGATTGACTAAATGAAAATGAATTAAGGCTCTAATGAATAGAGCTTCACCTTTTAATTGATTTTTATTTTCTTGGGTTAGTGTTTCAGAATTCTCCACACCTATAATGACTGTATTTGCTGCATAAATGTTGTTGAAACTATTGTTCCACCATGTTTCAATTGTAGCCGTTGTTGGTAAAAGTGTATTGGAGTAAAAGAAATTTAAGGATGAACTTGGCGGTCCAAAAAAATCTAATTCATCTGTGTAGGCACCCAGTGAAGCACCCAATCCCATGTTATTGCCACTTAATATACCATTATCTCTAATTTTTGCATAAATGTCAACCATTGCTGCATTTGCCGTTGTGTAATTTTCAAAAACGAAAGGTGTATTTAATTGTGATGTTGGAAGATCAACTTCGAGGAATTCATCACATCCGAAGAGGGTTAAAAATAATATGATTGACCATTGCCACCCAATCAGGTGTTTTTTTGAGGATTGTTTTTTTATTGTTTCCATCTGTGTTTTCTATTTAAAAAGTTAGTTGTATTCCACCGGTTACTACTTTTAGCGGTGCTAAAAAACCACTGCTTATGAATTCGGGATCTGCCCCTCTGAACGAGGTAATGGTTAAGAGGTTTTGGGCTTCTATAAAAAATTTACAGTTTGTCCCGAATGACCACTTTTGCGGCAGGGTGTAATTGATGGATAGATTTTTGAGTCTGATAAATGATGCATCAGTAATTACAGCATCACTTTGGATGTATTTGTTAAATGCATCGACAGTTTGACCATTTGCCCCACTACTGTATTGTTGTACCACAGCATTGTCTCCCGGATTTTGCCAGCTATTAAGAACAGATGTAGGTTGGTTTTGAAATGTTCCAGGCATGCCTGATGTAAATTCAGCATTAAAGTTCTTTTGATTTACAAATTGGAATAGAAAGTCAAGTTGCCAATTTTTAAAAGTTAATTGATTTTGTAAACCACCAAAATATTTTGGATTTAAATCTGCCACCATTTGTCTGTCACCTACTGCGTTAATTTGACCATCGTTGTTTAAATCTGCAAAAGTGTAAATTCCAGTTTCTGAGTCGATACCCGTGTATTGATATACTTTTCGGATATTTAAAGGTTGCCCAATAACGTATTGGTTTTGGAACGTTGAGGCTTCTAAATTTGGGAAAGCGATTAATTCATTTTTGTTGAATGAAACATTGTAGTTTGTAGTCCAAGAAAAGCTTTGTTCTTTAATGTTGATTGTTCTGAGTGAAAACTCAATTCCACGATTCTGTACTTCTGCGTTGAGGTTACCTAAGATGCTCGGGAAACCTGTGGTTCCTGGAAGCGGAATGCCGATTAGTTGATTAGAAGATTTGTTAGCATACCAACCAAGCGTGAAAAAAATCCGGTCGTTTAAAAATCCTGCTTCCAGAGCTATCTCTAATTTTTGGTTTGTTTCCCAAGCAAAGTCAGGATTATAAAGCCTAGACGGTTGGAGACCATTTACACTGCCGTAATTTGCTGTAGATGTTGCATAGGTGTCTAAAAATTGGTAGTCTCCAATTTGGTCATTTCCACTACTACCATAACTCATTCGTAATTTTCCAAAGCTCAAAATATGTGCGTGTTTTTTGAGTATTGCTTCCTCTGTAAATATCCATGCTACACCTATGGCGCCAAAATTTCCGTATTGTTTGCCCGGACCAAACCGACTTGAACCATCTCTTCTTCCTGTTACATTTATAAAATAACGGTCAAGCAGCGAGTAGTTAAGGCGACCAAAAAAAGCATTGTATTTATAATCTGATTCTATGTAATGAATTAAATCAACCGATGAAGCAGCAGCCGGATTGTAAATTAGACTATTGCTACTGAATCCTGAGGCTTCTTGGAGATTATTAAGTCCTTTTTGCTGTTGAAATGTAGCACCAAGCAGGACATTTGTTTTGCCGTATTTCCAAGTAGCATCCCAAGTTATTTGTGGCTCGATAATCCACGATTTTCTGGTATTTGTGGTTGAGGTTAGTGTGGAGAATTCCGGACCTGCTTCATAGGCAGGATCAAATAATGTGGAGGGTTGTGTTCTGGTCTCGCTGTGTTTTAAGTCTGTGATTCCGAAGTTTGATTTGAGTTCAATTCCAGGATAGACCGTATAACCTAGCGTTGTATTTAATATAAAATCTGTTGTGTTGGTTAGGTATTTACCCTCCAATATTGCTAAAGGGTTTTCCCAGGTACTGTTTTCCCAATTTAAAGAACCATCTTCTTGATAAAGAGCAGGTGCATTTGGGGCTAAGGTTCTGGCCACTCTACTTAAATCGTTTGCCGGTTGATTGTTGTTTTGGTTGGTGTATGCCGAAGCAAGGTTGATTTTGAATTTATTGCTTATTGAACTGTGGTTTACGTTACTACGAATTACGCCACGTTTATAACCAAAATTGCCCGGAAAAACAGTAGTTTCTTCATGATGGGTTCCGCTAACTATGAATTGAGTTTGGGCATTACCACCAGACACCGTTGTTTGGACATCTGTGAAATCAATTGTCCCTCCTACTAATTCTTTTTGCCAATCGGTGTAACGGTTTTGATCCCAAGTGTCGTTGATGTCGTAGGCAGTTGCAGGATAGTTAGTGATACCATCGTTTGCAAATGCTTGAGCTCTCATTGCGAGATATTGTTCTGTATTTAGCAAATCGAGGAATCGGGTTACTTTTCCGCTTCCTTTGGAAAGATTTGTTGTGAATTGTGTTTTACCTTGTTTTCCTTTTTTTGTTGTTATAAGTACGACCCCATTTGCACCTCGTGACCCGTATATGGCAGTGGCATCTGCATCTTTGAGGACTTCTATACTTTGGATGTCGTTGGGATTGATGCTATTCAGTGGGTTTGCCAGCGTTGGTAAAACACCTGTAGATCGACCATTTCCAACCACTTCTGATGAGTATGGAATTCCGTCTATGAGGTAAAGCGGACTATTACCGTCTGCCCGAAGACTGTTTTGTCCTCGTATTTTTATTTCGAAACCTCCACCGGGAACACCACTGGTTTGGGTAATGTTTACTCCTGTCATTCTACCCTGCATGGTTGCGAGGAGATTAGTGACGGGTTGGGTTTCGACATCTTTTGCGGTGATGCGGGAGATACTACCCGTCCGCTCCTTATCTTTTACGGAGTAGTAACCCGCATTTACTATGACTTCTTTAAGTTGAGTTGTGTCTTCTTCTAGTTGTATATTAATTATCATTTGGTTATTTACTGATATTTCAACAGTTTTATAACCCATATAAGAAAACACTAAAACATCATCTGTATTCGCTTGAATTGTAAATTTTCCGTTCTCATCAGTAAGAGTTCCGGTAGCTTTGCCTTTGATGAGCACGTTTACACCAAATAAGGAACCTTGTCCATCGGTTACGATGCCCGTGATAGATTGTTGAGGTTGCTGTATTGCTAAGAAAGGAGTTGCTTGTGAAGCAAAGTAGATAAAGTTAAAAGCAATTAACCATAAATACTTTAAATACCTACTTCTTTGGTAAATTAAAAATTTATTCATATACTTGATTAGTTAAATGAAACATTAGTTTTGTTTGTCTGGCTTCCTAACGAGTTTGGCGACGAGGTGGGAAGTCTTTTTTTATATATAATTGGCATTATTCCATAGGCTAGTTGTTTTGATTAGGTAGCAAATTGGTTAAATAAATTTTCTTATTACCTACGGACGCCACTAACTAAACCAATTTATTAGTCGCCCGCAGGTGGATATAAGAAAGCTATATTGCGAATTCAATTAAAATGAAGTAGGCTTTGAATTTTTCTCGGAAAGTAAAACGCATAAAAAAGCGTGGAACTCTACTTACCGACTTGGGGTACTGGCATACCTTGGAACGATAAGAGAGCCCACGCCATGGTCGTGAGCATCCTTGCTTATCATCTTGTTCCATTTAAACGCCAGTTTTCAAGTCAAGATTCAAAGCGAATGCTTCAATGTTTTTTTTGAAGAATCGCAAAAATACTAATCCTTTTGATTAGAATTATACAAATATAATAAAAAATAATTATTGTTCGCTTTAGCGAACACTTTTTTTATTCTAATTTTCTTATTTTGTTAAAATTGTTAAAGAAAAGATGCTGGAAAAAAACACGAATAATAATGGATCAAACAGAAATATACTTATCAATAAGCATGTTTGTAATTTCATATCTAAAAAATGGATTTTAAATAGACTTGATTCAAAAGGTAAAGAAGTTACAAGAAGGCAATATGCTAAAGATTGTAATTTAGCAACCTCAACTATAACAAAAATTCTTGTTCCAGATGGTTACAATATTCCATTATCGACAATAAATAGTATTTGTCAAAAAGAAGGTATGCCCTTATCAGAATTTTTTCTTGAGTTTGAA
>NZ_PNJW01000070.1 GCF_013822155.1 Flavobacterium sp.
AAATAAAATTGGCGAAGAATATATGGAAATCTTCGATGTGAACTTTGAAAAAGTAAATCATAACTTTTTTGAAAAACTAAAAGAAATAAACCCAACATTAACAAAAAGGGAACTCCGTTTATGTGCATTTGTGAAAATGGATTTAAGTAATAAAGAAATTGCTCCTTTGCTTAATATTTCAATTCGAGGTGTAGAAAATGCCCGATACAAGGCTAGAAAAAAACTAAATGTACAACATGAAGAAAATTTCGTATCCTACTTAATTAGCTTAATTAATGAATAAAAAAACGCATTTCAGATTGAAATGCGTTTTAAATTAAATCTAATTGTATTTTAGAAACTCGCCTTCAAATATTCTCTGTTTAAACGAGCAATATTTTCTAAAGAAATTCCTTTTGGACATTCAATTTCACAAGCTCCTGTGTTTGTACAGTTTCCAAAACCTTCTTCGTCCATTTGACGCACCATGTTTAATACTCGCTCAGTAGCTTCAACTCTTCCTTGTGGCAATAAAGCATATTGAGATACTTTTGCACCCACAAACAACATCGCTGAACCGTTTTTACAAGTAGCTACACAAGCCCCACATCCAATACAAGCCGCTGCCATAAAAGCATTATCAGCATCGTGTTTTGGAATTGGAATGGAATTAGCATCAATTGTATTTCCGGAAGTGTTTACAGAAACAAAACCTCCTGCTTGTTGAATGCGTTCAAAAGCAGTTCTATCAACTACTAAATCTTTTATTACCGGGAACGCTTTACTTCTCCATGGTTCTACAAAAATTGTATCTCCATCATTAAACATTCTCATGTGTAATTGACAAGTCGTGATTCCGGTGTCCGGACCATGAGCTCTTCCGTTAATGTATAATGAGCATGCTCCGCAAATTCCTTCGCGACAATCATGGTCAAAAGCAACGGGTTCTTTTTTATCGTTGACTAATTGTTCGTTTAATTGGTCTAACATTTCTAAAAACGAACTGGCTGTTGAAACATTATCTAATTTATACGTTTCAATTCCCCCTTTATCACTTGCATCTTTTTGACGCCATATTTTAAGGGTAATGTTTATATTTTTTGCTGCACTCATAGTTTCTTATTTGTAGTTTCTAGCTGCAATTTTTATTTCTTCGTAGTTCAATTCTTCTTTATGTAGTTCTGCTTTTGAAATGTCAGCTCCTTTGTATTCCCAAGCTCCTACAAATTTAAAGTTCACATCATCCCGTAATGTTTCACCTTCAGCATCTTGGTATTCTTCTCTAAAGTGACCTCCACAAGATTCATTACGTTGAAGAGCATCCATGGCCATTAACTGTCCCAATTCCATAAAGTCAGCAACACGCAGAGCTTTTTCTAATTCCGGATTTAAATCATTTGCACTTCCGGGAATAAAAACATCTTTGTAAAATTCTTCTTTTAATTGAGCAATTTCTGCTATAGCGTCTTTTAAGCCTTGTTCATTTCTTCCCATTCCAACTTTATTCCACATAATCAATCCTAATCTTTTATGGAAATGATCCACTGTTTTAGAACCGTTATTGCTTAAGAATTTGTCGATAGCAGATTTTACATTATTTTCAGCTTCTGCAAACTCAGGTAAATCGGTAGAAATTTTTCCGGTTCTGATTTCGTCTGCTAAATAATTAGAAACGGTATAAGGCAATACAAAATAACCATCAGCTAATCCTTGCATTAAAGCCGAAGCCCCTAAGCGATTTGCACCATGGTCGGAAAAATTAGCTTCTCCAGCCACAAAACAACCCGGAATAGTTGACTGTAAATTATAATCAACCCAAACACCACCCATGGTATAATGTACCGCCGGGTAAATTTTCATTGGTGTTTCATATGGATTCTCATCTGTAATTTTTTGGTACATGGTGAATAAATTGCCATATTTTTCTTCTAACCACTTTTTACCTAATTTAATTATTTCCTCTTCGGAAGGATTATGATTTCCTTGACCGTAAGCGGCTTGTTTTCCTTTGCTTTTGATTTCTGTAGAGAAATCCAAATAAACACCTTCATTGGTGTCATTGGCTTCAATACCATGTCCGGCATCACATCTCTCTTTGGCAGCTCTTGAAGCTACGTCACGAGGAACTAAGTTTCCAAAAGCAGGATATCTTCTTTCTAAGAAATAGTCTCTGTCTTGTTCTTCTAATTGAGTTGGTTTTAATTTTCCTGCACGAATGGCTTCTGCGTCTTCTTTTTTCTTTGGAACCCAAATTCTTCCGGAATTCCTTAATGATTCAGACATTAAAGTCAATTTCGATTGATTACTTCCGTGAACTGGAATACAAGTTGGGTGGATTTGTACAAAACAAGGATTAGCGAATAAAGCTCCTTGTTTGTGAATTTTCCAGCTAGCTGTTACATTACAGCCCATCGCATTTGTTGATAGAAAATAGACATTTCCGTAACCTCCTGTGGCAATAATAACCGCATGAGCCGAATGTCTTTCCAATTCTCCAGTTATTAAGTTTCTGGCAATAATTCCTCGGGCTTTTCCGTCAACTTTTACTAATTCCAACATTTCATGACGGTTATACATTTTCACACGTCCTAATCCAATTTGTCTGGATAATGCTGAATAGGCCCCCAACAACAATTGCTGTCCGGTTTGTCCTGCAGCATAAAATGTACGTTGTACTTGTGTTCCTCCAAAAGAACGATTATCAAGATAACCACCATATTCTCTAGCGAAAGGAACGCCTTGAGCCACACATTGATCAATGATGCTTCCCGATACTTCCGCTAAACGATGCACGTTTGCTTCACGGGCTCTATAATCACCACCTTTAATTGTATCATAGAAAAGACGATAAACACTGTCCCCATCATTTTGATAATTTTTTGCTGCATTGATACCACCTTGAGCGGCAATGGAGTGAGCTCTTCGAGGAGAATCCTGATAACAAAAGGCACTCACATTATATCCCATTTCGCCAAAAGAGGCAGCCGCAGAAGCTCCTGCTAATCCGGTTCCAACGACAATGATGTCAATTTTTGGTCGGTTATTTGGAGCAACTAATTTTAAATGATTTTTATGATTTGTCCACTTTTGAGCAACTGGACCTTCCGGTATTTTTGAATCTAACTTCATAATATATTCTGATGTTGATTATTTACTAAAATGAATGTAGAGCGGAATAATTGCAAATAACAATGGTACTATCACCGCAAAAGCTTTACTCACAAACTTGATGGTTGGTGTCCATTTTGGACTATTTAATCCTAAAGATTGGAAAGCACTTTGAAAACCATGCCACAAATGAAAACCTAATACCAACATGGAAAACACATAAAACAAAGTAAAATACAATCCGTATTTTTTATCTTTAAAAAAATCGATTGTAATCAGATGTAAATCTTTATACAATTCGGCAATTTTTACATTAACTTGTGCATTGTGTAGCTCTGTTCCGTTTTTTATAATTAACTGTTTTTGAGGGTTACTTTCAACAGATTCTCCTTCTTTTAAAACCTGATCTACTTGGTAATACTGACCATCGTTTCTTCCAACATAAAAAACATTTTTTATCCCAGGACTAACTTCTATAATATGTGTCATTAAAGGCATTTTTTTATCAAAATGCATTCTAGCCCAAAAATTCACCATGTGAGTAGCGATGAAAACTAAAATCAAAGTACCTAAAACTGCCATGCTTCGAGAAGGTAAACTACTATTTGCTCCGGCGTCTGATTTTGCATAACCTATTGGTCTTGCTTTTTTGTTTTGAACTGTTAAAATAATTCCGTCAATTGCATGAAAAAGAATAGAAATGTAAGTGACGTAAGATAGAATTTTTACGATTGGATTAGAGGTCATAAACAATGCATATTGATTGAATTGCAATCGACTGTTGGGCATTAATAATTGTAAATTCCCAGCCAAGTGACCAACTAAAAACAAGCATAAAAATAAACCCGTAAGAGCCATCCAATACTTTTTAGCGATAGATGACTTTAAAAGTGCAGATTTTGCCATAGTGTTTGTGTTAACTTAATTTTTTAAAAAATAGTACACAAATTTAATGGTATTTGAAGACAACTACAACCTTTTCTGTCTAATTTAAAGTGATTTTAAAGAAGGATTAACAAGTGTTTGACGTACAAGTTGTTTAATTATAAAAAACGAAGGATATTATTTAACAAAACTCGGAATTAGACCTCTTAAACCCATATCAACAACATTCTCACCAATGGCAGGTTCAAATTTATTGTCTGTTGTTACTTCTGTCCATTCAAAACTAGCATTTGTAGAGAGTGATAAAGTAACCTCTATGTCTTTAGTTTCGTTTCCGGTAATGGTTAAATCCGTTTCAAATTTACCTGTTACAACACAAGATCCTTGAGGAATTGGTGAAGTTTGAAATAGCGGATTCGGAACCGTTGTGGCTCCGGCAGGTGCTTGACCTGAAGTTGCAAAAGGTAAACTATTTAATGCAAAAGCCCAATATCCTTGTTCTCTATTGTCGTTCACGGGAAACACATTATTGCCAATACTATGGGTGCCAATGTAAGTGTTATATCCAACAAAACTCTCCAATGTACCTGTGTAAGTTGACCCTTGACTGTAAACTTGAATATTCCCGGTTTGATAAGATAATGATACTCGAATCCAATTATAGGCTCCGGCTAATTGTGGCGTTATAGGAATTTTTAGGAATACTTCATTTTGTCCTACAATCTTAGCTTGACTGAAATCTATTGCCATTGCTCCACCTAAATCAGTTTCGGGAGCATGATACAAAACTTTTCCTTGTCCTAAAAGTGTATTCATTGAAGGTGACAACTCTAAATAATGAGCACTGATTTTTTGCATATCAGGAGACTGAGCGGCATTTCCGATTGGGATTAATGAAGGTTGTCCTAAATTATTTAACCGAGCCTGATTTTGATCAAACTTGAATTTAATGATTAAACTAGGTTGTTCGGAAGTTTCATTTTCAGTACTGCATGAAAAAATACCGATGCTTGCCACAAGTAGCAGTAAATGTCCGGTAATTTTCCATTGCAATTTCATTTTAATATGTTTTAGTCACATCTTCGTCAATAACGAGTATGAAGTCAGCTTTATTGTATTCTTCCTTTGATAATTTAGAGAGGTCTTTTTGTTCAACTGTTGCAATAGTGATTAATTTCAATTCCGATTTATACTTTTTAAGATACCAATTTATACCTTCAAAATTATCACTATGGTATGTTCCATTATAATGAACAAAAAGGGTGCCAGATTGCAAATTTTGAACAATAAAATGAGCCATCGTAGCATCTTTTATTGCTTGAGCTTTGGGCATTTTATCTCCGGCATGTCCGCCCTGCATCGACATCATGTTTTGGTAACCGGGCAAATTAATATCAAACAAAATAGGAAGTGGAGCTATCCAACTTTTTTCTTCAGCACTAAGTTTTTCTAATTCTTCCAATCCGTTTTTAAAAACCATGCTGGCGTATCGTCGTGGTATATTTGTGGCTACAAAAGGGAATTTTTTTTCTTTTGCAAAATCTACTAAAGGTTTATAATCCGTTTTATAATTTTTCCATAGTCGGGCTGTTGAATCAAATTGCTTTTGGGTAATTTCACCTTTCAAGTATTGGTTTAATTGTTTCTGATTGTCGGCTTCCAACATTTCTGCTCCTAATACCAACTTCATTTTTTCTGCCAAATCTTTAGTAAGTTCTAATTGTAGCCAATGCACCACAGAATTGTCATGGTATTCGCCAAACAAGACCACATCTGCTGCTGCTGCCTCTTTTAAAAGCTTTTTATAGGTTGCTTTTTTTCCTTCTTTTGTAAACAACTGATACGCTATTTTGTTTTGTGCCCATCCAATAGTTTGAAAAACAAGGAAAAAGCAGAGCAATAAATTAATTTTTTTCATTTCTTATGATATTTAATGGAGTAGATTGAGAATAACTTTTTTGAGTCATTTTGATTTGATATTTTCCGGGGATCAAATAGTTTTTACCATTTTTAGCCTCTTTCAAAGTAAGTTTTTTATCTTTTTTATGCCATTTTTCAGCTCCTGATTTTGAAATTTCCACCATGTAAGTCCATTGATTAATTCCGGAAGTTGCCATTTGTTTTTCTTCAAACACAACAATTCCAATTTCATTAAGCACTTGTACCAATACTTCCCCTTGGTTTTTTGTATAATAATCCACAACTAATTTAGGTTCATTTGGTTTGAACCATTTACTCCAACTACTTCCCCAGTTAGATGAATATGAAACAGTTTCAACTGCAAAAATTTTCAAGGCCAAATTGATAGTTTCTTCATTTAGTTGCTGTACAGATTTTAAATTAACTTTGTAAATTGAACGCCCATGAGTTCCTACAATTAAATCATGATCTTCTGTTTGAATCACTAAATCATGAACTGCAACCGGAGGCAAACCATTCATAAAAGGCTGCCAGTTTTCGCCCCGGTTGAAAGAAATATAAAGACCATTATCTGTTCCAATATACAAAATGGATGGATTTAATGAATCTTCTACTATAACATTAACAGCAGCTGTTGGAATATTTGTCGCTATTGACTTCCATGTTTGCCCGTAATCTTCCGACACATAAATATAGGGCGTAAAATCATCAGAACGATAGCCGTTTAATGTTACAAAAACACGCTCTTTTTGGTGTTGAGAAGCAACCACTCCGGAAACCCAAAGAACTTTTGGAAAAGAATCGGATATTTTCTGCCAACTGGATCCTGCATCCTTTGACACATGCACTAAACCATCATCACTCCCCGTATAAAGTAATCCAAACTGAAACGGACTTTCACTCAAGGTTGAAATTGTTCCATAAGGCACATTTCCATCTTTACCTCCTTGTGTCAAATCCGGAGAAATGACTGACCAAGTATCTCCTTGATTAAAGGAACGGTGCAAATAGTTTGATCCCAAATACAAAATATCTTGATTATGCGATGAAAGCAAAATAGGCGTTTGCCAATTGAATCGCAACGGTTTTTCCTCTTTTTTGGCTTTTGGAGCAATGTATTTTCGACTTTCATTACTTCTATCTATGCGATAGTAATTTCCAAATTGAAATCCGGCGAAAACTATGGATGGATTTCTTCTGTCAATTTGAGTTTGCATTCCGTCACCACCTAAAATACTTTCATACGGATATTTTCCTTCCTGGTGCCATTCTGCACTATACTCATAATTATTCTGCCCAACCCATACCCCATTGTCCTGCATCCCACCATAAATATTGTATGGGTTTTGGTAATCCACATTTACATGATAAAACTGACTAACACCATGAGGATTACATTTGGTCCAATTGGCTCCATCATCATAAGAAATATTCAATCCTCCATCATTTCCATTAATTAAATGGCCTGCTTTTTTAGGGTTTACCCATACAATATGGTGATCTGCATGTACATTTTCCCTATTAATCGACACAAACGTTTTCCCTCCATCATCCGATTTAATGATTGGCACACCCGAAACATACAACTTGTCTGAATTAGACAAATCAACAGCAATTCGTCCAAAATAATATCCATAAGAATAATAAAAATCGTCTATATAGTCTGAATGGGTTTTCTTCCATGTTTTCCCTCCATCAATAGATTTATAAACTTCTGCTCCAATCACTTCAGTTTCAAATAAGGCCGCGTTCGCATCTTGCATTATTTTTTTTGCTTCCGCAGGTTCCATGTTTCCGTTTTGAATCCAATTTTTAATATTCTCCGCTCGATACTTTTCAGAAAGTCCTTGTTTTTTCAAATATGCATTTATTTCACTGTTTGGAATATTCATAAAAACTTCACCCGGAGCATTAAACATTTCAGGCATAGTTGTTTTTGTTTGGGCTTTCTTTGGTCGTTTTGATTGATTATCCAAAACGGCATAAACAATAGCATCATCAAATGTTGCTAAACCAATTCTGCCCACTCCTTCACCGGTTGGAAATCCACTTTCAGTTGTGGAAATCAATTTCCAAGTTGAACCACCATCTTCACTTTTATAAATGCCGGAAGTAGTTCCGTTGCCTACAAAATTCCATGCTTTACGGTCTTTTTTCCAAGCTGAGGCATATTGTATATTGAAATTTTTGGGTGACACAGCAATATCGATAATACCGGTTTCCTCATCAATGAATAAGGTTTTTTTCCATGTTTTTCCAGCATCGGTAGTTTTGAAAACACCTCGTTCCATGTTATTTGAATACAAATGTCCAGTTACGCCCACAACAACTTCATCCGGATTAGTTGGGCTAATTTCTATTTTTCCTATGTGGTGGCTGTCTTTCAAACCCATATTTTGCCAAGTTTTTCCTTTATCAGTCGATTTCAAAATTCCTATTCCGGCATAAGAAGATCGCGAGGAATTATGCTCTCCTGTTCCTACCCAAATGGTACCGCTCTTCCAATCAACTGCTATTTCCCCCACATTTTGAGTTGCTGAATTATCCATGATTGGAGTAAAACTCATTCCGTTGTTATTGGAATACCAAACTCCACCGGAAGCATAGCCTACATAAAATTCAATTGGATTATCCGGATTTACGTCAACATCAACCACACGTCCACTCATGATGGTAGGCCCAACACTATTAAATGCTATGTTTTGAACAAGTGAATTGTTTTGTGACCAACTTAGATTAACAAGTAGAAAAAAAACAAAAGATAAAAAACCATTCTTAATCATGGGAATAAATTTAAAATGGAAATTTAGGCATTACTTAAGTGTTGACAAAATTTTATACTTGAATTAACAGCAAATCGATGTAATCTTGTTATTTTTGATAAATCATATTAAACAACCTTTATATCATGAAATACCATCCAATAGACCGCAATTTATATATCAAAAACCGCTCAAAGTTTTTATCTCAAATGAAACCAAACAGTGTAGCGATTTTTAATTCTAATGATAATTATCCGGTGAGTGCCGATACGACTTTGCCTTTTGCACAACACCGTGATATTTTATATTTATCCGGCGTTGATCAGGAAGAAAGTATTTTGCTTTTATTTCCTGATGCACCTTACGAAAACTTAAAAGAGGTTTTGTTTTTAAGAGAAACAAATGAACATATTGCTGTTTGGGAAGGAGAAAAACTAACAAAAGAAAGAGCTTTTGAAGTTTCAGGCATCAAAAATGTTATTTGGGTTCAGGATTTTCATAAAACGTTGAAAGAAGTGATGTCTTATGCTGATACGATGTATATCAACACTAACGAGCATTATCGTGCATCTGTTGAAACAGAAACCCGTGAGGCTCGATTCATCAAATGGTGGAAGGAAAACTACCCTGCACACAAAGTAGAAAAAAGCAACCCAATATTACAACGCTTACGTTCCATAAAAGAAAGTGAAGAAATCGATTTAATTCAAAAAGCGTGTGATATTACTGAAAAAGGATTTAGAAGAGTACTTTCGTTTGTAAAGCCAAATGTAATGGAGTATGAAATTGAAGCCGAATTTGCTCATGAATTTTTGCGTAATCGCTCAAAAGGATTTGCTTACACGCCTATAATTGCTTCAGGAAATAATGCGAATGTGTTACATTATATTGAAAACAACCAACAATGCAAAGCCGGTAATTTAATCTTATTGGATGTTGGTGCTGAATATGCCAATTATTCCAGTGATATGACAAGAATGATTCCGGTTTCAGGCCGATTTACAGCAAGGCAAAAAGAAGTTTACAATGCCGTTTTACGAGTAAAAAATGAAGCAACCAAAATGCTGGTTCCCGGAACATTATGGAAACAATATCATGTGGAAGTAGGCAAAATAATGACTTCAGAATTGTTAAGTTTGGGCCTTTTAGACAAAGCCGATGTGCAAAATGAAAATCCGGATTGGCCGGCTTATAAAAAATACTTCATGCACGGCACATCCCATCATTTAGGATTAGATACACATGATTATGGGTTATTACATGAACCCATGCAAGCCAATATGGTTTTTACGGTTGAACCGGGAATTTATATTCCAAAAGAAGGTTTTGGCATCCGGATAGAAGATGATATGGTGATTCAAAATGAAGGAGAACCTTTTAATTTGATGCGGAATATCCCTATTGAAGTGGAGGAGATTGAATCGATAATGAATGCTTAATTTTATAAAGGTTTAAGTATTTAAAAATTTATAAGACGACTTGCAGGAATGTAAGTCGTTTTTTTAAAATTTATATGAAATCAATCCTCTACAAGAACACCAAAATCAACTACACCGACACCGGTAAAGGAACTGTCGTTGTTTTACTTCATGGTTTTTTAGAAAATTTAGGTATGTGGAAAAATTATATCGCCGAATTTTCAAAAAAAAATCGTGTGGTAACCATCGATTTATTAGGTCATGGGAATTCTGAATGCTTAGGCTATATTCATACCATGGAAGACCAAGCGGATATGGTACATGAAGTTTTACATGAACTTAAAATCCGAAAGGCAGTTTTTATTGGCCATTCGATGGGTGGATATGTATCACTAGCTTTTGCTGAGTTATATCCTGATGTAATGAAAGGATTGGTTTTACTCAATTCGACATCAAGAGCAGACAGTGCGGAAAGAAAATTGAATCGCGAAAGGGCAATTTTAGCTGTCAAACAAAATTATACTGCTTTTGTTAGAATGTCAATTGCTAATTTATTTAACGAAGACAACCGAGAACGTTTAGCCGTCGAAATTGAGCTAGTAAAAATGGAAGCCTTAAAAACACCCCTACAAGGAATTGTTGCTGCTTTAGAAGGGATGAAAATAAGAAAAGACAGAGAAGTTTTATTGCATTTTTCACCCTATCCGATGATGTTAATTTTAGGGAAAAAAGATGGCGTGTTGAATTATGAGGAAAGTCTTGACCAAATTGAAAATTCAAAAGTGGAATTAGTTACTTTTCCGGATGGTCATATGAGTTATATTGAAAATGAAGCAGAATTGAAAAGAGTTTTGCTTAACTTTTTGAAAAAAATATAGATACTTTTTTACCCTATAAGTTATATACGTTTCTCTATTCTTGGCCAATATGACTTATTATCCTTATGAAATTTTCTCCTCAAAAGGTAATTCTACATTTAAAATTTCATTTAACAGCCCTATTAATTCCGTTTTAAAATCTTCTAAAACAGAATCATCTACTTCGTTTAAAATTACTTCTCGACCTTCTTTAATTTGAAAAGGCATAAATCCTGCTTTTAAATTTTTAAAGGAAATAATTCCTACTTCCATTTCCGTATTCGGAAATTCGGCTTGAACCATAAAGGCATAACACAACAATTGAATAATTTTATCATGTTTGATGTCGTCGGTCAAACCATTCCAGTTTTGAATGGCTAATCCGTTTTGTTCTACTTTACCGGTTTTGTAATCAATGATACGTAGTTTTCCGTTTCTGAGCTCTATTCTGTCGACATTACCTTTGATTTTGATTGGAAAAGGTAAGCGAACATCTTGTAAAACTGCTTCGGAATTTTTTTCCAAAAACAGCACTTTTACTGCGTCATTTTGCTCCAAAAGCCGTTTTTCCAGTTGTAAAAAATTGTACACATTTCGCTTAGCCACTTCAAAAGCTAACAGATTTTTACCTTTGGTAATTTCTCCTTCTTTATAAACAATTTTAAATTGTTTGAACACTTCACCATCAGCAATTTCAAGCATATTTTCAACATTCGAAACACTTAAAAATGTATTTAAATAAGGTTTATATAACACTTCTAAAGCGGCATGAATAATTGTTCCGAGGGTATTAATAGCAATATTTTCTTCGACTTCTTCCGTTTCAGAAATTCGCAAAATCCGTTGAAAATAAAACTGCATCGGATTTCGAATATAAGTTGTCAAGGTTGAAGGAGAAAATCCGTTTTCAGCCATTTCACGCAATCGTTCCATTACCAATTCAGATTTTTCTACAACCATTGGTTCATGAGCTTTCTCGGGTAAAATTGCATTATAAATTTGGCGTGAAAGAATATGATTAGGTTGCTTTTCAACTTCTAATTGGGTTATAAACCGACTTTTTTCACCAGCATCTATTCCTTCTGATTCCGTATTATAAAGCAAATAAATGTTTTTCGCCCGTTGTAAAAGATGATAAAAGTGATACGTGTAAATGGCATCTTTTTCTTTGAAAGTTGGCAAGCCTAATTCTCTTTTCACATCTAAAGGGATGAATGAATTTTGTGATTTCCCGGCAGGAAAGACACCTTCATTCATGGACGTGATGATTACAGTTTCGAAATCTAAAACACGACTTTCCAATACGCCCATAATTTGAAGTCCTTGCAATGGCTCTCCTTCAAACGAAACTTCTGCTAAATCAATAATTTGTTTGTATAAACCATGAAGCCCTTCAATTGAAGTAATATAGTTGTGTTCTGAACAATAAGTACTCAGTTTATTAATTATCTTAAAAATGGCATAAACAAAGCTATTGGTGATTTTATCCTTTGAATCTTCCGTTTGTAAAAATTGTTTAATTTGAAGCAAAACGGTTGCTAACGTATCAAGTATCTGGACCGTATTAGCTGACCATTTTTCGAATAAAAGTTGAAAAAATGAATTTGACTGATTGTACATTTCAACCAACTTTACATGAGAAATGAACGTATAATTATATTGATTAATTTGATTTACAAGTGTTTTTGCATTTACAAAAGGTTCAACTAATGGGTTTTGTAGGACTTCTAAAACATCTTTATAATAAAACACATAGCTAGATTGACTTCGTTTGAAAGCGTTCTGATGCATTTTGAACAATTTCGAAAGTAACAATTGTGCCGGATTATTCTTTCCGGAATAACCCATTGTAATGTTTAGGTGTGAAACAGTATTTGGTAATGAATTTAAAAGCGGAATTAAAATATTTTCTTCCCCTAAAACAATGGCAACTTTTTCTAAAGGTTGCTGGTCAGCAATGGTTTGAATTATATCTGCTGCTAATTTAGCTTGTCCGATTGTTTTGGGCGTACCCATTATTTGGATATTTTTTTCTTCCTTAAATTCATTAAAAATCCACTGATAAGGATTGTTTTTATAAAATGACCAACTCTTTTTTATTTTACGAGCAAACAAACCGGCATCATGATAGGGGTCATTCAAAAAGGTTTCTTCAGCATCCCATAAAACAGTTGCTTTTTCAATAGATAATAAATGCTGAAAAATCATTTCTTCTGCTTTATTTAGAGCATTGAATCCTGCAAAAATAAAATGATGATTTCCTATTGTGTTGGAGAAATGGTTTAAATTTTCTACCGATTCACGATAAATTAACCCTTGATATCCAATTCCTTTGTTTAATAAATGCTTATAAAAAGTGTAATAATATAAAGGCATATTGTCCCAAAATTGGAGATAATTTTCAATTAATCTTGTTTTATCCTGTAACTCAAGATTCCATCTTTTTATGGCTTCAATTTCTTTCAAATAAGAAAAAACATGGTTAGGAGAGAGAAGATATCGGTCTATTTCATTAAAATCCTGAAGCAACGTTTTTGAATG
>NZ_PNJW01000071.1 GCF_013822155.1 Flavobacterium sp.
CAAATCCAGACCTTAATTATTTAGAAGAGTATTTTTTAAATAAACCCGAAGGAACAAGCGATAAAGAAGCAGCTAAAAAAGAAAGTGCTGATTTGTTTTTAACTTCATTAAAAAGAAAAATGTTTTTTGAGGGTAATGATGATTATTTAAGAGAACAATTTGCAGTAGATCATTACTCGTTTTTACCATACAAATATTTTGTGAGTTTTGTTGATTTTCTTAAATCAGGAGTCGATAATAATAATAATTTAAGAGATGATATTGTACTAGCAATTAGTAAATCTGAAAACATTTACAACGATGTGGTTGGTAGAGAAAATGTTTGTATTAGTAGTAATAGCCTAAAAAAATCATCTACAAAGGCTTTTTATGGTTTTAAAGCTGCTGATTTTGAAGTGGTATTGCCTAATGTGGGTGGTCAGACAGACTATATAGAGTACTTTCCAGATCACATTATTTTCAGACATTCCGATGAATCTGCCTCTTTAGAAATCAATATCGATTTATATGAAATTCTAATGCGTATAAAAGAAGGTTATGTTCCAACGTCTATTGAAATTAGAACTTTCTTTTTGAATTTAGAAATGTTCAAAAGAAGAATATTAGCAAAAAGATCTACGAAGGTTTTCTTAACAGAAGATGACTCAAATTTATATTCTTTTGAGAAATCAGCTACAGGTAAATTAGTATTAAGCAAAATTTAAAAAATATATGTCTCTAGATAGAAAACAAAAAGCATTTAGGTTTTTTCCAATAATGCCATTTGATGCAAATAATATCAATTTTGAACAGGCAGTTGTTAGGTTGTTAGTTTTATTGCACACAAAAGGAAAAGTTATAGCAAAAACAACTAAAGACACTTTATATCCTGAATCATTAGTTGATTTAATAAAAGATAATAAAGATAGCTTTGAAGGAGTTAATGATCCTATTCGTGAACGTTTAATGAAAAACTGGATTTCAGCAGATTTTGCAACAACTATAACTGAAGGTAAAGGAAGACAAGGTAGAGCAAGGATTTCAAACTTAAAGCCACTTCATTTAAGTACTATAAAATTACTTGATCCTCGTATTAGAAGTCAGGACAGAGATGTTAGTATTTTTCTTTACAATGTTTTTAAAGGCACTACTATCGCTAGTGATGGTGATTTTTTAATGTCCTATTTGTTAGAAGGAACAAAACGTGAAGGACAGTTTAACTTGGTTGCAGACGAATCAAAATTTGATGAATTAGATATTGAAACACAATTTTTGTTAAGACTTCTAGATAATTTTAAAGTTGATTTACCATCTACTAATGCCAATCTTGTTCAGGACTATAAATTTTTATGTGAGGCACAACAGAAACAATTTCTTATTGATACTATGAAATTGTTGGTATATAAAGAATCTGTTCCTAGAAGAGAATTATTTAATTATATCACGGTATTGTTCAATTTTCATACAGCACTTTTTGCAATTAAGTCATTCAAACAAATAAATTCTTTAGTTAAAACACAAAAATCAAAATGTGATACTTGTGTTATAATAAAAGGGGAAGCTGATTTTCATAAACTTTGTAAATGTGATTTCCAGCCTAAAATATTTGTAGACTTAACTTTAGGCCAAGACCGTATTTGTGATGCTTTGTCAAAGAAAAGTGTCGAGAATGATTACAATGAAATGTATAAATATTTCAAGTCTCATTATAAATTAGTTAAACTGGCGGAGTTTGCTAAAACACAAGGAAACCAAACCCCAACATTAGATCAATTAACTGGTTATTTAGACAATCCTGGATTAGAAGGATTCTTTAATTACAAATTAGGCGATATTACGGTAGATGAAGATTTAAAGGATGATCCTGATGTACAAGCAATATTAAAAATGAATATTCCAGCTATTGATAAATATGTAGAAATTCTATGTAATGATAAATCCAATTGGAAAAATTTAGTCGCCAGACATAAGAAATTAATGGGTGGACTTTGCAACATGAACCGCGAAGATGGTTTCTTGCAAGGAGGTCGTGGCAGACAACGTAAATATGTAATGGGTAATCTTCTTTTAGAAGTATTGGTTCAATTAGCTGTTGTTAGTGCAGACCCTAAAGGATTTAAAACAAAACCAATTACTATTATATCATTTGTCGATTGGTTAAAAGACAGATACGGCATATATATTAACGAATGGATTACAGATTCTGACAGTCCTGAAACAGCTAAAGCATTAAACAATAATTTCTTAGCATTGAAAGAAAGATTAAGGCAACTTGGTTTTTATACAGATCTTTCAGATGCTTCAAATTCTCAGGTAATAAAACCTCGATTCAAAATAGAACCTAATTTTTAAAATAATTCAAGCATAGACTTATGTCAAACACAATAAAAGCAACAAATAAAGACGCAATTAAATCAATAGAAATTCCAGATGGGAAAATTGCGGATTTCATAACGGGAAATTGGGTTAAAGAAACAGAGCAGGAACAAGTTAGACAAAATTTTGAGCGTACATTAGTAGAAGAATATGAATATCCTTCTAGTGATATCAAGGTTGATTTTGCAATCAAAATATGGGAAGGCGATAAACAAAAAACAAAGAAAGGACAATTAGTAGTTTTGAAAAGTGGTACGGAAGAACCTCTAGTGTTAGTGTTGATTGCATCTCCTAAAGCAAACCCAACAGATAAAAAAAATGGTGCGACAGAACTAGAACAATGGTTGGTTGATGTGTCATCTGCAGAGTATGGTTGTTGGACTAATGGAATTGAAACCGTTTATTTTCAAAAAAGAAAAGCCAAATTTGAAACGGATGTATTTCCAGTAAATGATTTTCCACGTTTTGGTGAAGATGCTTCATCAATTTATACTACTGATAGAAGACGATTAAGAGTAGCAACAGGTAATAACTTATTATATGCTTTTAAACGTTGTCATGATTACATACACGCCAATCAAGGAGGTAGTAAAGAACAAATATTTTGGGAATTCTTAAAATTATTATTTGCTAAAATCGAAGATGAATCTAATGCCGGCAGACCTCGTTTTGCTATACGCAGTGCTGAAGAAAGAAACACTAGTGATGGTCATAAAGAAGTTAAGCTTAGAGTGGAAGACCTTTTCAAACAAGTTCGTAAGAAGAATGAATTTAGTGGTTTGTTTGATGCTCAAACAGATGGTTTATTATTCAATCCAGAAACAATTTCATACATAGTAGCCCAATTAGAAAAATACGATTTCATTCACTCTTCAGTTGATGTGAAAGGAGTTGCTTATGAAACTATTGTTGGGCCTACATTAGAAGGAACTAAGGGGGAATTTTTCACACCTCGTAATGTGGTGAAAATGACAGTTAAAATGTTAGACCCAAATCCGGGTGACCGTATTTATGATCCAGCATGCGGAACGGGTGGTTTCATAGTAATTGGTTTCAATTACATCAGCGAAAAGTTACGTCAAAAACATAAGGTTACTTGGAAAAACCCAAATAAACCTACTGAAGAAGAAGAAAAAGTATTATTTGATGAAATACATGAGTCCGGCTATAATATTTTTGGAACAGACTTTAATGCTAACTTAGTGAAAGCTGCCCAAATGAATATGATTATGAACAATGATGGACGCGGAGGTTTATTTGCAGAAAATGGATTAAAAGATCCAAGCACTTGGAATTCTGAGGAGGCTAGGAAGAAAATTCAATTAGGCAGTATGGATTTCGTAATGGCAAATCCACCATTCGGAGCTAAAATAAAAATTGATAGTAACGAAATTCTAGAACATTATGATTTGGCTCACAAATGGTCTAAAACAAGTGACAATAAATGGCAACAAGAAACAAATTTAAAAAATGCTCTTGAACCTGAGGTATTATTTGTTGAAAGATGTATTAAATTATTGAAACCGGGCACAGGCAAATGCGGTATTGTATTGCCTGATAGTATTTTGAGTAATCCTGGATATGCTTATGTTCGTTATTGGATTTTACAAAATTGTCAAGTTTTGGCAAGTGTTGATTTACCTGTAGAAACTTTTTTACCTAGAACAGGAACACAAACAAGCGTATTGATACTTCGTAGAAAAAGCGACCAAGAAAAGCTTATGGAAAGTATGAGCGGACAAATGGCAACCTATGATATTTTTATGGCATCTCCTAAAACAGTTGGTAAAGATAGACGTGGCGGTTTCATTTATAGAAAAGACAATCAAGGTAAAGAAATAGTAACTAGAGAGATGTATAAACCTTTTGCTGAATCAACAATTCTTGATTTTATGCCTGTTGTTGAGACAACAGGTAGGATTGTAGATGATGAATTACCATTGGTAGCAAATGAATTTCTTAAATTTAAAACCAAATTAAAAAATGAATAATGAAGTAATTTTCGATTTATTTGAAAATAGTCAAATTGGTTTTTTGATTGATTCATTTAAAGTATCATCAGGCGATATAAGACTTGATTCATCTCACTTTGTAGATGACTCAAATATTATTTTAAATAAAGATATTCAATTTCAACCTCTAAGCAAACTTATTAACGATGTTGAAGAGCCAAATCTATTTACACGAATTTACTGTGATAAGGAATTTGGTGTACCTTATATTTCATCATCAGAAATGTCTGAAATTGAACCACCAGTCAATTCAAGATTTATTTCTAAAACCCTAACAAACAATATTGCTCAGTATATTATTAAAAGAGGTCAAATATTGGTAAGTGCTGCTGGAACCGTTGGTAGTATTGTTGTGGCGACTAAAGAACTAGATGGTGTTGCAGGCACAAGTGATATTTTGAGAATAAATGTTGACACAGAAAAAAATCTTGGTTTTTTTTATACCTACCTAACAAGTTCTTTTGGCGCTAGTGAATTAGCAAATCTTGCATACGGAGCAATAATTAAAAGAATAAGGGGCTTTCATTTAGCATCAATTAAAACGCCAATTATTGACAGCAATAGTATGTTAAAAATGAATAAACTTGTTTTAACAGCATTGGATAATAGAGATGAAGCAAACACTTTACTTAAACTGGCCCGTTCATTAGTTTTAAAATTCAACAATCTTTTGCCTATAAGTGAAATTAAAATTGATTCAGTTGCAACTAATAATACGACTCAATTTAGATTATTTAATTTATCAGATTTTTCAACAGAGTATAGATTAGACTCACATTTTTATAATCCAACAGCAAGCACAGCATTAAAAAACATTCAAGAAAATTCATCTCGTTTTTTAACTCTAAAAGAGGTTACGGAAGATATTGTAATAGGTAAAAGATTCAAAAGAAACTATGTTGAATCAGAACATGGCACTCCATTCATTGGCAGTAAAAACATATTACAAATAAGACCATCAGAATTAAAATATTTATCCAATTCTGAAATTGGGTTTATGAATGATTTGATGTTAAGTAAAAACATGATTCTAATAGCTTGCTCCGGGTCATTGGGCGGTACTTTTGGTAAAACAAGTTTTGTATATAACAACTTTGAGAATTTTGCAGCATCACAGCATATACTGAGAGTAATTGCCAATGAAGATTTAATTGATTCAGGTTATTTGTATGCTTTTTTAAGTTCTGAATATGGTTATGAATGTATCACTAGATACAGATGGGGTGCTCTAATAGATGAAATTGATGATGAAGACATGAGTAAATTACTTATTCCTCTTCCTTCTGATAAACAACAAAAAGAGATTGGTGATATGGTTCGTCAAGCGTATGATTTAAGAGCAGAAGCAATTAAATTAGAAGATGAGGCACAACAACTTTTAACCGAATCACTAACCAAATAATAAAAAGCAGAAAAATGGTTACCATAACACAAGAAATTTATTTTGAAGAAATTGCTCAAGCCGTTTTCAACGACTTAAAAGCAAAACTTTTATTAAAACAAAAAAACCATTGTCTTCGTGTGGATTATCTACCTAAAGCAGTTATGGAATATGCTTGTGAAAAATTAAATCTTGATGCTGATTTAAAAGCAAGAGATATAGAAGCATTTGTGCTTGCAGAAAAAAAAGAAAATCCTTTTGAAATAGAAAGTGGTCGATTAATTGAATTAAGAAATCGTTTGTCTTTTGGTGTATTAGTTGTGTTTATACCTCAAGGTTTTAATGGTGCTGCCGAAGATAGTTATGATATTCATACTTTTGAAGCCTATGATTTAGCAGGTGTTTTTAATGAGCATAAGAAAAACTTAATCAATAGCTTTTCATCTACAGAGCAAGGTATTATTAAAGCAATTTTGGAAACTTCAGTAGCTAGAAAACAAAGAATTGAAAGACAGTTACGTTATTTATTGGCGTTAAAAAAAGACGAGTGTACATGGGAATCTGCCGGTGCGTATTTACCTTATCTAAATCTAATACCTGATTTAAAATTAAAAGAAGAAGATGTACAAGCTCGTTTGCTTCGAAATGGAGAATGTGTTGAAAATCTTAGCGATGCCGACAAAACAATTTTCTTAGCAATAGAATCTTTGGTAAATAAGGGATTAGATCCTGAAAACAATAATATAAAGAAACACTTACTAGAGTTTTTTCATAATCAAAATCAGATTCAAGTAAAAATATGGACAGAAAGAATTTTAATAGAATCAGAATGGTTAAAAAAAATAAGTTTTGATAAGTGGAAGTTTAAAGATTTAGCAGGAGAACAAATTGAACTTTATTTAGAAGCTTTTAGAGACAAAGATGGAAATCCATTATTGGCAACCGGCCTAGTCCTTGAAGGCGACAATCTTTTAGCTACCAGTAATAGTAAATTAACGGTAAAATGGAAAACAAATCCTCGTAAAACGACCAAAGTATCACAATTTGTGATAATATTAGAAAGAGAGGAAGATACTGATTCCAGCAATGAACTACATCGTAAAACAGCAAAAGGAACAACAGAACAAATTAAATTTCCTTTTAAAGATGTTGATTTAGAACAAGGTGAAGAATGGTTAGTACAAATTCGAGTAGTTGCATTAGATGAAAATAAAGCAAAAATAGCAGAAGATATAAGCGAACCATTTTATATCAGAGGAGAAGACAGTGATACAGTAACTGGCGAAACTAAACGTTTTAACAGAATAAGAAATGTTGCCGAAGCTACCTTTAAAGCAACCTATCGTTTCCGCAAAGAAATTCAAATTGAAAGTCAAGGTCTTGAAGCAGGTAAAGTTTTAATGTATAGAATTAAAACAAATCCTAGAGAAACCTATCAAATTCAATTAAATGATTTATTGTATGAATTAGAGAGAAAAACACTTTTAGATCCTTTTAGTGGTGGAGCTTACGATGTAGATATCATCAATAGAGGTTTTATAGAAAAAAATGATTTTAAAGTCTGTAAATTAAATTTATCTGTTTTCAAAACTGAATACAGTGCTTTCTTAGATAAAAGGAGAGAATTATTTCATGCAATTACGTCATTAGATACAACTACAGTTATAGAAACGCTAGATTTAAGACAATTTCAAACTCAAATATTTGATTACGTAAAAGCATATCAAAAAATAACAAAAGAGATTGCAGATGCAATTACTAATTCTCCAGATGCAGAAGTAAATAATGTATTAACTAATACTCATTTATTAAATCGATTAGACACTATACATGTAAAATTAGGTTCGCTTGAAGAACCTGAAGAATTGATTTTATTAGCACCAACACATCCTATGAAAATGTTGTGGTTGTTGCAATACCAATTAATGCTTTTTGATTGGAGCAATCAAATGACTGGAATGTCTGAGGATGTAATTCGTAAAGCTATAGATATTGAAGGTTTTGAAAAGATTTTACCCTTAAATTTACCGAATGCAATGTCATTTAGTAAAGATAACTTTTTTGTAAATACAGATGTTCTAGACTTATATTGGACAATTTTTCCCAAGAGTACGACTACAGATATAAGAAAGGTAGTTGCTCTAATCTCAAAGGCTTTAGGATACAAAGATGACTTAGGAAACATATCATCCGTTTCAGCTCCGCAAATTGCAGATAGACTTTGGAGATACCTTAAGCACCATCCATACATTAAAACTTTAAAATTAAATGTTTTAAATCCTGGTGATGGATTGTTGTTTTTAAATTCCATACGAGAGCTACAAAAAATGGATGATTTCAAGAATTTGAGATACGACATTACATTTTATGGAACATTAGGACATGAGTTAATGGGGAGTTCATTTGATGAATTAATGAATGATAGTACTAATACTGAAGGTAGAGGTCTTGATATAGATGAAGAATTATTAGAACCAAGTCATAACCCATTATTTCCTAAATTATTTTTTTCAAAAGTAAAGGTAGCCGCTGATAAGTGGTCGGAAGTTGAATTTAAAGAAGCGAATGTTACTGTAATTATTGATCAATTTGTTACAAAAACAATTTCACGTCCAGCTGGTAATGTACCAGGTAGTTATTTTTTACACGGATTATTAGCAGAATATCGTTCAGAATTTAACATTATGAAGGATGCTGTTACATGGAGCAGAAAAGTAGTTCCATCCTTAACTTCAGACATTTCTTCTGGTAATGAAATAAGCGATTTGATTTACCATACAGGACTTAATATTTTAGGATTAAGTTGTTCTTATTTTGATTGGGGTAAATCGATTGATCACTTGCCAACAATACAATTAGAATTAGACAAACAGGACAGACATATTCTTTCTCAAATACATGACAGAAGTGATTGGGTGTTTACAATTGACAGAAATTTTGGTATTGAATATTTTGACAATCCTGCTGATGCAAATCCAAATTTAAAAAGTTATCTAATTGATTACACTCCAGAATTTATGGAAGGAGTTGGACATCGTTTGATAGTTTCAACGGGTTGGAAAAATGAAATTGAAAAATTAATAGAAGATGGATTAAATAAAATAAGTATTCCAACATCTTCTTTTCGGGCAATTAAAGTTTTAGACATTATAAAATCGATTTCTGGAAAATTAGCGTTAAAATTAATTAACAACCCTAATAATGTTAGGGAAATAATTGGGTTAGCAATTACTCGTTTAGCATTAGAGAAAGATGGATTAATGGATGATGGAGTTTTAATTCCTGTTGATACACATATTGATATTTTTGCTCAAAATAAACGTCGAAATACAGAGGAAGACATTACAGTTAAACGAAGTGATTTAATTCTAGTTTCTGTAAAAAACGGAAAACTAAACTTAAATTTAATTGAAGTAAAGTTCCGTTCTGGAGCAGGAAACATAACAGAAAGTTTAGCTTTAAAAGAAGAGATTGTAAAGAAAAATGAAAATTCTGAAAAAGCGTTTAGAACAAAATTTATCTCAGATGCTAATAATCCTAAAATTGATGTTCATTTATCAAATAAATCACTTTCTACATTAATAGGTTTTTATCTAGAAAGAGCAATACGCCACAATTTTTGTAATGATTCTTCAAAATTGAAACAAATGGTTGAAGCTATTAATACTGGTGACTTTCAAATTGAATTTGAAAAATCCGGATATATTTTCCATTGGGCAGGTGCAACAAAACCAGTTGATATTTATAAAGGAAATACAATTTATGAAATAGGCAATAAAGAAATTGCAGAATTGCTTGAAATACGCGATACGGAAATAGACGAACCAAATGAAGACTCTACTCCTGAATCTTCAACAGAACCTATAGTGACACCAAATTCAAATCCAATTGTTGAGACAGAAAAAGAAGAACCATCTGTTTCTTCAAGTGAAGAAACAGATACAATTAAAATAGAACCACGAATTGAAACGGATGAAGTTGTTGCTCCAGTTACAGTAGATAAAGTTACAGAGCCTGCTCCTGAACCAATATCGATTCCATCTGTGGTATTAGGTAAAAATGTAGACAATGGTAAGGATGTAATTTATAACCCAATTACAATGGTGCCAAAAAAACTAGCAAATCAACATCTTTTGATAGTTGGGAAGTCAGGTGCTGGTAAGTCCCAAACTACTGGTGGTTTACTTTATGAAATAAGCAAGCAAGATATTCCATTCTTAATACTTGATTTTCAAGGAGAATATATTTCACAAGTTCTTTCAAACTCAAAAGGCGAATCATTTTTAGAAGCTACGAATTCCATCTCTCTTGATCCTTCTTATGGTATGGATATTAATCCTTTAGAATTGTCAATAGATGGAAACACCGGCAAAAAAACAGGATATATGAGTAATGTATATCAGGTTTCAAGCATACTTAAACAAATATTTGGTCTTGGCGATATTCAACATCCAGTATTAAAGGATGCAATAAAAAGAGCGTATTTAGAGAAAGGATTCTCTGTTTCTGATAGAGCTACTTGGAATAACGAACCACCTCAATTTCAAGATATTTGGGAGATATTGGAATTTATGGAACAAACTGAAGGAGCCAATGTTAGAAATCTTAAATATCGTATAGAGCCATTATTTGAAAATAACATATTTGTATCTGGCGAGGATAGCGTTTCTATAACCGAAATATTAAAACAAAATTCAGTTATAAATCTTTCAACACTCCATACTCCTGAACTAATGAAATCAGTTGCAAGATTTGTACTTCAGGCAGTCTACAATAAAATGCTTGCAGATGGACCTTCAAAAAAGATAAAATTATATGTAGTAATTGACGAAGCACACAAACTTTCTTATGACCAAACCCTAACTGATTTAATTCGTGAGGCAAGGAAATATGGTGTTGGTTTCATTTTAGCTTCACAAAGTGTTAGAGATTTTGCTACTGTAGTATTTGAAAATATGGGTACAAAAATCGCATTACAATTAGAAGGAGAAGACGCTAAATTTATGGCTGAAAACTTTGGTGCTACAGATAAAATTTCAAAAGAAGCGGTATTAACTATGCTACCATCCCAAAAACCAATGAGAGCATTAATAAGAAATAATCATTTCGAACCTTTTGTACAAGTAGATATTGAACCATTTTATTCAAAATAATAATTAGTTTTTAAATCAATATTTTTAAATGGAAATAAAAACCATAAGTATAAAAAATTTCAGAGGTATTGAGAGTAAATTGTTTAATTTCAATAATCGATTCAATGTTATTATTGGAGAAAATGCAGTTGGCAAAACTTCTCTAATGGAAGCTATAACAGTAGGTTTAGGAGGTTTTGTAAAGGGATTGAACTACAAGAATGGAAGATCTATTACAAAGGAAGATATTAGAATTACCAGTTACAAGAAAGAAATTATAAGAGCAAAAGAATCAAAAATCGACATAACAGCTAACTTACTTGGTAGTGAATTTTCATGGTCAAGACAAAGAAAATTTAACGAAAGCTTAAATGACTTAGAAATGTATTCAGATGTTTATGATTTTGGAAAACACCTTACATCCGAATCTAAAAGCGGGCGTTTTACAACATTACCATTGATTTCATACTATGGAACAGGAAGACTAATGAAAGAAAATGATTCTGAATTTAATCCAGATAAAACAAATCAGCGAATTGACGGATACAATAAAGCACTTAACCCAAATTCTAATTATAAAACTTTATTATCTTGGTTTAAAAACACTGAGGTAAGTGTTTATAAAAGTGGGAAGGAAATAGATGTTTTAAAATCAGTTAAACGTGCTGTTCGAAATAGCTTTGAAGAAGTAGAAACACTTTATTTCGATAATGACAATAACTTACTTTCAATATTATTAAAGGGAATTCAAACTAACGAATCTAAACCTATTAGTACTTTAAGTGATGGTCAAAAAAATTTAATTGGTTTAATTGGGGATATTGCATTACGCTGTGTTTTATTGAATCCTCATTTTGGAGAAAACGCACATGAAAAAACACCCGGAATAATTTTAATCGACGAGTTAGATTTACATCTTCACCCAAATTGGCAAAAGAAAATTGTAGCAATACTAAAAAAAACCTTTCCCAATATGCAATTCATTGCGACCACTCATTCTCCTTTTATTATTCAAAGTTTAAAAAATAAAGAATTAATTGATTTGCAAGGAAAAGAATTAGATACAGATTACATCAATAAAAGTATTGAAGAAATTGCTTCTGAAGAAATGGGTGTTGAATTTAAAAGAAGTGAAATATTTGTTGAAATGATGGAAAATGCAACAAAATATTACCAATTGCTTCATGATAATAAAAATCAAAAAGATGAAACTATATTATCTGAAATCAAAGCAAAATTGGATAACTATGAATTGGAGTTCAATGAAGATCCCGCTTATGTTGCTCTATTAAAAATGGAAAGGAGGATGAAAGGATTATGAGACCTGTTGTAAAATGGCCAGTTGGTCACGCTTATTTAACATATACAATAACAAATGTATACAAACCACATAAAGGTGCTAAAAAACATCTAGAAGCTAACCTTGGTGGTTATTGCAGTTACTGTGAAAAGCCTGTTACAGATGAGGCAATGCACGTGGAGCATATTAGACCTAAATCGGTTCATGCTAATTTAAAATTTGAATGGGATAATTTTCTCATATCGTGCCAAAGATGTAATGGTCCTGACAATAAAGGAGTTAAAGATGTTATTGTTAATAATACTCATATGCCTCATTTAAATAATACATATTCAAGTATTTCATATTTTGAAGACGGGACTGTTACTGTTACTCCAGGACTTGATTCGCATGAAACTGCTAAATCACGGTCTCTAATCGAATTAGTAGGTCTGGATAGAATATTAGGACATCCACAACACTTAGAAGGTGACAAAAGGTATGAAAGGAGAAAAACAATTTGGGAAATAGCTGTTAAAATGAAAACGAATTATATCAAGGTAAATAGCTCTCTCACACCTGATTTCATAGCTTTATGTGCTTCTCAAATGGGATTTTGGTCTGTTTGGATGAAAGTTTTTAGTGATTGTTCTGAAGTTCAGAATGAATTGATTCTTTCTTTTAATGGCACTTTTTTAGATTGTTGTAAATCTGACATTAATAGAAACTTATTGCCTTAAATATTATTATTTCAAAGAAAATAAAAAATTAGAATACAACTATTTATATTATTAAATCTATTAAATACATAGGTTTATATAGTAATGGAAATATTAAACAGCAATTTATGTGCATTGGAATATATTAAAAATGGTTATTATTATGAATAATACTTTATAATATGAATAATAAAATTTTAAATATTTTAGCATCTTAACATTAATTCAATGGGAGAATTTAATAGAAATCCGGAACACAAAA
>NZ_PNJW01000072.1 GCF_013822155.1 Flavobacterium sp.
CAATTTAAAGCACTCAAATTACTTAACCCAGAAACATTGAGTGAAGTAAGGTTGTTATTATAACACATTAAATTTACTAAAGAAAAACAATTTGTAACATCTAAACTACTCAATTGATTTTGGTAGCAATTCACACCAATTAAAGAATTTAAGCCAGATAAATTTAAACTAGTTAGTTGATTATATTGGACCCACAAATAGTTTAAATTTAAAAAAAATAAAATACCTTCTAACGATGAAATTGAAGATTCATCAACTCTAAGCATAAAAACATTTAACAATTCACTTTCCTGAATCTCACCATCATCATTCACATCAATTTTAATGTTTTGCCAAAATTGATTTTTTGCAATTTCGTTTTGAGGACTCGCCTCCAACAATTTCGCTTTAAAATTTGCATCCGGAATGTTTACAATTTGTGCTTCAACTGAAAAGGAAGCTAAGAGGAAAAGAAGTAGATATTTTATCATAATGATTTATTTTCATGCAACAACACTAAAATGTTGTATTAATTGGATATGATTGCTATTCTGTTAAATCAATTTATTTTAAGATGCATTTAACACGAAAAGGTTGCTTTAAAATTAGTAAAATATATTTAAACATTTGGTTATCATGGTAAAATCTTTCCCGGATTTAATATACCATTCGGGTCAAAAACAAATTTTATCCGTTCCATTAATTCTAGATGTGTTTTAGAAAAAGCAATAGACATATAATCCTTTTGAACATAGCCAATACCGTGTTCGCCTGAAAGTGTCCCTTTTAATGAAACCGTTAATTCAAAAATTTCCCGAATTCCTTTAGGCACTTCAGTTTTCCAATTTTCATCGGACATAGTTCCTTTGATGATATTGACATGCAAATTACCATCACCGGCATGACCATAACAAACCGATTGAAAACCATATTTTTTTCCAATAGTTTTGATTCCGCTTAACAATTTTGGGAGTTCATAGCGAGGCACAACCGTATCTTCTTCTTTATAAATGGAATTTGCTTTTACCGCTTCAGCCACACTGCGACGCATTTTCCACAAGGCATTTTTTTCATCTTCCGTATCCGCAAAAAGAATATCATCAATTTGAAATTGTTCTACAACCGTCATGATTTTTTCGGCTTCAGCCATCAAAATTTCAGGGTAATTTCCATCCACTTCAATCAATAAATGAGCTTGAATATCCTCATTAACTGTAACATTCAATCCATCCACAAATTGAAGTGTCCAATCAATCGCATCGCGTTCCATAAATTCTAACGCACTTGGAATAATTCCGGCTCTGAAAATAGCAGAAACTGCTTCACAGGCTTCATGAGCTTTGTAAAACGGAACCAACATTAACAAATTATACGCGTTTTTAGGTAACAATTTCAAAACAATTTTTGTTACTATTCCAAGTGTTCCCTCACTGCCCACCATCAGTTGTGTAAGATTATAACCGGTTGAATTTTTTAAGGTATTGGCTCCGGTCCAAATAATATCTCCGGTAGGCAAAACGACTTCTAAATTCAAAACATAATCTTTGGTCACCCCATATTTCACCGCTCTGGCACCACCGGAATTTTCTGCAACATTTCCACCGATAAAACAGCTTCCCATACTACTCGGATCGACAGGATAAAATAAACCTTTTTCAGCAACAGCTTCACGTAAAACTTGTGTAATTACTCCGGGTTCGGTGATTACTTGCAAATTTTGTTCGTCGATAACTAAAATTTTATTGAATCGTTCCATCGAAAGGCCAATTCCTCCTTGAACGGATAAAGCTCCTCCACTCAATCCCGTTCTGGCTCCAATGGGAACAACCGGAATTTTAAATTGATTAGCCAATTTCAAAATTTCAGAAATTTCAAGGGCATTGGAAGGCTTCACAACTACATTTGGAGGAAAAACTAAATCTTCCGTTTCATCATGACCATAATTATTTCGGGTTTCATTATCTGTAAAGATGAATGATGGCCCGACCATTGATTCTAATTTTTGAATTATTTCTGCCGTAAGTTGCATATGCGTATTTTTAATTGAATAAAGGTAAAAAAATTATAGTAAGGAAAGTATCCAATACCAAAATGCCAACGTAATAAAAGACAATGGAATTCCAACACCTATCATCATGCTACTCAATTTTGGTTTTAATCCGTAGGTCGTTGCTAAAATAGCTCCTGTAATCATCGGAGCCATAGCGGATTCCATGATAGAAACATCAACGGCAAGTCCTTGTCCATTGAAAATAACTTTATACAAAATGATAAAAAAGAAAGGCATTAGCATTAATTTAAAAAATAATCCCAGAGCCAGAAAACTCCAATGGCGACTCTGTTGATCAATTTTGAGTTGTAACCCAACGGAAACTAAAGCAATTGTTGTTACAGTACCTCCCACTTTTTGGAAAACAGATTGCAGAAATAAAGGAAAATCAATTTTTGCTAAGTTCAAGATACATGCCAATACAAAGGCTATAAATGGCGGAAAAAACACAATTTTTCTAACTATTAGTTTAGAATCTAAATCACCTTTTGAAAAAATTGAAGCAACCGCAATCCCTAATGTGGAAATAACAACGAAAGAACCCGGTTGATCGACAACAATAGCTGTTTGAAGTCCTTCCTGTCCGTATAATGCTTCAATTATAGGAAATCCAATAAAAGATGTATTACTTAAACCACCGGTCAGAACAAGACATCCAATCAACTTTTTGGACCAACCCAACCATTTTCCTAAACTGTAAAAGAAAATAAAGGACAATGCAAATCCTAGCCAGGCCACACCAATCGGGAAAAGTAACTTGGAACTTATTTCAATTTTAGGAATATAATACAAGGCTAATGCCGGCAGAGAAATATAAATAACAAAATGATTTAAAGCTACATAACCATTTTTGGGAAAGGATTTTAAAAACTGTAATCCGAAACCCAATAAAAGGCAAAAAAAGACTAGAAAAATAGTATCCATACTTGACATTCTGACCTCAAAAATACACTTTTAAGTGGATAAAATCGGTACGAAAAATGAAGCATCCTTTTTCTTTTTGTAACTTTACCTTTCAAATAAAAGCATTGTGACTAAACCAAATTCAAAATCATCCGCCTTACACGAAAAAGCAGGGGTTGTTTCACCTGAAACGATAAATTTACGGTCAGTAGAAACCGTCCAAAAATTTCGAAGAAAATCAACCACTTCCGATGAATTGGTTGCCGGAATTTTAAAAGGAAATATCACTTTCTTAAGTCGGGCAATTACTTTAGTTGAAAGCACCAATGCTGACCATTTAGCGAAAGCCAATGAAGTCATTCAGAAATGTTTGCCTCATGCCAATAAATCTATTCGAATCGGAATTACCGGTGTTCCCGGTGTTGGAAAAAGTACCTTTATTGAAGCATTTGGAAAACAGTTAACTTCCTTAGGAAAAAAAGTAGCTGTTTTAGCGGTTGATCCCAGCAGTACGATTTCACACGGCAGTATATTGGGAGATAAAACCAGAATGGAAGAACTAGTTAAAGATAAAAACGCTTATATCCGACCATCCGCTTCTGGAGAAACTTTAGGTGGTGTAGCCAGAAAAACACGTGAAACCATTATTCTTTGCGAAGCAGCAGGTTTTGATACTATTATTATTGAAACTGTAGGTGTTGGACAAAGCGAAACAGCCGTTCACAGTATGGTGGATTTCTTTTTATTATTAAAAATTTCCGGTGCCGGAGACGAATTACAAGGAATCAAACGCGGAATCATGGAAATGGCTGATGCTATCGTTATCAACAAAGCCGATGGAGACAACATACAACGAGCAAAATTGGCTAAAACCGAATTTAATCGAGCCTTACATTTATTTCCAGCCAAAAAATCGGGTTGGATGCCAACTGTTTCTACTTGTAGTTCCTATACCAAAGAAGGAATTGAAAACGTTTGGAAAACCATTTCAGATTATTTTGAATTGACAAAAACCAATCATTTTTTTGAAGAAAAAAGACAAGAGCAGAATCAATATTGGATGATGGAAACTATCAACGAACAATTGAAAAATCATTTTTATACCCATCCTGAAATTATCAATTTATTGGATAAAAAGAAAAAAGCAGTTTCTTCTAATGAAATTTCACCTTTTTCAGCAGCTTTAGAATTACTTTCCACTTACTTCAAATAAAATTCTAAAATTATACCTTAACTAGTACAATATTGAATAAAAATCATATTTTATATCATAAAAGGTATAAAATATTAAGAAAAATATAAAATATACCTTTTTAGGTATTAATTTTTAAAAAAATCATATATTTGTACTTTAAAAGGTATAAAAATGAAGGAAAATCTAAACAATATTAGCGTTCACATTAAAACCAAACGTAAACAAAACAAACTAACGCAACCGGAACTAGCTTTAAAAGCCGGAGTTGGTTTACGCTTCGTGAGAGATTTAGAACAAGGAAAAAATACCTTACGAATGGACAAAGTGAATGACGTATTGCGTCTGTTTGGCGAAACTTTAGGTGCAGTTCCGATGGATAGAGCGAAATTATTAGGCAATGAATAGAAGTGGAAATGTATATATGAAAAATATTTTTTGTGGCGTTGTAAGTGAAACAGACGCTGGATATTCATTTGTATATAACAAAGATTATTTGCAAAATAACGATGCACGAGCAATAAGTCTCACTTTACCACTAACTGAAAAACCTTATCAAAGCAAAACGCTTTTTTCCTTTTTTGACGGTCTAATTCCGGAAGGATGGCTTTTAGATATAGCCGAAAGAAATTGGAAAATAAATTATAAAGACCGAATGGGATTGCTCCTGACCTGCTGTAAAGATTGCATTGGAGCTGTAAGTGTCGTTAAAAATGAAGAACTATAAAAAGAAATATTTAGCAAATTTAAATCAACCGATGGAAGTACACGAAAAAAGTACTTTCTACGGAAAACGCTGTTTGCAATGTTATAAACCACTTTTTGACAGTAGTTCAGATTTTCATGAAGCTTGCAACAAACGTTTTTTTGGACAATTAAAAACACCACAACTCAATTATAGCTTGGATAATCTGCAAGAGTTAGCTTCAAAGGTTATCCAAAGTCAAATGGCGGTAACAGGAGTTCAAGCCAAAGTTTCGTTGAGTTTATTTAGAAAAGAAGAAAAAAACTTAACCAAAAAACTTACCATCGTTGGACTTTATGGTGATTACATACTAAAACCACCATCGGAACATTATGAACAATTGCCGGAGTTGGAAAGTGCTACCATGCACATGGCTGATGTTTGTGGCATAAAAGTAGTTCCGCATAGTTTAGTAAAATTACAAGATGAAACCCTTTGCTACATCACTAAACGAGTGGACAGAACCCGAAAAGGTAAACTTCACATGGAAGACATGTGCCAATTGAGCGAAAGACTCACTGAAGACAAATACAAAGGAAGTCATGAACAAGTTGCTAAGTTAATATTGAAATATTCAAGCTCGCCCTTATTAGATGTGAGTAATTTTTATGAGCAAGTATTGTTTAGTTTTTTCACAGGAAACTCCGATATGCATTTGAAGAATTTTTCTTTATTGGAAAAAGAAGGGCAAGGTTTGAGTTTATGTCCGGCTTATGATTTAGTGCCAACAGCATTAGTAAATCCGGCTGATACTGAAGAATTGGCTTTGACCTTGAATGCCAAAAAAAGAAAATTGAAATACAACGATTTTTTGTCCGTATACGAAAAATGTGGATTAAGTAAAAAAGTATTGGATAATACGTTAGAACTTTTTGTATATGCAAAACCTGAAATGGAAGTGGTTTTGGGAAAAAGTTTTGTGAATGAGGAGTTCAGAATGAAGTATCTAGCCTTAATCGAAAGCCGATACAAACAATTAGGATTAAAATAAAAATGCCTCAAAATAGTGTTTTACTTTTTGAGGCATGTTTATTGGCGGATTTTCAGAATAATTTACTCCTCATATCGTTCCATCTCCCGATCATAAAAAGCTCCGGCTAATTCAATTAGCTTTTCCATTTCGGTTTCGAGGTCTTTTTCATCTTCTACATCAACTTCTTCGATAATTTCAACTTCATCATCTTTTAAGTTGATTATAAAACGAGGATATTCTAAATGAATGACAAATATATCTTCAGGAAAATCGGTATTGTCTGCTAAAACGAATTTTGGTAAGTCCATATTTTAAAGGTTAGCGGGTTGAAAGTTGCGAGTTACGGGTTAAAAATTTGAGTTTAATATTCAAATTTACCAAATTCACTGGTAATTGTTAATTTTTTATGTTCAGATGCTTCTACTTTTCCGACAATTTGAGCCTCAACGTTGAATAATTTTGAAATTTCAATAATGTCGTTAGCAATTGCTGCCGGAACATATAATTCCATTCGGTGACCGCAATTGAAGACTTGATACATTTCTTTCCAATCGGTTTTTGATTGCTCCTGAATTAATTTAAATAAGGGCGGAATCGGGAATAAATTATCTTTAATAATGTGCAAATTATCAATAAAATGTAAAATCTTCGTTTGAGCACCTCCACTACAATGCACCATGCCGTGAATTTCTTTAGGAGAATATTTCTCTAAAATCGTTTTGATAATTGGAGCATACGTTCTGGTTGGGGAAAGCACTAATTTTCCGGCATCAATCGTACTATTTTCAACTGCATCAGTCAATTTTACTTGACCAGAATAAACCAAATCGGAAGGAACGGCAGCATCAAAACTTTCAGGATATTTTTCTGCTAAATACTTAGCAAAAACATCATGACGAGCAGAAGTTAAACCGTTACTTCCCATTCCACCGTTGTATTCATTTTCATAAGAAGCTTGTCCAAACGAGGCCAAACCTACAATCACATCGCCGGGTTTAATGTTGGCATTGTCAATCACATCGCTGCGTTTCATTCGAGCTGTCACGGTGGAATCTACAATAATGGTTCGAACCAAATCTCCCACATCAGCTGTTTCTCCTCCGGTGGAATGAATGGTGACACCAAACGATTTTAATTCTTGAATTAATTCTTCAGTTCCATTGATGATGGCAGAAATTACCTCAGCAGGAATTAGATTTTTATTCCGTCCAATAGTCGAGGAAAGCATAATATTATCGGTTGCACCAACACAAAGCAAATCATCAATATTCATGATAAGAGCATCCTGAGCAATTCCTTTCCACACGGAAATATCTCCGGTTTCTTTCCAATATAAATAAGCTAAAGACGATTTTGTGCCGGCTCCATCGGCATGCATTAACAAGCAATATTCATTATCACCGGTTAAATAATCGGGTACAATTTTACAGAAAGCTTTGGGAAATAAACCTTTATCAATATTTTTTATGGCATTATGCACATCTTCTTTGGCGGCAGAAACTCCGCGAAGAGCATAACGTTTGCTGGTATCCGAACTCATAGTTGTGTAGTTGTGTTTGGCAAAGATAGGATTAATGTGAAAATGTCACAATTTAAAAACACTATAGGTAAAAGTTAATTTTGTATTATCAATATTTCAACTCTACGATTAGCTGCACGCTCTTCCTCATTTTTTTCAGGTAATGGATAGATTGGATTTGAACTTCCAAAACCTTGATAAGTCACCCGTGAATTTTCAATTCCGTTCATTCGCAAAAATTGACTAACGGCTTTAGCACGCTGGGTAGACAAATTCATTCGGTCAGTAGGCATGCAACATAAATGGCCTTGAATATCGATTTTAAGTTCGGGATTTTGTTGCATCACGATGAGTAATTCATATAATTTTCCTCGACTTTCGTTTACTATGATAAAAGTATTTATTTGAAAGTTCAGATTGTCAATTTTTAATTTTTCACCCGGCTGAGCTTCATCTATTTTTTGCATAAATTCTACATTCAGTGAAAATTCTGACTCAGTTCCGTTAGGGTTTTGGATAATTATTGATTGTGGGAATTGTTTTTTTTGTTTAGAAAGTATAACTGTTTCTTCTTTTTTTATCCCTAATATTTCATCTTCTCTAGCTAAATCTTTTGCTTCAATATAATAAATAGTAACTTTTCTGTTTTCAGCCTTTTTTTCACTTTGCGAATGTAATTCACCAAAACTTCGAGTTTTAAAATCTTCTCTAATTTTAACCTTATCTTTTATACTATTATAAATGAAGTCAACTCTTTTTTGAGCCAAAGTATCGTTAAAACCAATCGTTCCATCTTCATCTGTAAAACCGTTGATTGCAACAATTTTGATATCTTTATTTATTACAATCCAATCGTTCAGTTTTTGAAATTCTGTTTTTTTAAGTTCCGATTTATTAGAATCAAAATAACATGAAACCTGTTCTTGAGCTTGAAGAACCAGAATAGAAAAAAAAAGTGAAAACAAACTGAAAATAGATTTCATAAAGGAATTTTATAATATAACGAAAATACAAAATAATAATTTCATAATGTCTATAAAAAAAGTGGGATAACTTTCGTCATCCCACCCGTTTTAGTGCTAATTTGTTGGAAATTTAGTTTTGTTGTGATCAAAATCAAAAAGATTTTGATGTAGTATTTTTGAACACAGAAAACTCACTGTTAAATACCACTATACTTCCACGGCTATATATCTAGATTTTTTTCAATGCGGGGGCATTTGTTGCTTAAAGCGATACGAAAATATAAAAATAATTTATACTGCAACCATTTTCATTAAAAAATTTAATTAAAAGTAAAAAAGCCACGTTTGAAACGTGGCTTTTTAAAAGCGTAATCTATTGATTATCTTGTGAATAACAATTCTCTGTACTTTGTTAATGTCCAAACTTCATCGTCAACCAAAAGCTCCAATTTATCACAATGTTCACGAATAACTTCAAAATAAGGTTTCACCTTATCACAATACATTTCGGCCATTTTTTGAGCATCCGTTAAAGCGTTTGCCTTTTTACGAGTTTCTGTCATCGCTTCTACATTAGTATTTATTCCTTCAATATGTAAAGAAATTTCTTTAATTAAAACGATTTGTTCTTTGGCTATTTTTTCAAAATCTTTTCCAAAAATCTCTTTTAGCCCTCTTACATTTTCAATTAATGTATTTTGATAACGAATAGCAGTTGGAATAACATGATTACGGGCAATATCTCCAAGAACTCTACCCTCAATTTGAATTTTCTTAGTATATTCTTCCAATTCGATTTCGTAACGAGCTTCCACTTCGATGTGGTTCATTACATTTAAATCTTTGAATAAATCTAATGCTTTTTTAGAAATTTTTGCTTTCAAAGCAGCCGGAGTAGTTTTGTGATTACTTAACCCGCGTTTTTTAGCCTCTTTTTCCCAAGCATCACTGTAACCATCTCCTTCAAACAGAATGTTTTTAGTTCCTTTGATATATTCTCTTAATACATTAAAAATTGCTTCATCTTTCTTTAAATCTTTGTTCTCTATTAATGCATCAACTTCTTTTTTGAATTCTTTTAATTGTTTCGCCACAATAGAATTTAAGGTTGTCATGGCATTAGCACAGTTTGCAGAAGAACCAACTGCTCTAAACTCAAATTTATTTCCTGTAAAAGCAAAAGGAGAAGTTCTATTTCTATCCGTGTTGTCTAACATAACATCCGGAATTTTACCAACTACATTCAATTTCAAATCTGTTTTTTCCTCAGGCGATAATTTTCCTTTTGAAACACCTTCAAGTTCTGCCAATACTTTTGTCAATTGTTCTCCAATGAAAACTGAAATAATAGCCGGTGGAGCTTCATTTGCACCAAGTCTGTGGTCATTACTGGCTGTTGCAATAGCAGCACGTAATAATTCTTCATATTCGTTTACCGCTTTTATGGTATTGATAAAAAACGAAAGAAATTGTAAGTTACTCATTGGCGTTTTTCCGGGAGAAAGTAAATTTACTCCAGTGTCAGTCGCCATTGACCAGTTATTATGTTTACCTGAACCGTTTACACCTTTAAATGGTTTTTCATGGAACAGTACTTTAAAGTCATGTCTTTCACCAACTTTAGACATTACGTCCATTAAAAGTGAATTGTGGTCAACCGCTAAATTTGTTTCTTCAAAGATTGGAGCTAACTCAAATTGATTAGGAGCAACTTCATTATGACGGGTTTTTACAGGAATTCCTAAAAGCATACATTCTTCTTCCAATTCTCTCATATAATTTAAAGCACGAGAAGGAATTGAACCGAAATAATGATCATCTAATTGTTGTCCTTTGGCAGAAGTGTGGCCTAACAACGTTCTTCCTGTCAACATTAGATCAGGACGAGAGTTTGCTAAAGCTGAATCAATCAAAAAATATTCTTGTTCCCAACCTAAAGTTGCGGTTACTTTTTTAACGTTTTTATCGAAATATTTACATACATCGGTTGCTGCTTCGTCAACGGAATGAAGAGCTCTTAATAATGGTGTTTTATAATCTAATGCTTCGCCGGTGTAAGAAATGAATACAGTTGGTATACACAATGTTGTTCCGAAAATAAATGCCGGAGAAGTTGGATCCCAAGCGGTATAGCCACGAGCTTCAAAAGTATTTCTGATTCCTCCATTTGGAAAAGAAGAAGCATCAGGTTCTTGTTGAACTAATTGACCACCACCAAATTTTTCAACCGGGTCTGAACCATCATAGGATGTTTCAAAAAAAGCATCATGTTTTTCTGCCGTTGAACCGGTTAAAGGTTGGAACCAATGCGTATAATGTGTTACGCCTTTAGCCAAAGCCCACTCTTTCATACCCATTGCGATATAATCTGCTAATTTTCTATCAATTTTTGTTCCGTGCTGAACAGCATCTTTTACTCCTTTATAAGCATCTGAAGTTAAATACTGCTTCATCGCTTTATCATTAAACACATTGGATCCAAAAAGAGCCGATTTTTTTCCGGACTCTTCAAATTTTACAGGTTTTCTGTCTGATGCATCTTTTAATGCTTGGAAACGTAAAGTTGACATAAAATTATTTTTAAAGGTTTAACCACATTATTTTATGGTGCAAATATATTTAAAAATTATTTTAAAACAAGTATACCCCTATTTTTTTAGGGGTAAAATCTACAAATTGTAAATATTATCGATTAAATGTGACTAAATTTTGTGCATTTGACAGTTTTACGGATTTTGAGTCACAAAATTTTTTAGGCTACAGTTGTTTAAGTTTATAAATTAAATATGACTACTAAATTAATAGTCCATATATTAAAATATGAATAGCTTCAAGAATTATTTAAGAATCTGTTATTCCCTCTAAAAAAATTAGGCAAATGTAAGATACACAAAAAGTATATATCCGATGAGTAAAATTATTCCGGCTCTGCGGTCGAGAAATCCTCTTTTAGGCATTAATACTAATGGTAGCAAAACTAATGCAAAACCTATCATCCAAAGCATATCAAAAGTTAGTAATTTATTATCTACTAATTTGATAGGATGAATAATAGCTGTGAGTCCAAGTACAGATAAAATATTGAAAATATTAGACCCTAAAATATTACCGATTGAAATAGAACTTTCTTTTTTGATAGCTGCAATAAGCGAAGCTGAAAATTCAGGAATACTAGTTCCTACCGCCACAACGGTTACGGCAATAATTCGGTCAGAAACACCAAACGTTTGAGCTACATTTACTGCTCCTTTGATTAAAAGCTCAGAACCACCGTAAAGTGCAATTCCCCCAATAACTAAGAACCAAATAATTTGATACATTTTCATTGTATCGTCTAGTGGAATTTCAATTTCTTCTTCACTATTCTTTTGAGATTTAATCAAATAAATTACAAATACAATCAGTAAAACAAACAAAATAAAACCTTCACTTCTATTAATCTCGTTATCATACAATAGCATTCCATATAATAGAAAAGAGGCAATAATCATTGCCGGCCAATCCGTTTTAAAAAAGGACAAATCCACTTTCATCTTACTAATAATCATGACAACTCCTAAAATCAACCCTATATTGGCAATATTAGAACCAACAACATTTCCGAGAGCTATATCAGGAAAACCGGCCATAGCTGATTTAACACTAACTATTAATTCAGGTGCGGAAGTTGCAAATGACACAACAGTCATTCCGACAACAATTTTGGAAACATTGAGTCGCAACGACATCCCAACTGCTGACTTTAAAAGCCAATCTCCTCCTAAAACCAGAAGTACTAAGCCTAAAATAATGAAAATAAAATCCATGTTGTCAAATCAAAGAATTGCAAAAATAGCAAATATAACTCATAAAAAAAGGTCTTAATAAATAAGACCTTCCTAAATATATTGTCAAAAGATTAATCTATTTTTTTTACATCAGATTCAGAATGCCCCAAAGATTTCAATACTTTATTATAATCTGAATAATCTATTTTACCTGAAAAATAACCCGGTACTATAACTATTCTGAAGGTTTGATTTTGTGTCCACTGAGAATCAATAAAATTAATTAGATTTTATAATTTTTTTTATTATCAATTCATTTGAATTATTTGTTAAATGTAAAAAATAAATTCCAACAGATAATCCTGAAAAATCAAAATAACCTTCATCTGATTTACTGTCAATAATGTAATTAGCAAAATATTCTTTACCAAGTAAATCAAATAATCTAAAATTTAACATTTCAGTTGTATCAACGCCTTTAATATACATAATATCATTTACAGGATTAGGATAAATAAAAATTTCCGATTTACCTATATCATTACTTTTTGATGCAGTATTGCCTCTAACTCTTTTTTCAACTTCAACAGTATTACTAAATGTTGAATATGTTTGATTCAGATTAGTAGAATTTCTCCTTATTTGATAGTCTACTTTTGCAATTCTTCTATAATTATATGTTTCCGAAATAGGTAAGTAATCTTTATTTGTAGCTCCTAGAATATTTGACCATGGAGATGTTCTTGTTTGTCTTTGCCATTGATATGAAATTGTAAAAGAAATTAAACTATAATTAGTTGGTATAACAGAATAGTTAAAAGTAGGGATACTTCCAATCAAAATAGTAGGCTGAGTAAAAACTCCATTATTAGAGGTTAATATTTGCGAACAACAAATTGAATTTGAATGCGTACTTCTAATTCTTATTTCAATTTCATTACTTACTCTAGAAATTCCCTGATAATGAGCAACTCTTCTTACTTTGAAATTCTTTGGTGAAATAAAATTTATAGGCAA
>NZ_PNJW01000073.1 GCF_013822155.1 Flavobacterium sp.
TGCCTTACAGGCTTTAACTCCAGGTGGAACTTATTCAGTAACAGTAGAAGTACAAGTATATGGCTTCTATTACCCAGGAAAAGATTGTAACATCTTAGTACCGGGAGGAGCACCAATTGTTCCGTTAACCAGAGCAGTTGTTGACACAGACAATGTCATGGGTGAATTCAAAGCAGTAGCTTATCCAAATCCATACGGAGAAAGCTTTGCGTTGAATCTAATTTCAAACAGTACATCACCGGTTAGCGTTGCTATCTATGATATGGCTGGAAGATTGTTAGAAACTCGTGAATTTAATTATGAAAAATTAGCTTCTCAAAAATTAGGGGAACGTTATCCATCAGGTGTTTACAGTATTATTGTAAACCAAGATGAAGAAACTCAAACCATTAGAGTAGTTAAGAAATAGGTACTATGGAACTGAGGTACAACTGTACTAAGGTTTTAGAATAGTTACATCACAATAGAAACCTCCGAGCAATCGGAGGTTTTTATTTATGCTTAATTTTTTTGTGTTAAGCTAATTCTATTTAAAAGCTGAGCGAAACGATTATTAGTAAAAATTTCAATTTGATAAACTATCTCCATTTTTATCGTATAAAATAATCCATTCGTTATGATTGAAGTAATCCCATTTTGCCTCAGCAAAATCAACAGTAGGGTCAATGAATGATTTGTATGGCTTTCCGTTTACAGAAAGTTGGGAATGAATATAGATTTTTACTTCTTTGCCTTGTTTTGCAAATTCTTTTTTGATGTGTTGTGCCATTTGCCACATCCCATCCGGTTTGCTGCTCACAAAAACAAGTTGTTTTTTTGTCAGGTGTTCAGCAAGGTTGTATTTCAGTTCTTCATTTGTTTTTTTATCTATTATTTTGAATGTAGTGATACCGCTTTTGTCTCTAAGCATCATTCTCCAACTTAGGCGATGACCTTCTTCTGTCCACAAGACATCTCCTTTAATGAACCAATGTCTTACCGGTAAAATCAGTTGAACAATGAAAAAAGGAATAAAGAAATAAGTAAGTGCTTTAGTGTGTGCATAATTTGTCACATTTTCTTGAATAAGCGTTGGTTTTCTTTTAAAGAAAATGGCACGAATAGTTTCCGGAGGATAGAAAAAAACCACAAAGCTCAACGCAAAATAAGGGAAAATCCCTATTAGAAGCGTCATGGAATTAAATAAATGAAAAATCAAACTAGCAAGGAATGCTATATTTCTTGTTTTTTTCCAGAGTAAAGCAGGAATGATTAAACCGTCAAAAAATATACCGGCATAGGCAATAAACAAGTGAAACCATTTTTCAGTAAAAATTTCACCAATTACAGGGAAATCAGCAATGTTTGAAAATAAAATTCCAGTGAAAGTGCCGTTTAACCAATCGGGATAAAATTTTGAAATAGTTGCGAAAAAATAAACGATTGACATTTGTGCTATCATTACCCAAGCGACCCATTGTGGCATTGATAAGCTTTTTATTTTCGGATTGCTTTTTGCGTCTAAGGATGCATAACGATTAGCCGGCAAGAAAAGCATGATTAAGCAGACTAAGAGCAATAGATAATAATGATTATTATAGGATGCTTTTTGCATTAAATATACGCCGGTCCACATTAAAATAAAACCCGCTAAACTTAGGCGGTATTTATAACCCGCTAGTATACCTAGTCCTAAAATGCCCATTATGCAATAGTAAGCATACATCCCTAATCCGGGTAGGGGAATTAAAAAATCAAATCCGATATGGGGAAGATGGACCGTTGGGTCTATTAAGTTCTTTTTTACCCAACCTGTAAAAATAGCCACAAAACTTTCCGCCATAATTAAAGCACCTAATGCAATTCTAAACACTATTAAGGGTGCATTGTCTATCGGGCGATATGCTTTTTCAAGAATCATAGCGTATGGATATAGTTCAAGGCAGTAGATTTGTCTTTCTCCAATTGTTCGGTCAGCTGTTCCAAACTATCAAATTTTTCCTCGTCTCGGATTCGTTTTAGTACTTGAATTTGTATTTTTTTGGTATATAAATTTTCTTTAAAATCAAAGAAATGAATTTCAATGCTTTGCCCTTCTCCATTCACAGTTGGATTATATCCAATGTTCATCATGCCGAAAACCAACCTATTATTTATAGTGCTTTGAATTATATAAACTCCATTTTTAGGAATCAGTTTATAGGATTCTTCAATTTTTAAATTTGCCGTAGGAAAGTTTATCGTTCTGCCAATTCCTTTTCCTTTAACAATCGTTCCGGTTAATAAATAGGCATACCCTAAATATTCATTCGCCAGAGCAACATTCCCTTCCAATAATGCCTTTCTGATTTTGGTTGAACTTACAGAAACTTCATCAATTTCTTGAGCAGAAATTTGTTCAACTTCAAACGCATATTTTTTTCCAAAATCAATCAAGTCGTGTATATCAGCAGTTCTGTTTCTTCCAAACCGATGGTCGTATCCTATGATAATTTTTTTGACATTAAATTGGTCAACTAACACAGTAGAAACAAATTCTTCTGCGGTTAGTCTGGAAAATTCCTGATCAAAGGGATGAACTACTAAATTATCCAACCCTGAAGCTTCTAATAATTGTATGCGTTCCTCTATGGTGTTCAATAATTTTATTTCCTGGCTATCCTGAAGAATCATTCTAGGGTGAGGGAAAAAAGTAAGCACTAAACTTTCACATTCACAATTTGAGGAGTTTTGAATAAGTTTTTCAATAATTTTTTTATGCCCAATATGAACCCCATCAAAAGTGCCAAGGGTTACAATGGACTTCTGATTAGACTTATAGTCGAAAAGCGATTGAAATTTTTTCAAGTCTTTTTTTTACAAATTTAAACAATAAGTGATTATTTGCAAGAAGTTTCCAATTAATAAGAATATTCGATATGAAAACCATTATTTTGTTACAACATCTTAAAAAAAATTGAAAATAATTAAAATTATAATATATTTGTCTTTTAATTAATTACAAACTAAAATGAAAAAAACATTACTATTAATCCTTTTAACTGCTTTTACGTTTACCAGCGGAATGGCACAAGCAGATAAATTCTGGGTTATGACAAAAGAATCTGTTTCTGAAGTATCAAAAACAGCTCAAAGGGAAGATTTTCCCGCTGTTTCAACGATGTATCGTTTGAATACGTCTTTATTGAAACAAACTTTAATGAATGCTGCTGATCGTTTTTCGGGTAATAGTAGCGTTGTGGTTACTATGCCAAATGCACTAGGTGAAATGGAACGATTTCAAATGTATGAGGCTTCCAATTTTGAACCTGCCTTACAAGCACAATTTCCGGAAATCAGAGCTTATATTGGAATTGGTTTAGATGATCCAAAAGCACAACTCCGGATGAGTGTTGACCCAAAAGGAATTCAAACGATGACTTTTAGAGCCGGTCAAAGAACAGAATTTATGGAGCCTTATGCTGCGGACGGTTCAGTTTATGCTTTTTACGTGTCCACCAGAACAAAAGGTAAATTACCTTTTACTTGTTCAACGGCAGAACACTCTGTAACTGATAGACTAGCTACAGACAAAGATATTAATGTTGTGGAAGCAAATAATTTAGTATTAAAAACATTTAGACTCGCTTTGTCCTGTACCGGTGAATATACCACTTTTCATGGTGGGAATGTGGCTGGGGCTTTAGCCGCAATGAATGCAACAATGACTAGAGTGAATGGTGTTTTTGAAAAAGATTTTGCTGTTCGAATGAATATTATAGCCAATAACTCAGCTGTAATATATACTAATGCTGCTACTGATCCTTATGCGGATTCAGCTCAAATGAATTTATGGAATGCTCAATTACAATCCACTCTAACTTCAGTAATTGGAGAGGCAAACTATGATGTTGGTCATTTATTTGGAGCAACAGGTGGTGGTGGAAATGCAGGATGTATTGGTTGTGTTTGTGTTGATGGACAAAAAGGTAGTGGAATTACTTCTCCTGCAGATGGAGTTCCTGCCGGAGATACCTATGATATTGATTATGTAGCTCATGAATTAGGTCACCAATTTGGAGCTAATCACACTTTTTCTCATGCAGTTGAAGGTAGTGGTGTGAATATTGAACCAGGAAGTGGTTCAACAATTATGGGCTATGCAGGTATTACAAACTATAATGTTCAAGGCAATAGTGATGATTATTTTGCTTACAGAAGCATTCTTCAAGTGCAAACAAATTTGCTAAATAAAACATGTCCTATTTCCACACCATTAACTAATCCAGCTTTAACAGTTACATCTGGAGGAAACTGGACTATTCCTCAAGGGACAGCTTTTATATTAACTGGTACAAACCCAACAAATAATCCTGGGGCTACATTTACATGGGAACAAAATAATAATGCGAATTCTTCAGTAACAGGAGCACAAAGTGTTTGTTTTCCAACTAAAAGTGTTGGACCTAACTTTAGATCGGTCATCCCAACAGCTACACCTGTTCGATACATGCCAGCATTTAGCTCGGTATTAAATAATTCACTTAGCACAACTTGGGAGTCTGTATCAACTATACAAAGAATATTGAACTTTACATTAACTGCAAGAGATAATATTGCCAATGGTGGTCAAACGAATACGGCATCTACAGCAATAACTGTTAATGCTGCAGTTGGACCTTTTACAGTAACATCACAAAATAGTAGTACTTCTTCATGGGCACAGGGATCTACCCAAACAATTACATGGAATGTGAACAACACCAATACGTTAGTCGGTTCAACGGAAGTAGATATATTATTATCAACTGATAGCGGAGCAACTTTCTCAACAGTTTTAGCTGCTGCCACGCCAAATGATGGTTCTCAAGATATTGTTGTTCCTAATGTATTGACTCAATCTGCTAGAATCATGATTAGACCAACCGGAAATATTTACTATGCTTTAAATGGTGCTTTTTTCCCAATTGGTTACACTTGTTCCGGTATTTCTAATAGTACTTCTGCTGCGATTACAGATGGTTTAGGAGCTAATTTAGCCGGTCCAACCACCGTATCTAATATTGTGTCCACTGAATCCGGAGATATTACTTCCATTGAAGTAACCGTGAATGTTACGCATTCTTGGATTGGCGATTTAGTGATTGCCTTGGTTCACCCTGATGGAACATCCCGTAATCTTTGGAACAGAACTTGTAATAATCCACAAAATGGAAATATCAATGTTACATTTAAAGACGGTGCCGGAACTATTGTTTGTGGAACACCAACTTCAGGAACGTATAGTCCTATTCAATCCTTAGCTCCCTTTTTAGGAAAACCAAAAAGTGGTAATTGGTCATTGAGATTGACTGATTTTTATAATGGTGATACAGGAACTTTAAACTCTTGGTCTATCAATTTTGGTTGTACTTTAGGAAAAGAAGATTTCAGTTTACAATCATTAGTGGTTTATCCAAACCCAAGTAAAGGTAACTTTAATGTAAGTTTTGATAATGCTGCTTCAGAATCAGTTAACATATCTGTTTTTGATATTCGTGGCAGAAAAATATTCGAGAACGACTACCAAGGTGGAAGTAACTTCAATCAAAACATTCAATTAAATAATGCCCAACCAGGGGTTTATTTATTGAATGTAACCGATGGAGAAAGAAAAGAGGTAAAAAGAATTATTGTAGAATAATCAATTTCTTTATATATTATAAAAAGGCTGTCAAACTTTTGACAGCCTTTTTATTTTTAAACGTTATTTTTTTGAATTATTTAAAGATACTTGTGATAAGCTGTAGCTTGAAAATGTAATTAGTTGTAAAATATTTTTTGCTTAATCTTTGTTTTTAATTTTGACAAAAAGTTAAATTAATATTTCACTGCAAAAAGTTAATATTCAATTCAATTTAAAAATTAACATTTAAAAATGAATAATTGTATACATTTGGATTCCAAACAAACTTTTACTAAACATGAAAAAATTATTTTTATTTTTATTTCTAAGTCTATTTCTCCAAATAGATGCACAAAATGATAAATTTTGGAAATCTGTACCCAACGATTTATCTGTTTCTGTTTCTAAAAATTCGCAGAGGGAAAGTTTTCCTGAAAATTTCAAATTATTTCAGTTAAATCGAACTTTATTTACAGAACAATTATCAGCCGCAGCTAATCGTTTTTCCGGACAAAAAGGAATTCAGATTTCTTTGCCAAATACAGCAGGTAATTTAGAACGATTTGAAGTATTTGAAGCATCCAATTTTTCAGAAGAACTTCAAGCACAGTTTCCTTTTATTCGTTCTTATTTTGGAAAAGGAATTGATGATAAAACAGCTCAAACCAGAATTAGTGTTGATCCGAATGGAATTCAAGTCATGACCTTCAGAGCGGATAAGAAAACCGAATTCATGGAATCTTATTCGGCCGATGGATTAATTTATGCCATTTATACTTCCTCCAGAACAAAAGGGAAATTGCCTTTCACCTGTTCTACAGAAGATCATAAGTTAGTGTTGGATTTAAATCGAAGTGCACAACAACCACAATCGAATTCCGGAGAGTTATTAATTTTTAGATTGGCTTTGTCTTGTAATGGTGAATATACACAATATTTTGGAGGCACAGTTGCCGGTGCACTTGCCGCGATGAATGCATCCATGACCAGAGTTAATGGAGTATTTGAAAAAGATTTTTCCATTCATATGGATTTAATTCCAAACAATACGAGTGTTATTTATACCAATGCAGCAACGGATCCCTATACAAATATGGGAAGTTGGAACGGTCAATTGCAAACAACTTTGACAACTGTAATCGGAGAAGCAAATTATGATGTAGGCCATATGTTTGGAGCAACCGGTGGAGGTGGAAATGCAGGCTGTATAGGGTGTGTGTGTGTGAATGGACAAAAAGGGAGTGGAATTACTTCCCCAGCAGATGGTGTTCCTGCAGGAGATACTTTTGATATTGATTATGTAGCTCATGAACTAGGTCACCAATTTGGGGCTAACCATACTTTTTCGCATAATGTTGAAGGTTCAGGTGTGAATGTAGAGCCCGGAAGTGGTTCTACGATTATGGGTTATGCCGGAATTACTAACCGTGATGTACAACAAAATTCTGATGATTATTTTGTCTATGCGAGTATCAAACAAGTACAGGATAACATGGTTGGAAAGACATGTCCAACTAGAATAACACTGACAAATGCCGCTCCAACTGTTAATGCAGGTGCCGATTATGTTATCCCAAAAAGCACTCCTTTTGTGCTTTCGGGTTCAGCCGTAGATCCTAATGGTGATGTTTTAACTTATTGTTGGGAACAAAATGATTCAGCAACAACCCAAACGGGAGCAAACAGTGCCGCTTCTGCTACCAAAACGGGTGGACCAAACTGGCGTTCTTATACCCCGGTTTCTTCCCCAAATCGTTATTGCCCACCTTTAACCAGAGTGGTTGCTAATCAATCTACCACCCAAGGAAGTGAAATCGTTGTGGAAGCGTTAAATTCTGTCGCAAGAACCATGAATTTTGTTTTAACCGCCAGAGATAATTTTTCAGGAGCAGGTCAAACCGGTTCCGATGCTATGGTTGTCACGGTTAATGCTGTTGCAGGACCCTTTTTAGTGACTAATCCGAACACAGCTGCAACTTGGCCAGCCGGTTCCAATCAAAGTGTAACATGGGACGTAGCAGGCACCACTGCAAACGGTGTAAATGCAACCTATGTTGATATTTATTTATCTACCGATGGTGGATTCAATTATCCTTATTTATTAGCCAGTCAAGTTCCGAATGACGGTTCTGAAGTAATTACAGTTCCTAACCAACCCGGAATGACTAATCGAATAATGGTTAAAGGGAATAATCACATTTTTTATGATATCTCAAATGCTAATTTCAGCATCAGTAGTGCTCCTACTACTTTTTCGGTTGCTTTTAATGGTATTGTTGGAGAACAAAATAAATCAAATTGTACAGGGGCAGATGTGAGTTATACAATACCTTATTCAGCATTAGGTGGATTTTCCGGAACTACTACTTTTTCAGTAACCGGACAACCAGCGGGGTCAACTGCTACTTTTAGTCCAGCTTCAACAAGTGTAGATGGTAGTGTAGTTTTAACCATTAGTGATACGCAAAATGCTACGCCTGGTTTTTATTCGATGATAGTAACGGCTGAATCAGGAGCTGAAACAAAAACTGTTCCTTTATACTTCCAATTATTTGATTCCAATTTTAATGGATTGAATTTGAATTCTCCGGCTAATTTTGCTACCGGTCAACCTATTAATGTAACCCTAACTTGGACCGCAATTGCTAATGCTACTGCTTATGATGTTCAAGTAGCATCAGACATGATGTTTACAAATATTATTGCCTCAACAACTGTCTTTACAAATAGTTATACAACCAATGGCTTAGCTGAGGTTACGGATTACTATTGGAGAGTTTTGCCTAAAAACATTTCTTGTAGTGGAGTATTTACCGAGGCCTTTACCTTTGGAACCGGTCAAGTAGTTTGTTCAAATTTTGTTTCAACTAACGTTCCTGTTACTATTCCAACTACAGCTAATGTTACCGTTAATTCAACGCTAGTTGTTCCGGACACCATGATATTATCAGATGTTAATGTTACGGTAAACATCGCCCATACTTGGGTAAATGATATGACCATTACGTTAATTAGTCCAGCAGGAACGCAAGTTCAGTTAGTGGCTAATCCATGTGTCAGTGATAATTTACAAAATATACAAGCCACATTCGATGATTCCGGGAATACCATTGTTTGTGCAACAAACCCTGCTATTTCAGGGGTTGTTAAATCTGTTCAGCAATTATCTGCGTTCAATGGGCAGTCAGCAACAGGAACTTGGACTTTACGCGTTTTAGATTCATTTAATCAAGATGGGGGGGCAATTAACGGATGGAGTCTGAATTTGTGTAGTACGCAACAACCAATGTCTGTTTCAGACTATTCACAATTATCTATTTCTGTTTACCCCAATCCTAGTAATGGAAATTTTACTGTTCAGTATACTTCTGCCACATCAAATCCAATTGCTATTTCAGTTTATGATATGCGAGGGAGAGCAGTTTACACCAAAACTTATGAAAATACAGGAATGATTAATCAACCTATTGCGTTGACCGATGTTCAATCCGGAGTTTATTTAATGACGGTTGTTGATGGTAACCAAAAAGGAGTAAAAAGAATTGTAATTCAATAAAAAAGAATTATTAAATAGTAGCCCATTCTTTATAGAGTGGGCTTTTTTAGTTTATGTTGGCTTCAACGGAATGGATAATTTGTGGGATTTTGGAAGTAGAAAAATCTATTTTCAATACTCCCTTTTTTTCAACCTTTTGAATAGTTAATTTACCATTCTCTACTTTAAAATATCCTGTTTGTCCTTTACAAAAACAGTGTCGGCCAAAAATAAGTTTGGTTTGTTGTAATTCTATGTTTTGCAGATTTAAATCCTTAGTATTGTTGTTGATTTCAAGTAAAAGATCTTCCCGGTAATGGCCATCTTGTAAATTGGCTTCCGTAGTTTTGTTGTATTGAAAATGAATCACAGATTTTCCGGCCGTCTCCTTTAATTCATAATACATCCCGCCAAAATTATCATATACCACTACTAATGATTTGTTTTTGTGTAGTTCAATTTGGCACGTTCCATCTTTTGGGCAATCACTGGTTAACGTAAGTTCTTCCTTAGATGGAAGTTGGGCTTTACAGGAAAGCATAAAAACAAATAACCCGAATACCACCGTTTTTTTCATTTGGATTATTTTCCGTTAAATTCGTTCATTGTATTATTAAGTCCGGCTAAGGCGAAGGAATATACTATTTCAATTGATTTATCTAATCTCTCCGGCAGTTTTGCTTTTTCATCCTCGTTCCATTCCCCTAAAACATAATCAACTTGTTTGCCTTTTTTAAATTCATCGCTAATACCAAATCGAAATCTTGCATATTCTGTTGTTGCTAACAAACTTTGAATGCTTTTCAACCCGTTATGACCGCCATCACTTCCTTTCGCTTTGATTCGAATCGTACCAAAACTCAAGTTCAAATCGTCTGTAATGACTAAGATGTTTTCTTTTTCAATATTTTCTTTTTCCATCCAATATTTAACTGCTTTACCGCTAAGGTTCATGAACGTATTTGGTTTTAATAGGAGTAACGTTCTGCCTTTAATTCTGATTTCGGTAATATCTCCCAGTTTAGCGGTTTGAAAAGTTAAATCTTCTTTTTTAGCCAAATGGTCAAGCACTTTAAATCCGATGTTATGGCGAGTATTTACATATTCGGCACCACTATTTCCGAGGCCGACAATTAAGAATTTTTTCATATCCGGTTCTGAGACTGTTTTATTGCTTTGAAAGAGTTTTGAAATCCATTTGATCATGAAGCAAAAATACAAATATTATTAATGGTAAAAATTGGAAGGAAGGAATTTAAGAATCCTTTGAATCCTGAAAAGAGATGCAAAAAAAAAGCATCAGCGTGAACTGATGCTTTTGATATTGAGAAAATAGAATTATTTTTTCTTTTTTGCTCCACCTTTTTCGGCTTTGGCTGCTTCTTGAGCGGCTTTCATCGCTGCACGAGAAATTCTTACTTGAGCAACTACTGTATTGTCAGGGTGCATTAATTTAAAATTATTAGCAACTACTTTAGTTACATATAATTTATTACCCATTTCTAATTCAGAGATGTTCGCTTCGATAAAATCAGGAAGATTTTTTGGTAAAGCTTTCACTTTTAATCTTCTTTGGTTCAAACGTAAAACTCCCCCTGATAATACACCTGGAGAAGTTCCTGTCACTTTCACAGGGATTTCCATTGTGATTTCTTTGTCGTCTTTTAACGCATAGAAGTCAATGTGTAAAATTTTGTCTGATACCGGGTGAAATTGGATGTCTTGTAAAATCACATCTGCTTTTTTCCCGTTATTTAATTCAATTACAACAGTGTGTGCGTTTGGAGTGTATACCAAGTTTTTGAACGCTTTTTCTTCTGCTGCAAAATGTACTGGTTGATCTCCTCCGTAAATAACGCAAGGAACCATTCCAGCATCACGTACGGCCTTCGTTGCCTTTTTGCCTACGCTTTCTCTTTCTGATCCTTTAATCGTAATCGATTTCATTGTAAATAAATATATAGTTAATAAAAATTCTTGTTTTAAGCCGTAAGCATTAAGCTTTAGGCTGACTTTCTATAATTATATACTGCTTGCTTATAGCTTACAGCATATTGCTTATAGCTTTTTACATTAAAAATTTTCCACTAATGGAATTGTTGTGTTGCACCATGTGCATTACTTCGGCAAAAAGAGGTGCACAACTCACGACTCTTATTTTGTTTGATTCCTTCTTTAACGGAATAGAATCAGTTACTATTAATTCACTCAATTTTGACTTTTCAATTTTTTCATACGCATCGCCCGATAAAATGGCGTGTGTACAAATCGCACGAACACTCAGAGCTCCTTTTTCAATCATTAAATCGGCTGCCTTTGCTAAGGTTCCACCGGTGTCAATCATGTCATCTACTAAAACAACGTTTCTGCCTTTCACTTCCCCGATTAACTCCATTGTATCAATTACATTGGCTATTTTTCGTTGTTTGTAACAAATTACCACATCTGATTCTAAAAATTTAGAATAAGCATAGGCTCTTTTGGAACCACCCATGTCAGGAGAAGCAATCGTTAGGTTCTCCAAATTTAAACTTTTTACATAAGGCAAAAAGATGGTCGAAGCGAACAAGTGATCAACCGGTTTTTCAAAGAATCCTTGAATCTGATCGGCATGTAAATCCATGGTCATGATTCTCGTAGCTCCGGCAGTTTCTAATAATTTAGCCACTAATTTTGCTCCAATCGGCACTCTTGGTTTGTCTTTTCTATCTTGTCTTGCCCATCCAAAATAAGGTATAACAGGAGTGATATGTCTGGCAGATGCTCTTTTCGCTGCATCAATCATTAATAACAATTCCATTAAGTTATCCGCACTTGGAAAGGTTGAACAAACGATAAATACGCGTAATCCACGAATCGATTCTTCAAATGACGGTTGAAATTCACCATCACTATATTGTGAGAACGTAACTTTTCCCAGCGGGACACCATAATGCGTGGCAATTTGTTCCGCTAAGTATACACTTTTTGAACAAGCAAATATTTTTGCTTCCGGTTCTAAATGTGACATTTTAAATAGTTGTTATGTAGTTAGTTAGTTGTGTGTCGCCGAAACGAGGTGCAAATTTAGAAATAAAAATCAACTTGGGAAGGATATTTTCGACTATTTTTTTGAAAAAGTAAAGAAAACTGATTACATTTGCACCCACAAATAAGCATCCATATGCCCGGATGGCATAGTCTTTAATTAATTTTTTCTAAAAATTAGTCAAAAACTTAAAAATCTAAATTGCCCGGATGGCGTTATCTTTAATTAATTTTTTTTTAAAATTAGTCAAAAATAATATCATCTTAATTAGCCCGGATGGCGGAATTGGTAGACGCGCACGACTCAAACTCGTGTACTTAGGTGTGTGGGTTCGATTCCCACTCCGGGTACTTCAAAAATCCCTAACAAATTGAATTTCAATATGTTAGGGATTTTAATTTTTACTTTTTGCCGATATTTTGCCAAAAAATTGAACGCTTTTTTCTTTTTAATTCGACAGGTTTATAGAAATTTTAATATCTCTTAACAATATAGTTTATCCCAATCTTTAAAAACCTATTTCAATACCGTTTCTGTATTCAATTAACTGATTATATCTTTTTAAAGACAGATTTCAATTTATTTTATCAATTTATTGTTTAATTATTTTCTCAATTTCCCTAAACAAAATATCACTAAATTTAGTGATATTCTCAATATCACTAAAAGTGGGTATTGTATTATTAATTATTAATACCTAAAATTGTTCTTGTTAAATTTTTGTGAAAATTGTAAATGGTCAAGTAAAAAGTGTTAGTAGGTCGTCAAAACAAGCTGAATCAATGACTCAGCAAGATATTAGAATAGTAAGAAAAACTCTT
>NZ_PNJW01000074.1 GCF_013822155.1 Flavobacterium sp.
AAATATTTCCATCATGATGTCTTATTAATACGAGTGATTCTCCAATTGTTTGATATTTTTTAACGTAAAATAATAATCTTGAATACAATTCCCATTCCTGTGCCCTAAATAACTTTTCATCAAATAATTGATGGTTTATTAAAAAATTTTTACTCCACAACGGACTACATATTCTCAACGTCAAATTACCCAATAAAAATTGTTTAAATGGCTCTTCATAAATAGCGGTAGTTTTCTTGTAAATGATTAATTTTTCTCCATCACTACTGCTTTCAAAAAAATCTAATGAACAGGCTACAAAATCAAGATTTTTTAAATCGAATTGTAAAACCTTTTTATTTAAATGTTCTGCTAACATTATATCATCACTGTCAAACCAACAAATATATTCGCCTTTACTTAATTCAAATCCGTAATTTCTGCAAGCATTAGCTCCTTTAGGTCTATCATTTGGTCGAGAATAAAATTGAAATCGGCTATCTAAATCTACATACTTTTGAACCACCGGTTTTGTCAAATCAGTACTTCCATCATCTACAATAATACACTCCCAATTTAAGTAAGTTTGATTCAAAATACTGTCTAAGGTTTCACTAATAAGATGAGCTCTATTATAGGTTGGAATGATAATAGAAACCAAAGGTGCCTCAATAGTTACGTCGGTAAAACTGTATTTTTTAAAGTCCGGCATAAATTTTTATCAATTGGTCTCCCAGTTTTTTTGAAGTATAATTTTCCTTTACAAAATAGTGACCGTTTTCTCCAACTGTCTTTCTTAGTTCCTTATCAAAATAAAGTTGCTCTATTTTTGCTGCAAATGTAGGTATATCTGTACTGTTTATCAAAAATCCGGAGCTGTTATTTAGCAATCCATATTTTATACCTCCAACATCTGAAACAACAACAGGAACTTTTAGATATTGAGCCTCTTGTATCACGAGACCTTGCGTTTCTGCTCTGCCTGATTCTAAATCTGTTATACCGGGAAGCAGAAAAACAGCAGATGACGCCAATAATTTAAAAACATCCTCTTGCCCCATTTGCCCATGAAAAAAAACTATCTTTTCTAATTTATTTTGTCGAACATAACTTTGCAACTCCTCCTTTAATTCCCCATCACCAACCATATGGAGACAGCAATTTTTAATACCTTTTAAATATAAGCTTTCAACAATTTTAATAGCTTGTAGTGGCCCTTTTAATTCAATAAATCGACCAATAAAAATAACCGGAAAGAGTTGCTCATTCTTTGGACTATTCAGATAAGACTTTAAATATTCTTCTTTAAACCCAACCGGTAATATAAACAGGTTCTTTAATTTTGGATTTATTTTCAATACAATTTCTTTTAAAAAAAGGGTGTTTATCGTATAAGCGTTGAAACATTCAAAAATAGGCTTATATAATGTTTTATATTCTTGAATTCTGGAAGGAGTTAAATCAGAGCCATGAAAAGAAAGAACCAATTTTGAATGCTTTATAATACCTAGAGAGCTTAGCTTAGAAATCTTTTTACCATTAAAACCAAAATGACAGTGTATGATGTCAAAATGTTGGTTTAACATGAAAATTGGCAAATCATACAAAGCCTTTATTTTTGAAACTCCAGTAGAAAATTGAAATGGATTAAAACAACTTAAAATTAATTTGTAATTAATTTTAAATAAATGCTCAAAAAAAAAGCTTAACCAATAGAAAACAATTTTTATTATGCTTTTTTCATTTTTAAAATGAAAAAATGTACATTTTTCCAATTGATAATCTTTATATATTTTATGTTGAATGTCTATTTTATTTTTGTTATATGCAAAAACGGTTACCTGAAATCCACGGTCGATTAAATCTGCAATTTGATTAATAATAAAAGTCTCCGTAACCGAAGGAAAACTGGTCACTACAAATAAGATTTTATTATTCTGCTGATTAAATTCCATATTTTACTTTTAAAAAACCGAAACCTAAGTTATTTCAATAATTTATATCCTTTTCCCGTTAGTTTAAACACAAAAAAACCAAACACAATTACTAAGCTATCCCATAGTGCTAATAGCTTTGCATTTTCTATCAAAACTTTTTGTAAATAAATAAATTGCATTTCTTTATTGTTTTGTACCAATGAAAATCGGAGTATTTGTTTATATAAATTCCTAAGATGTTTTCTGAAAATTTTCACACCCCCTACTTTATTTTCCCTTATAAATTGTAAATGTTTCTTTCTGATAGAAAATGCAATTTCAACTTTCTCAGGATTCAGATTTATAATATTTGTTTTTAATGATTTCTCGTGTTGTCGATACAAAACTAAAACGTCTTTTATAAAAACAATTGTCGGTTTTTTATATAACATCCTTAAATTAAAATCCCAATCGATTAAAATGCTTAAAGATTCATCGAAAAGTTGAGTTTGTTGCTCTAAAAATGACCTTTTCCACATTGGTCCGCAAACATAAAAAGTTGTTTTCCCGGCAAAATAATCTTCAATTAAATTTACACTTTCAGGTTTATTTATTTCTAAATATTCTCCGGTTATTAAATTGGTTTGTTGAACTCGAGCAACAACAAAATCAGATTCCGAGGTGAAATTTTCTATGTAGGATTGAAATGCATTTGGCAATAATAAATCATCACTGTCTAACCAATAAATTAGGTCTCCTTTACATTTTTCGTAGCCATAATTTCTACTTGCCGCAGAACCTTTTAATCTATTTTCAGGTCTTTTCAACAAATGAAATCTGGTCTCTTTCTTACAATAATTTTGGACTACCAATTCTGTTTTGTCTGTTGAACCATCGTCAACTACAAAACATTCCCAATTGGCATAAGTTTGACTAAGTATACTTTCTAATGTTTCTCCTATTAGAGTTGCTCTGTTGTAAACCGGGATGATGATGGATATAAGTGGCTCATTCATGGATTTCATTTAAAAACAAATCGTCACTTAGTTCATTTTCAAAAAAAGATTTATTCTTTTTAATTTTTTCTAAAGACCAATCCCACCAAGCTAACTTTTCTAATTTTTCAATTACTGAAGGTTCAAAACGATACCCTATCACTTTTGCCGGTGAACCTGCAACTATGCTATAGGCAGGCACGTTAGCAGTCACAACACTATTTGCGGCAACAACGGCCCCATTTTGTATGGTAACACCTCCTAAAACAACACAATGTGTTCCAATCCAAACATCATTTTCTAAAACAATATCTCCTTTAGTTGTCTTTTCATTGTCCCATTTTTCTTTAAAAATGTTTTGACCAATAAAATAGCTGGTCACCTTTTTAAAATTATGATTATAGGTTTGAAAAGAAACATTTCGTGCAATAGAACAAAAGTTACCAATTTTTATTGTTCCTTCTGAATTTGAAGTTAAATCAAGATTTGGCCCCCATAAAGAAGTGTTTTTTCCAATTGTTACATTACCTGTAATAGCACATTTATATAACCTTGCTCTTTTACTGATTGTAATATTTCCACTTAAATTAACTTCTTTTATAATTGAGGAATCAGCAATTATAATGTTGCCGTCAATACTACTGTTTTCAACTATAACATCAGTAGCTATAATTGTTTTACCGGTGATTTTTGAACCAGTTATGAGTGCGGATTTATCCACAGAAACAGTTTCTGAAACAACATTATTATTGTTTAAAATACGTTTTAAATTATTTATTATACTACTTTTAAAACTCATTTTTAATCAAATAAATTAAGCAATTTTAAATCATTTTGTGCTGAAACATCTTTACTAAATTGAGCCTTGTTTTTAATACTTTTTCTTAAATCTTCCGAAAATTCCAAAGAATTAACATCCAAATATACAGCCTTTTGAGCTGAAATTAAATCTTGGAAAGATAATTTACCAATCTCATTTAACAAAACAGTAAAAACATTAAATAAAGAAGCTTCAATGGCTGTTCCTGAAAAATGAGTGATATGCAATAATGCATTCGATAGTATTAAAGGTAACGGATCGTTTGTTGCCGCATCGATAGTTACCAAATGTAATATTTGTTTATTTTTCAAATATATTTTTATTGCATCCATTTCGTTCAATTGTCTTGGGTGCAATCTGATAAACCAAGGAATAGGATTCTCCTTTATAAAATTTATTATTGACTCGGGAAATAGTTGCTCCATCGTAAGCGGACTTGGCTGTAAAGAATAAAGTATATAATTCGTATGGACATAATTTTTTTTCATTGACTTCCAATAGTCAATCCATGGATTTCCAATCACTTTAACAGCATAGTTTTTATTGCTTTTTGTCCATTCTTGCAACAAATTTTTACTATTTTCATCCCAACACCAATAGTTTCTTGGCAACATATCATATCCTTCAGGTGGCAAAGTGAACCAACTACTATAGGCCATGTGAACAGATGTTTGCGGCCCATGTTGCATCTCTATTGTTTGAATTTTTAATTGATTTGCAGCTGCTGTTAATGCCATTATATCATCTAAATAATAACAAAGAATGACTGCTTTTTCAGGCTTTATTTTTGTCAAAACCTTTTTAAAAAAAACAACTCTTGGGTAGCAAACCAAACTGGCCCAATTAGAAACATTTTTCTTGGAATAAAAAGTGGAAAATTGTGAAAAGAGTTCGTCTTTCTTTAAATAGTCTAAAAAAACCTCATAGCCTTCCAACTGAACATTCCCTTTTATTTTTAAAATTTTATTTAGAAATAAAAATCCACTTAAAGCTTTTGAAAAAGTAAAAATCAAAGAAGAATTATATTGTTTGTTTGTATTTACTCCATATTCGAAATACATTGAATTTTGACTTAAATTATATTTTTCTATCAAAATATCAAAATATCGGTTAAATCTAGTATGTCTATAGTCTACCCTATGAGCATCGGCCCCCACAAATAAATTTTTCTTTTTTGGAAGCGTATATAACCATTTATAAAAATGAAAAACCGCAAGCAACTTTTTGAGGTCAGACTTAATTCGTTCTTTTCCCTTTTTTTCAGGCTTTGTTTTTATAGGTGATGAATCATTTTTTTCTATTAAATTAATTAAATAAAAATATAATTTAATCCTAATATGTGGCCAAATATGGATGCCGTTTACTTTCCATTTGTTAACAGGAAATTTTTTTTCAACTTCGAGTAAAAAATATTGTATGTCTTTTCGGGAATTAATCATTCTGAATAGTTCGATAATCGGTAGGTATTCCTATATCCATCCAATCTTCATTAGCTCTGAATACTTTAACTGACAAATCATTCTCTTTTGCTTCTAAAAACAGACTTGGCATATCAAAAAATTTATTCTTAGGTAGAATTTCTCTCACTTTTTCATTCAAAACGTAAATTCCTAAATTAATATCAAAAACTTTCGTAGGTTTTTCTTTTAAACTAACCAAGTTCAAATCTTCATCAAAAACAACTTCTGCATAAGGATTTGTGTAACTCATTTCTTTAACGCACATTACAGCATCAGCTTTTGAATTTGTACAAAAATCAATCAAGTGATGGTAATCAAGATTTGAAATTACATCTCCATTTACAACAAAAAAAGGTTCATTGAATTTATGATCAGCAATTAAACTTAATGCACCGGCTGTTCCCAGTCTAGTTTCCTCAAAAATATATTCAATAGAAATACCGAATTTTTTTCCATCTTGAAAATAATCCTGAATAATCTCTTTTTTAAAATTAACACAAAAAATAAATTTATTAAATCCTTGATTTTTAAATGATTCAACAATATACTCCAACATAGGTTTACCTTTCACATGTAGCATTGGTTTTGGTATTTCCTTTGTTAATTCTCCTAACCGCGAGCCTAATCCGCCCGCCATAATAACAACATAATTGGAATGGATTTCCCTAGTGAAATCATTAAGTAAAAAAACTTCTCTTAATCTATTTTCTTCATCCACTAAAGGAACATGTAGCCTTCTTTTCTCTTCAAGAAATGATTTTAGTTGGCTTGCTGGTGTAGTATAAGGCAGTGTAAATGGTTTATAATTGATGATGTCTTCAACTGCTTTCTTTTGATTTAATAATGCTTTTCTAATATCACCATCCGTAACAATGCCGATTAATTTATCTTCATCATCAACGATTGCTAAAAACCCAATACCATAAAAGTCTAGCTTTCGAATTAAATCTTCAAAAGTTTTTAAGGAATCTATATTTACTTTATAATCTCTCATTTATTCTTCTTCATCAATAAGTATTCAACGTATTCAAAATCATGAATATAATCAATATCAATTGAATTCTCTCTAGGCATAATATAAGCAAAAGAGGCTTCTGAATAATATTTTTTTTGTCTTATTAAAGATGCTTTAAATATATAAATTGCTCCATTTGGAAAATAAGTCTTTCTTTTATCCTGCCTGTTTAAAAGCTCATCATCAAATAAATTAGTAAACGATAAATCTTCATTAATCAATTTATGCCAAGAAATTGGATGATGTTCTTCAGTATATGAAATAACTGACGAAGCCTTTTTAATAGCAAAGAGTTCAATTGCTTCATCAATATTTTGGGTTGTTCGTAATGGTGATGTAGGCTGCAAAACAATAAATGATTCAACATCAAGCATTGCTTCTGCCCACTTGTCTAACATGAAATTATAGGTATCAATCGCTATTGCATTATCCGCAGCCAACTCTTCCGGTCTTAAAAAGGGAACTTTAGCACCATATTGTTTAGCAACTTCTGCTATTTCTATACAATCTGTTGAAACATAAACCTCTTTGATGTATTTTGATTTTAAAGCCGATTCTATTGCATAGGCAATCAAAGGCTTACCCAAGAGCAACTTTATGTTTTTACCCGGCAATCCTTTTGAACCTTTTCGTGCTAGTATTAATGCAATCATTATTCGAAATTATTCCAATTTATAAGTGAATCTTCATCAATATCTTTATTCAATTTACGGCCAATTACAAATTCATATTCGTTAGGTGGTATTCCTGTTCCGGGACGTTTATAGGCCAAGTCAGCCTCTTTTATTATTTCTCCATTTTTCATCGAACGATTGACTACAATGCTTCTTCTGAATTTAGATTTCTTTTGTTCTTCATCATCCGACACGATTCGATATACATTTCCTAATGCTGACGCTATTTTTTTTGAATCCTGACAGATTGTTTTCATTTCTTCAGGATTAGCGGAAATTTCGTGATCCCATCCAGGCAAATCTTTATCTAATGTAAAATGTTTTTCAATAATACAAGCCCCTAAAACCACAGAAGCTAAGGGAATTGAAGCTCCAAAAGAATGGTCAGAAAAACCAATTGGTAAATTAAAAGCCTGTTGAAGCATCGCAATATTTCTCAAATGAATATCTTCATCTTTAGGAGGATATATAGAAATACAATGTAATAAAACAATATTGTGATTCCCTTCTCCTTTTATAACTTTCACAGCCGTTTCAATTTCTGCCAAAGTAGACATTCCGGTAGAAACAACTATTGGTTTCATTGTTTTTGCTACATATTTCAAAAAAGGAATGTTATTAATATCCATAGAGGCAATCTTCAAAAAAGGAACATCTAATTTTATTAATAAATCTACTTCTTCATTTGAAAAGGGTGAAGAACAAAAGTCCACACCTTTAGAAATGCAATAGTCTTTTAATTCAGCATGCTGATCGTCTCTTAAATAATATTTTTCGACCATTTCCTTTAATGAACCAAAGTGTTTTTTAGGAGAATCGTCATACGATTGATTGCGGTCGTATTCTTCTTTTGCAATCAATGATTTTGGTGTCCACGATTGAAATTTAACAGCATCACAACCACATTCAACAGCACTGTCAATCATTTTTTTAGCCAAATCTATATCGCCATTATGATTGGCTCCAATTTCGGCAATAATATAAGGTTCACAAAAATTGTAAACTTCTTTCTTTGAACTTAATTGTACTTTCATAATTGTATTTCTTCCCACCAGAAGGGGTTTTGTATTTTATTTTTTTGAATTATTTTTTTATAGTTACTTTCTGTTAAACTGTCCATAAAATCAAGATATTGTGTGGCTAAATACTGAAACTCAGGGATAACTCTTGCTAAGTTACTATAATGATTTAATTTTACAGTAAATCCTTTTTTAAAATCTTCAAAATTCAATTCTTTTCTTCCAACAATATTTGCTCCATGTTGTCGATAATAAATAAATGAACTCGATGTAAAACCTACTTTTATCTTAGATTTCAAAATAATAGAATACAAAAACCAATCAATAGCAACAATATTCGGATCAAAAAAAATAGATTCAGGCAATATTTTTCTATTAATAGCTGTATTTCCTAATCCTAAAAAATTAAAAAATTTTATTGATTCCAAGTTGATTAATCCACGTAATTCCTGTCTGTCTTTCCAATAGCATTCACTTAATACCTCTTTCTTTTCAGAAACCAATATTAAATCATTGGCTATAATATCAAATTTATTTAAAAACTCTCTACAATCTTCTACTCTATTTAAGGAGAAATAATCATCCGTATCCCCAAATATTATTTTTTCAAACGTTGATTTTTTTAAATATTCGAAAAGTTGTGTCCGCGTTTCAGAAATTGAGCCTTTTACATTAATTATTTTATAATTTAAAGAACTCTCTTTTAAATAGTCTGTTAAATTTTCAACACCATCATTAAATAAAAGCAATATAAAATCTGAATCCGTTTGTTGTTCAAGTGAATCCAAAAAATCCTTAAAATAAATTAAGTTAGCCGGAAAAATAACACTACAAAAAGCTGTCTCAGTCATCATCTTATCTTTTTGGCCGGATTTCCTACGTAAACTCCTTTTTCTTGAATTGACTTAACAACAATAGCTCCCATACCGATGATGGTTTCACGCTCCACTTCTAAATTTTGTTTAATCGCTGCAAGTGTCCCTATATCAACTAAACTATTAATTGTAACGTTTCCACTGAGCACAGAAGCCGGAGAAAAATGAACAAAATCGGCTACATTACAATCATGCCCAATCTGTACGGCACGATCCAATATGCAAAAATCACCCACCGTTACATCGCAGCTTATAATTGCATTTGCTAAAATTACAACTCCTTTTCCTAAAATAACCGTTTCATTAACCAAAGCACTTGGATGAATAACCTTTGGATAAAAAGTAGCTGCCGGCAAATTGATTGAAATTTGTTTTCTGATTTTAGGATTACCAATAGCAATAATAACCTGATAGGCTCGTGAATCAAAATTTTCTTCCAGAAATAAGGGGCAATTTAAAAAAAAAGCACTTGTATTGGGCAACTTATCCACAAAAACAACTTGACCATCAAAAGCATAGTGACCTTTTAAATAAATCTCCTTTAAACAAAAAAAGATGTCTTTAGCCAATCCACCAATACCAAAAATGGCAATTTTTTTTGTAAAATCTAACATGTTATAGATTATAAATATCCGCTTTATAATGGGCTAAATTTTCTTTCACTTTAAACCATGCTATAGTTTCTAAAATTGCCTGATTAAATTCAGTCTCCACAGTCCAATTTGTATGATTTCTTAATTTGGTATTATCTCCAAACAAACGAAACACTTCACTTTTTTCAGGTCTGATTCTATCTCCATCCGTAATAATTTTTGCTTTTGGATTTACTTGTTGTATCAGTAAATCAGCAACTTCTTGAATACTAATTTCTGAATTTGTAGCAATATTTACTTCATGACCAATTAATTCATCACAATTTGCTATTGCTTCAAAAGCTCGAACGGTATCTTTCACAAACAACAAATCTCTGGTAGGAGTTACATCACCCAATTTAATATCTGTCTTACCATTCAAAAGCTGTGTAATAATAGTTGGAATAAATGCTCTGGCTGATTGACGTGGACCAAATGTATTAAATGGTCTTACAATAGTAACCGGAAGATTAAAACTTCTGTAAAAGGAATCTGCAATTGCATCTGCACCAATTTTAGAGGCTGAATAGGGCGATTGTGGTTGTTTCGGATGCTTTTCGTCAATCGGAACATACTGAGCCGTTCCATATACTTCTGAAGTGGAAGTAACCAAAACCCGTTCGACTTTTAAATCTCGAGCTGCCTGTAAAATATTCAATGTTCCCTTTACGTTGGTGTCAATGTAGGAATCAGGAGAATGATAACTGAATGGAATAGCAATAAGTGCCGCCAGGTGAAATACAACCTGACAATCTTTCATTGCTTCCCGTACGCCATTAGGGTCACGAATATCACCCGTAAATACCTCTATTTTTTGCAAAACTTCTTTGTCAAAACTATCGAGCCAACCCCATGAATTAAAAGAGTTGTAAAAACAAAAGGCTTTCACTTGATAGCCTTGTGATACTAAATAGTCAACTAAATGGGAACCAATAAAACCATCGGCTCCCGTAACTAGTATTTTTTTATTTTGTAAAGTATTCATTCTCAAATTATACTTTTAATTAGTTTAATTGAATTGTTGCCTCTTGAATAAATCCTTTTGGTCTGTTTAAAACGCCGGAATGCCAATAATCACCACGAATTACTGTCATTGTATAGGCATCTTGCAAATAATCTATGGTTTGATGCGGTGTATTAAACGACAACTTTTCGCTAATCATATAGTGCAACGAATACCTGCCTTCTCTGAATTGTAACCTGGGAATACTAATTTCAATGGTTCCATTATCTTTAATCTCAGAAAAATGAATTCCCATTTCGTCGGTTGCAATAGTTGTTACCAATTCATCAGATTCATTTTTAAATTGAACTACCACCGTCATTTGTTTTGGGTCAATAGTTAATTTCTTTTCATATTCAAAAATAATTCGATAGGACTCCCCTCCGTGCAATTCCCCAACTAAAACATCATCCGCATTTTTAACATATATATTTTTTACAGTTAACTTTTGATTTCCTTTTCGGTCTATACGCTCACTTACTTTAATTTCACTCTTTTTATAGGAATTCTCTAAATAATAATTAATAGCGTCGTCACTAGTTCCTGCAAAAGATATACTTCCGTTTTCCAATACAATACCTTTGGTACATAAACTCTTTACAGCTGCCATATTATGACTCACGAACAAAACCGTTCTGCCTTGTGTTTTAGAAATATCCTGCATTTTCCCAATGGCTTTTTTCTGAAATTCAGCATCACCAACCGCTAATACTTCATCTACCACTAAAATTTCGGGTTCCAAATGAGCCGCCACAGCAAAAGCTAAACGAACGGTCATTCCACTACTGTATCTTTTAACTGGGGTATCGATATATCGCTCGCATCCTGAAAAAGCAATGATTTCATCAATTTTTGAAGCAATTTCCTTTTTAGTCATTCCTAAAATAGCTCCGTTGAGATAGATATTTTCTCTTCCTGTCATTTCAGCATGAAAACCCGTTCCCACTTCTAACAGTGAGGCTATTCGTCCCTTTGACTTAATTGTTCCGGTTGTTGGAGACGTAACTCTTGATAAAATTTTGAGTAATGTAGATTTCCCTGCTCCATTTTTACCAATAATTCCTAACACTTCACCTTCTCTAACTTCAAAATTTATGTCTTTTAGTGCCCAAACATATTGATTATTTCCTTTCACACTTCTATCATTGACATCACCTACTTTTAAATAAGGATCTTCCTTTCCACGCACAGTGTGCCACCAACGATTTAAATCATGGCTCAATGTTCCCGTACCAATTTTACCTAGGCGATATTGCTTGGAAACATTTTCAACTTTTAAAATAACATTACTCATCTCTTTGCCTCAATTTAAATCACATCTATAAAACTTTTCTCTGTTTTTGTAAAAACAAGTAACCCCAAAAACATAATAACTAATGAAAAAACAACAGAATAAACAATTGACCAAAAATCAATAGTACCCGATCCCAAAAAGGCATATTTAAAAAAATCAAACAGGCCTGTCAATGGATTCATATAGATTAAACTATGGTATTTTTTATCAACTTTTTCCAATACTAAAGTAGTGGGATAAACTATTGGGGTGATATACATAAACAAGGATATCCCAAAGGTAACAACAAAATTTAAATCTCTATATTTTACTGTTAACGACGAAATAATCATTCCTGTTCCTAAGGCTATAAAAGCAATAACCAAGAGTAATAGTGGCAAAAACAAAACCAAACTATTTAGATGAATTGGTGCCCCTTGATAAATATAATAAAACAAAACGATAAGAAAAAACACAAACTGAATTCCAAACTTTATCAAGTTGGAAACAGCTACTTTTAAGGGCATAATTATTCTGGGAAAATAAACTTTTCCAAAAATATTCTGATTGGAAGTAAACGTTTCCGAAGTTGATTTCAAACAATCCGAAAAATAAAACCAAACGATGTTACCGGCCAAAACAAACAAAAAATAGGGAACCCCATCGGAAGGAATAGAGGCAATTTTACTAAAAATAATAAACTGAATAACGGAAGTGATCAAAGGCTGAATAACAAACCAAATAGGGCCCAAAACCGTTTGTTTATAAAAAGTGACAATATCTCTTTTCACAAACAACAACAGTAAATCTTTATAGTGCCACAATTCCTTTAAATTAAAATCGACAGCCCTTTTTTTAGAAGAAATTTCAAACAACCAATCCTCTGTTTTATCAACGCTCATAAGGTGTAAAAATATTTTTTCAAATGTAAAGTTTTTTTATGAGTTTCTATAGTTCAAAAATAACTTGTGTTTCAAAATAAAATAAAAAAACCTCCGA
>NZ_PNJW01000075.1 GCF_013822155.1 Flavobacterium sp.
TATCAAAATCGGCTGCATAGCTAAACCCCCATTTAGTAGCGACAATAATATCTGGATCATTATTTTTTAGTAGCCATTCTATTAAGAGTGATTCGGCCAAACCATAACCGGGTGAAGCATCGAAAAACCGAACACCTTTATCATAAGCATCATCCAATATTCTGATACCATTTTCTTTGAACTCCGGCAGAGATAAATCCACTCGCGGTTTTTCATGTCGAACGTTTATGTAGATTGGACGGCCTATGGCTGCTGTTCCTAAACCTATATTTTCCATCTTGTTTCTTTTATACTAAATAAGCCGTTTGGCCTTGCGCCAATTTCAAACGTGTCCAAACATTCATGTTTACAATAATAGCATCGATTTCATCGATTTCCGTTTCAGAAAAATAGTCACACATCGCATCGTGGTATTGCTGGAAATTTTTGTGAGTACCAATTGTTAATACATCACAATAGGCCAGCGCAACTCTTTCTTTTTCGGTAAACAATAAGCTGTTTCACCAAGATGATATGTTGTCTGCTTTGGCATATGTAATACCAACTTCCCGGGCAATACGAGCGTGTAAATTTACACAATATGCACATTCATTTTACTGGGCCACTCCCAGACGGAGAAGTTGAGCAAGACTCTAATCGGTTTTCAATTTGTACTTGTATCCAAAAGCATCTGCCAGTTTATCGGCCAGTTTATGAAATGGAGACAATTCGGGATCAAAACGGGTGTTTTTAAACTTTACATCATTCATCATATTTGAATTTAAGTCAAACTATTTTTAAACAGTAAGAACTGAACAAATTTAATTCTGGTATTTTTCCAGTTTTAACTCATTCAGTTCTTTATTGTGACGGTAACTACAGTCTGCAAAAAGCTATGAAGTTCAGATCTTTCTGAAAACAAAACTACCCGGACAGTTATTAATTACTTCTCTATTTCTTTTTTTCTTTAACCAGCGCCTCGCCGTTCATGCAGTAGCGAAGACCACTCGGGGCAGGTCCGTCAGGAAATACATGTCCTAAGTGCGCATCACACACATTGCATTGAGCTTCTATGCGAACCGTACCAAATGTAATATCTTTGATGTACTTTACATTATTTTCTTTAATGGGTTGTGTAAAACTTGGCCAGCCAGTTCCAGATTCAAATTTTTCAGTGGAATCGAATAGCAGAGTATGGCAGCATACGCAGGAATAAATCCCTGCGTCCCAGCTTCTGCACAGATCATGACTGTGGGACCGTTCAGTACCATGTTTACGCGTTACATAGAATTGGTCAGCGGTAAGAAGCGCTTTCCATTCGTTTTCAGTTTTTTCAACCCTTTTATCAGGTGCAGGATTACCATTTTCGGCAAACGCAAGCACATTGTTCCAGTTAAGCATAATTTCAGTTTTTATGTTAGGCAACTATTATTGATTATTTTTTTTATTGGCATCCTTTGCTACTTTGAAGAGTGTAGGATTGATGTGGCAATATCCGCCAGGATTATTTTCAAGGTAGTCCTGATGGTAGGCTTCCGCTTTATAATAAATTTTTAACGGGGTCACCTCTACCACAATAGGTGTCTGATGTTTAGCGGTCTCTGCTTTTATCCTTTCCTTTATGGATGGCAGCTGCTGATCTGATGTATAATAAATACCTGTGCGATACTGATCGCCAATATCATTTCCCTGTTTGTCCAGGCTGGTGGGGTCAATTGTGAGAAAATACAAATCCACCAGAAGGTTCAAATCAACTTTTTTGGGATTGTATGTTACCTTTACTGTTTCCGCATAGCCAGTCTCTTTGCGAATCACATAGTCATAAGTCGGATTTTCACCATGACCATTGGCAAAACCCACTTCAGTAGCCGTAACTCCGTCTACTTGTTTGAAAAAATGTTCGGTTCCCCAAAAGCATCCGCCGGCAAAAAAGATGACGCTCGTGCTGTCGTTATTAATTACATTTTCCCTGGTGATTGCTTTTTCTTTCAAAGATTGAGTGCCCGTACTATTGCCACAGCTTGTAAATGATACTATTACGAGCGCTGCAGCCAACAAGATTTTTGCTGTGTTTCTATATTTATTCTGTTTCATCTTCTTTTTGTTTAACAAGTTGTTTGAAAACTGATTTGGTGAACCTGATATACTTTTCCTCTGCTTTATCATATCCTACCCATTGCTGCATGTTTCCAAAAGAACACTTTGGAGCTCGTTCCTGATGACCTGACACCAGTGTATATCTGTCAGGATTCTGTTGATAAATTTCTGCCGTTACCTTATCCATTTTAATTTTATTTAGTATTAAAAATGATGTACGGGCTGTCACATTACTTTAGTTATAACAGCATTTTCTAAATTAGTCGTAAAAATTATCTGAACCTTACAATTTTTTTCAGTTATAAAATGAGAAGGAAAACCATCACATAATAATCTCACCGTCAGAGATCCGATGGATAGTCAGCGCGGTTTGCCCGATATTTGGCTAATTTTGGCGAGATGACCATTTGACAATAATAAGCTTCCGGATTCTCCTCATAATATTTTTGATGAGCCTCTTCTGCCTCGTAAAATACAGCAAACAGCTTCAGCTCAGTAATTATGGGCTCTGAATAGGAATTCCGCAAATTTTTAATCACTTTTTCAGCCACTATTTTCTCATCATCATCCCCATAGAAAATAACACTGCGGTATTGATCACCCTTGTCTGCACCCTGTTGATTCAAGGTGGTAGGATCATGTGTCATCAGGTGAATTATCAAAAGTTCCTGCAAACTAATTTGTTCTGGATGATAACTTATCTGAATTACTTCTGCATGTCCCGTCCTTCCGGTACGGACTTCCCTATAGGGAGGGTTTTTAATAAATCCGCCACTAAATCCGCTTTTAACTCCTAGTACTCCTTTGGTATCTGTGAAAATGGCTTCTGTACACCAGAAACACCCACCCCCCAATGTTATAATCTTATTTTTCATTGCTGCTCACCTTTCCTTTTAAATAAGTAATTTTATGCTGGACAGTCTGCCAATGAGGATACTTTATAATCAGCGCTAAAATTTATTAAGATTTAGCGCCGATTTACTCCTACTGCATTCTTACTGCCCGAGTATTCATTACAGTTAATTACTGACTTCTTCTATGTTCGAGGAAATCAATTGATCTATCCTTTTGTTTATTTCAGCTCTAGTTTGAACACCTGTGAATTGATCTACCACAGCACCATTCTTCATCAGGAATACAGCTGGAATACTTCTAACGCTAAACTGTGCTGCTAAGTCTGGATTTAGGTCCACATTAATCTTTGCCACCACAATGTCATCAGCATAGTCGTTGCCTGCAGCTTCTATGACTGGTAATAACGCTCTGCATGGTCCGCACCAGTCTGCATAAAAGTCCAGGACTACCGGTTTGTCACCTGCGATAATTTGATCAAATTCTGTTTTGTTGTTAATCGTTTTCATAATAAATCTGTATTTAATTGTTGTTAATGGATTGTTTCGATTTCTGAAGAGACAATGCTTCTTCTAAGCTTTTCGCCTTTATTGGCTTAGTATGAATAATGTGTAGTTCCTTACACTCTATTTTCAGAAAAATGAGTAACGAGGATGCAGATAGAAAGATTGACAACAAAGACGAAGAAAAAGCTAGAAAATAACTTTATTCAAATGTCTGGTCTAATCTGATTAAGGTTTCTTTTCTTTATCAGTCAGAAAAACTTCTCCGGTATCGATTGAAATTCTTAAGTTATATTTTTTCAACCTTTCGATTAAATTACTTCTATCTATTAAATCAATTGGAGGCTTCCCTTTAATTTTTGCTTGCCTTTTAGCTTCGCGGGTAAAATAACCAGTGGTTAACACTAAACCTTTGTCAGTCTCCTTATCCATAATCTCACGAATCTCTTGAATTATATTATCAGGAACAGCTCCAACATGTTGTTTCCCAAAAAAAACAAAATGATAAGACATTACAATTCCTAAGTTAATAGTTCCTTTGCCAGTTATTACGCCGTTTTCCCTAATTAAAACTGCATTTATATTCGTAAGTCCCAGTAGGTGAAAGAATGTAGAGCAGAAACTTTTAAACTGAGTTTTAGATAATCCGCTTATGATTTCTATTTGGCTGTTATATATCATCACCTAGCAACTCTATGTTTCAAGCATCATAACAACTCCTAAACCACCATCTGCACAGACACTAATTAATGCCTTTTTATTTTTTCCGGCAAAGTGTAGTTGCTTTAGGGTTTGGCTTAAAATTCTTGCTCCGGTTGCACCAAATGGATGACCTATTGATATGCTGCTCCCTTTTAAATTAAGCTTCTCCATTGGGAATTTGCCTAATTCTGATTTAATTCCCATTCTCTGCAGATGAGTAGAACTTTCAAGCTTACTTATTGTCGAAAGCACCTGAGCCGCAAACGCTTCATGAATTTCCCAAATATCTATGTCGTTATAAGTAAGATTGTTTCTTTCCAATAATCTTGCAATGGCAAATGTAGGCGACATCAGAATGCCCTCTTCTTCAATATTCACTGCCGCCATTTCCCAATCTGTCAATTTTGCTTTGTAAGGGGTATTAAATTCATTTATTCTATTTTTCCCAACTACCCAAACTCCTGCTGCACCATCAGTAAACAAACTTGAATTACCTGCGGTTATCGAGCCTTTGCCAGGTTCTCGATCGAATACTGGTTTAAGTCTTGAAAGCTTTTCTAATGAGGTATCCTTTCTTGGTATTAAGTCTTCAACTACATTAAATGCGGAAAAAATTAAATCATCATAAAATCCTTCAGCTTTGGCTTTAAAATAATTTTCGTGACTGATCAGGGCTAACTCATCCTGAGCTTTACGGGCAATCCCCAGACGTTGCGCTGTTATTTCGGCATGCTGCCCCATGCTTTTTCCTGTAACCCTGTTAACACCAGGCGGAGTATAGAGCTTGAATTTAAATATATTTGCTGCCCACTTTATTTTGTCAACTACGCCATTTAGCTTTGGAAGCATTTTAAGCCATTTTGAAGTTTTAATTGAAAGGCCTAATTGTACGTTAGAAAAACTCTCAACTCCACCTGAAATACCAGTCTCATCATCAGTTAGTATGGATGCAAGCTGAATAGTTGATAATATGCTACTGCTACAAGCCATGGTAGTGGTAAACGCTATGGTTTGGTCAGCTATATCAGACTCTAACACAATATCTCTTGCAATATTGCTGTAGGTAAGATTTGGAATAACGGTTCCCCAAGCCAAATAATTTGGACTTGCCTGTTCATTTCGCGTCATATTGTTTACAACTGCGACTGACAAATCTATAGCCGAAACATCTTTCAACTCTTTGTTTTCTTTTACAAAAGGAGTTCGTAACCCTGATGCTAACCAAATTTCTTTATTAAACTTGCTCATAATATATGAATGAATGTTACTATTCTATAAATTTCAATTCGAGGAATTGACTTTGTAGCTTAGTCTGATGAGGCTTCGATTCCTTACAATAAATTTGCTGATTGGTTACACTGATGTACTTTATGTATTGTTTCAACTTCATTTAAAAGAGTGGACTTAACCGAGATTTATGAGCTGCATGACAACATAGAGCAGCCAGCCTGCTCGGTCGCCCAGGCGGGGCGCATTTCAAAGAACTCATTGTGACTTGACGAATATGGATCTTTAAGGGCCTGCTGTAGTTTTAAAAAAAGTTGGTTTTCTCCTTTCTGCAATTCTTCAATAGCCATGTGCAGCAAGTAATTCCTTAGAATAAACCTTGGATTGGCTTTGCGCATCCGCAGTAAGCTTTCCTCCCTTGTGCAGGTGTTAGCACTTAAACGAGCCTGGTAACTCTTCAAAAGCGTATAAAGTTGGGTGGCATCTGCTTGTTCAGGTTTAGCATACAGGCTGCTAAAAAAGTAATTAAGCATGTCTTTCTCTGTAGCTATATCTGTTGGCAAATCAATAAGTAACTGATAAAATATTGTCATATCTGGCTGGATGGCTGTCAATACGTTCTCAAATTTGGCGACAAGCGCTATGTCGTCGTCATCTTTTATACCATCTAACCCCAGCTTATTTGCCATCATGGCGTAATACTTACGCCAATAAACCTCCTCATAGGTCTTCAGCTGGCGCTCTAATTTGTCAGCGTCTGAAATCAACGGCACCAATGCGTTAGCTAAGCGGCTGAGGTTCCAGTAAGCTATATTGGCCTGCTGTCCGAACGCATATCGTTTGCCTGGCAAGTCGGTCGTATTAGGCGTAAAGTCCGGATCGTAGTTGTCAAGAAAAGAATATGGCCCATAATCAATTGTTAAACCAAGTACAGACATATTATCAGTGTTCATAACCCCATGTACAAAGCCTACCCTTAGCCACTCCACTATCATGGTAGCTGTACGTTCAACAACTTCGCCAAACCAGCGCAGTACCTTGTCCTCGCCTTCAATATGCGGATAAAAGTGCTCAATCGTCCAGTCCACCAGTTGAGTGAGGTTGTCAATCTCGTTCCTGGAGGCAAGCATTTCAAAGTTGCCAAAACGTAAAAAGCTTGGTGCTGCTCGCATCACAATGGCGCCAGGCTCATCAGCAGCACGCCCATCGTAAAACATATCACGAGCCACCTTGTCGCCCGTGGTAATTAGCGCCAATGCCCGCGTAGTAGGGACACCCAGGTAATGCATCGCCTCACTCATCAGGTATTCCCGTACCGATGAGCGTAAAACTGCCCTGCCGTCTGCCCTGCGAGAATATGCAGTGGGACCGGCGCCTTTCAACTGCAACTCCCAAGTATTTCCCTGTGGGATCTCCCATTCGCCTAAAGTGATTGCCCGGCCGTCACCAAGCTGCCCGGCCCAGTTGCCAAATTGGTGGCCGCCGTAGCATGCTGCATAGGGGTACATGGTCGGGGTAACAAGGTTGCCGCCTAGAATTTGTATGTCCTGGGGGTTAGGTTCGGCGATGCCCAAACTGTCTGCCAGCTCCGCGGACCAGGCTATAAGTTGGGGTTTAGCTACTGGTGTAGGTAATGCCTTGCTGTATAAAACTCCAAGAGTTTGCCTTGGGAGCGTACTACCGCTGTCATCACCCGGAAATGTATCTACGAATGTAGTTTTGAATAGCTTAGAACTTAAATTTTTCATAAAGTGCAGTAAAGTTAATTGATAACAGCTAAAGCTATCCAATTTATTGGCATAGCTAGTCTTACTTCTGCTTTTCTAGTAAACAATAAACAATTCGCTGAGCCACTCGCAGACGGAGAATTTGAGAAAGGCTCTCATCGGTTTTTAATTCGGACTTATACCCAGAAGCATCTGCAATTTTGTTGGCCAGCTTTTGAAATAGAGACAATTTGTGGTCAGGATGGGTGTTTTTAAACTCTATATTTTTCATCGTATTAGGATTTAAGTTGTAACTATTTTAAGCAGTAAGAACTGAATAATTTTATTCCTGGCATTCTCTCCGGTTTTCAGCCAACCAGTTCTTTAATCTGACTTTAACTACAGTCCGTACATGGTCAAGAAGACCAGATATTTCTGAAACAAAACTACACGGGTACTTTCCAATTATTCATCTTATTCTTTTAATTCTTTAATCAGCACCTCGCCGTTCATGCAGTAGTGCAGATCACTCAGCTCAGTACCGTCGGGAACACTGTCTCTAAGTCGCGCCTTATACATTGCATCGAGCTTCTATGCGAACCATAACCGTATGAACCATCACGGCTCTCAGACATCACTATTAGTTTGAAGTTTCCGCCTCTGCTGCAATCAGCTGATCAATCCTTTTGTTGATTTCAGTCTTGCTTTGAACACCTTTAAATTGATCTACCACAGTGCCATTCTTCAGTAGGAACACAGCCGGAATACCTCTAACGTTAAACTTTTTTGCTATTTCTGGATTGTTGTCCACATTGATTTTTGCTATCGCAACGTTTTCATCATAATGGTTATTAGCTTCTTCTAAGACAGGCAATAATGCTTGGCATTGTGCGCACCAATCTGCATAAAAGTCAAGGACTACCGGCTTGTCACCAGCGATAAGTTGTTCAAGTTCAGTGTTGTTGCTAATCAGTTTCATAATAATCTTCTTTAATAGTTGTTAATTTCTGTTGATTGTTTGAGTTTTTGCTAAAAGACAATGCTTAATGCTAATCTCTTCGTCTTTATTGGGTTAGTATGAATAGTAAATAATTCCTTACAATTTATTTTAAGTTATTCTTTAGACGGGATAATCCTAATAAAGTATTCGTTACAAAATTTCTAACAATTCCCCAATTTAGTCGTAAGACTGTGTGATTCCTTACGTAGATATTTCTAATTGCCACTACGATCGTGACTCATTGTAAATATGCGCATCTTATTAATTCAGGTATAATGAAGTTTGCACAGAATGTTGATATAGAGAAGTTGCCAAGATCTTTTTCTCTGTGTGGGACACAAAACTTAGTAAACAATACTTTTCAAATCAGAGATTTTTTCCGATGAGCCTATACCCCCCCCCAAAAAAAATGGAACACATAATGGAACCCTACAATAAGGGCCAGCGTTCTGGGAGAATATTAAAAACACAATGATGAGATGAGATCATCATGAAGAATCATAAAATGGGCGTTTGCCATAGTTTGTGCTTTTTTAATTTCTTTGTAAAATATAATCAGCAAAAAGATTATTTTTATCGGTGATTTTATGCTCCCAGGTAATATCTGTCTTAGACAAAATTTGTTTCACAACCTGATCATCATATTTTCTTGAAACCTCTGTATGAATCAATTCGTCTTTTTCAAAATTAAATTGATGCTCCTCTAATGTTACTGATTGTTTGACTAAACTTTTAATATAACTTTTGGCAATCCCTACTTCTTCGTCATAAAACGGAGCGTGAATAAAATTTGCTCTAATAAAATTTGAACTTAATTCCTTATTTATTCTATCTAATAAATTTAAATTAAATTCAGCGGTAATACCTTGATTATCATTGTACGCTGGTAGGATAATTTCTTTAGCTTTTTTTAGATCAACGCCTAGAATAATTTTATCTCCTTTAGCTAAACTGGAACCAAGTTGGTAAATAAATTCGGTTGCTTGTTCATCGATTAGGTTTCCAATATTTGATCCTAAAAAAAGGATAATCTTAATTGTTCCATCTTGCTTTAAGTTTTCCAATGCTTTGAAATAATCATTATGGTTAGGTTTCACAACCAATGTTGGAAGTTCAGCATTTAAAAAAGTTTTAATTCCATCCAGGGCATCCTTAGAAATATCAACAGGTAAATATTCAAAATCATAATTTCTGTTTATCAGCGCTCTTAATAAATGTATAGTTTTAGTTCCATCTCCCGCTCCAAGCTCAACTATACTGTATTTTTTACCTTGATCGAGATGCAATGCAGCAATAATATCGCTGGTTTTTTCTTGAAATGTTTCCATTTCTGCACGCGTAAGATAATATTCCGGGAGACGCGTTATTTTTACAAATAACTCATCTCCTTTTTTATCATAAAAGTATTTTGAAGGCAGTGTTTTTTGCGCTATTTTGCTTAACCCTTCAATCACTTCTTTTTTAAATTGTTCTAGCATTATTATTTTCTAATATTAATTCCCTAACAGTACAACAGCGCCAAGTCCGCCATCTGCGCAAACACTAATTTATTTATTTCATTAAATGAGTTGTGTTTCAAAGTATACTTTGTTAGCTACCGTTTTATGCACGGGACATTTTGAAGCAATTTCTTTTAATTTATTCTTTTGCTCTTCTGTGAGGTTGCCTATAAGTTTAATTTTTTTAGAAATGTGATCCAATTGTCCCATTTCTTCAATTTCCAATTTTAACTCGGCTGCATGTTTTCTAGAATAACTTAAGTACACGAAAACTTCTTTTAAATCCCACTGCTTTCTTTGAGCATACAATTTTAAAGTTAATACGGTACAGGAACCAATCGCCGCATTTAGCAATTCATAAGGTGACAATCCTAAATCATCTCCCCCAAATTCAGCAGGTTCATCACCATAGATGTGATGCGTTTTAGTATAAATATGGTTGGTAAATGGTACAATGGTCTCGTGATAGACCAAAACTTGTTCTCCTTCTGTGTCTTTAACCTCTTTTTCTTCTTTTTTTATTTCAACATATCGTTTTACCCAACTTGAAATAACTTCGGCTACGTAAAAGGCATCTTTTTTATTGGTAATCAAATGGTCAGCACCATCAAGACTAATGAAACTTTTTGGGTGCATTGCCTGGTGATATAAAGATGCGGCGTTTTCAATGCCAACGATTAAATCTTGAGGAGAATGCAATATCAATAATGGCTTGCGCAACAACTTTACCTCATCTTCTAAATTGTGGGCCTCTAAGTCATCAATAAATTGTTTTTTTATTTTAAAAGGTCTTCCTCCAATTGATATAACGGCTTCTCCATTTTTATTAATAGTATCTGCTAAACCTTCGAAATGTTTGGTTACGTGTTTTACGTAAGATGGCGCAGCAATGGAAACCACCGCCTGGATATTTGATAGTAAGTTTGCAGCAATAATCACTGCTGCGCCACCAAGAGAATGCCCGATTAATATAGTGGGTGCAATATAATTTTCAGTTAGAAATGCGTTGACAGCTATGATATCGGAAACATTATGAGAAAAAGTAGTTTCGCTAAAATCTCCATCACTTTGCCCAAGTCCTGTAAAATCAAAATTTAATACACTTATTCCTTGATTGATTAGTTCTGATGAAATGTTTCTAACCACAGCCAGGCTGGACGAACAGGTAAAGCAATGTGCAAAAATTGCGATGCTATTAATTTGACCATCTATTGGTGTTAATAAATGAGCAGCTAAGGCTTCTCCTTTTTTGTTTTTTATAAGTAATTTTATTTTTTTCATTTGTTTATAAATTATTGATACTAAATGCATTCTGTTTTTTTACCAACCTGATACCGCAATATTGCCAACGCATATTGGGATGGAAAAAATTTCTATATGTTTTTCTGCTATGGTTTATAGGTGTAGCAACTGATGCTCCTCTTAAAACCATAGTATTAATCATAAATTTCCCATTGTATTCGCCAATGGCACCTGGAGCTTTATTGAAATTAGGGTAAGGTAAATAGGCACTGTTTGTCCATTCCCAAAGTTGTCCCCAACTGAAGTGGTCGGAAGCAATTTCCCACTCAAATTCTGTCGGCAATCGCATTGCTTTATATTCTGCAAAAGCATAAGCTTCATAGAAGCTTATGTGGTTTACGGGCGCTGACAAATTTACTTTTTGCAATCCATCCAAGTCATATTTAAACCATTCGCCATCAATCTTATGCCAATATAAAGGGGTTTCAATCTTATTGTTATTTATCCAATGCCAACCTTCATCATGCCAAAAATTAAAATTGGTATAGCCTCCATTTTCGATGAACGCTATAAATTCAGCATTGGTTACTAATTGATTACAAATTTCAAAATCATTCAGATAAACTTTATGTGCGCCTAGTTCATTGTCAAAACTAAAACCTTCTGCCTGATGACCAACCGTATAAATACCTTCTGGGATCTTAATAAATTCACTTTCTAGATTTTGTTCAATGAAGCCATAAGAATTACCATACACTGGGAAAGTGGGCTGATTGCCAAGAATATATTTTATGTCATATATAAAAAGCTCTTGATGTTGCTGTTCGTGATTAATGCCAATTTCGACTAGCTCTAAAAGCTTCTCATCAAATTTAATAGAAAGTAAAGTTCCCATAGCACTATTAACATGTTTTCGATACTTGTAGACTTCTTCAACGGATGGCCTGGTCATTGATCCTCTATCGGGTCTCAAAACTCTTTCACCAATAGTATTGTAATAACTGTTAAACAGATATGAAAAATCAGGATTATAAACCGTGTAGCCTTTCAAATACTTTTTCAATATAAATTCTTCCCAAAACCAGTTGGTGTGTGCTAAATGCCATTTTGGTGGCGAAACAAATTCTGAAGGTTGCAACGAATAATCTTCAATGAGTAAAGGCCTGCACAGATCTTCAGATTTTTTTCTGATTTCAATAAATCTATTTTTCATCTTTTTTAATTAATAGAAATTTATTCCGTTATTTCAATTCCTTTCCAAAAAGCGACATGATCTTTTATTTCCGTAGCTTTATCAGAAGGATTTGGATAAAACCAGGCTGCGTCAGTATTGGTCATTCCATTTACTTTAATGGTGTAATAAGATGCCAAACCTTTCCACGGACAGGTAGAATGTGTGCTGCTTTGCTTGAAAAAATCTTTTTTAAAACTACTTGGTGGAAAATAGTGATTTCCTTCAATCACAATTGTATCATTGCTTTCGGCAATTATTTCTCCGTTGTATATTGCTTTCATAATTAGTATATTTCTTCAATTTTAAAATCGTTGTTATTAAAACTACAGCTGTCTCCTTTTTTCTTGCCCATCATACATTGGTATATTGGTGCTTTGGTAGAAATACTGATAAAGTCTTTTCCATCAAATTTAAAATTACCATCGGCAGTTGCAATAACCATATACCTACCGTTCACTTTTATAACAGCTCCTGGC
>NZ_PNJW01000076.1 GCF_013822155.1 Flavobacterium sp.
GGCATATCTGCAACATCAACTTCACGAAGAATTGCAACCATTCTATCTTGTTCTATTTTATTAAAAGCATTGTTATAATAAAATCTATAGAGTAAATTTTCATTATTGTCTATGCTGGTCTGCAGTTGTTTACAGGTGTATTTATTGAATAAAATAAATGAAATTAGAGACCGAATATCACGCATGGTAATATGTTTCTCTTTTTTTAAATAAATAGCTAGCACTATTTCTTTTAATCGATTTTTAACAGCTGCTCCTTTTTTACTATCTCTTAAAGTATCAACATTATATTTGATATAACACTTATTTGCATATTCACAATTCTCAGATTTACAAGGAGACCAAGTATTATTTTTGTCGTCATCATCAATAATAATATTTAGTAACTCGTCAAATATAGACTTAGCATTATCAATTTCTACAATTGCTCTGTTGTTCAGATTAATAAATGCAAGTGTTTTTGGTAAAGTATAATTTTTTGGTTCCAAGTAATGATAAACATGCTTACCTAACCAATTGTATTCTTTCTTATTGAGAATAAAATCCCTTAATTTCCCTTCATTTATAGCAATAATTTTTACAATTTTATCAGTAATTTCATTATTACCTTCAAAGTCTTTAAAAAAAGTACTTAATAATTCATCATTACTTTTACCTTCAAAATCTTGACTACCATCATATAAGGTTTCAAAATCAAAACCATTATATGAAAATTTACAACCATTCTCAGTTTCAATTTCAAACGTTACACCATTTTTTTTAGCTTCTGCTTCAATTAATTGAATAAATGCGGTTTTTCCATCACCCGCATTTCCAGTTAGGACGACAAGCTTCTTCATACCATTTAAAACATCATCTTTTAAAGCGGTATCTAAACGAGTTGAAATATAGGTTTCTTCATCTAAACCCCTTGTTAGCCCTGTACTAAGAAGACTTTGAGAATAAATTTTTAGAAACGACTCTATGTTAGGATTGTTATTAGGCTTTATCATTATAAATAATATGAAGTTATTTTAAAAAAAAATTAAATTCAGTAAATAACTACAATGATACGAAAAATCACTGTAAAGAAAAATGCGGAAAACCGTAAACGGACGAAAAATGAAGAAAAATAATGTAAAAATAAGTACAGTAACTAGTTTATCATAAAAGGGTGTAGGGTGTAAGGAAAAAAGGGCTAAAACATTTTTTATTTTTTGGAAAAAATAAAAACGGATTTATACGGGATTTAGGAGGCAAACGAATCTTTGTGGTTTATTGATTTGCGTTTTAATGTTCTTATGTTACCTGATTTTTACAACATCAAAAAAACTCAAAATGTTTGTGTGGAAATTTGGTTACACCCCTTACACCCTTGTTTTAGTTGGGAGTTTTCAGTTGGGAGTTGGTAGAAAAAAAAGTGGAAACTTTCGATTTCCACTTGTATAAATTTGCTACTTATTGTTCTGTTTTTCGGTTGGTTAGGTCGACATCTTCGTATGTGAATTCTGTTAAGGCATAGACCGGACTTCCTTTTCTCATCAATCGAGTGAAATTATGCTTTTTTAAGGCTTTTCCAATTTTGTTTATTGTACCGTCTGTGATGGTGATTTTTGCTCTTTCTGCGAGTTTTGCCGCTATTTGAGAAGCATTGAGGAAGAGGGTTGCTTTTTCTCTTTCGCAAGGTTCGAACCAGGTTAACAGAAGTTCTTCTTCGGGGCTTCGCAGTTGGTATTGTTCATTGTTTTCAGTGATGTTTTTGATTTCCTCTTGGTCGAACCAATGCCTGAACCCCGTTTTGAATAAGTACAATGCTTGGGAATACACGAGGTTAATATCTACCTCATGTTGATATTGGATGCCTTCCAACTCGAAACAAAGAAAACGTCTGCTTCCTGTGCTGTCATTTAAAAACTGAGCCGTGTTGACACTTCCGGCAAATGAAGCCCTTCGTGGCATTGTTTCGTTGTTATGACCGTAAGCCTTTCTCATTCTGATTTGGGTTTTTGTGATGATTTCTTTTAAACTACCGATTTCGGAACGGTTTAGGTTTTCGAGTTCGTCCAAGTTGATTAACATACATTCTGAAAGTTGTACCAACGTATCTTTGTTATTCGGGTTGATGGTTCCGGAGAATAAATACTCTTTCAATGGCTTGGGCACGAGTTTTTCTACCCACGTTGTTTTTCCTAAACCCTGTTTGCCACTGAACACAATAACGGTGTGATTGATTACTTTGTCATCCAATACACAGCCCACCATTGCTACTATCCATTTTTTGAAACACTGCTGCCAAAGTTCTTGTTTTGTAGTTGTAATTGTGTTGGCTAATTCGGTGATGTAATCGGTCTTTTCATCGTATGAAGGCAAATTAAAAAAGTAATCTTCGAATGGGTTGAACAGCTCACAGAAATCAGAATACAACAGGTTTCGTAACGATGACAAATTTGTTTTGATTCGACCTTTTAAACATTCGCGAAGCATTGAATTTTCAATGAAGTCGTTCATTACATTCCATTTCTTTTTACCGAAATATTGAAACTCTAATTTTCCGGAAACGATGTTGTGACGGAATACGTATCGGGTTGACAGAAAGAGTTCTAGTCGGTCAATTTGGGTTGGTTTTGGTTGGTCGTCGTCGTCAACCTCCCCCCAGCCCCCTCCAAAGGAGGGGGAGCCAGATTCGTTTTCACTATTGGTTTTAGGTTTTAGGTTTTCAGATTTATTCTGATTCTTTTCAGCCACCCCGGCCTTTGGCCACCCCTCCAGCGGATGGGAATTTGTGGCGAAATCGTTGATGTTTCCATAGGCACTGTTTACGGTTTGTGTGACTTCTTTTTCATCATAGCCAAAATCAGTTAATATATAGCCTAATGCTTCTTGTAATGCCATTCCTTTACGGTTTAGGTTGCAAGCAAGTTGGTGTACGAATACGTTTCGGCTTCCATTCACAAATTGTACTTTGTTTTCGGTGAATTTTACGCAGTGGTTGTAGATGGCTTCGCTGTTGTCGGTTGTCGGTTGATGGTTTTCCGATTTATTCTGATTGTGTTTAACCACCCCGTCCTTCGGACACCCCTCCAATGGAGGGGAATTCTCCAATTGGTTTGTTTCTGTTACATAGGTTTTAGCCTCCGGATTGTGGTATAAATTTTCATCCCAGGAGTTGAAGCATAGTCTGGTTAGGTCCTTACCGGATTTGTCGATTTCGAGTTTAAGCATTTCTTCATAATGGGCTTGTACTTTCAGAAACGTTTCTTTGTGTTCGTTTTTTGGCGTGTCGATTTTTACGAGAATTTTTAATCCATTTCCGGATGGACTAATGAAACAGGCAAAGGTGTACTCGCTTTGTATCGCTGTACTTTTTGCTTTCTGTAATTGATCGTTCGCCAATTTATCAATGTCTAAGATTAGAAACTTCGAATATTCGGTTAAGAATTCCATTTTACGACCTCCGGTAAATTTACCTGAAGGTGTAAATGCCGGCAAGGACTTCTTGGCTTTTTCGTAAGCTTCCAACTTGTTTTCGGATAATGACTTTCGCAAATAGACAATGGCATGTTTGTATTTGCCGGTGCGAATGTCTTCCAAAATAGCAGGTATTGTTTTGTGCTCTATGACTTCGTTGAAGTTTTTGAAGATTGATATCATACGTTATTTTTGTTGTTTTAAAACCTCACCCCAGCCCTCTCCAAAGGAGAGGGAGCCGCTACCGTTGAAGTTTGCATTAATATTACGTTTTGAGTTTGATTGAACCACCCCGCCCGATGGGCACCCCTCCAAAGGATGGGAATTTACTCTGTGCTTACAATCACATGATTCACAGGTTCCGTTGCAGCTTTTCATGGGACTATCTTTTGAAAGCTTTGTTGTAGTTCTCCTGCATCAATTTCTCTACATCGGATAGTTTGTAGTAGATTTTGTTACCGACCTGACTAAATGATATTTTGCCTTCGTCTCTCCAGGTTTGAGCTGTACGTTTGGAGATTTTAAGCAGTAAAAGGAATTCTTGGTTGTCCAGGAATGTTTCTTTCTTAGGACTTACTTTGCTGTTGAGTTGTTGGGTGATGAAGTCTAAACGCGTTACCAACTCATTGTACTGCTCCTTTGTTAAAATAATTGCTTCCATTTTTTAAATGATTTAAAAGTTATGGTGCAAATGTTGGAAGAGAAAAAAAGTCCAAAAGTCCCAAAATAGTCCCTGGGGACTCTTTTGTTTTAGAGCAACTTGTCGATGTCTATTCTTTTGTGGGGTTTCGGACGTTTGTCGGCACGCGAAGGTTTGAGTATTGTTTCAACCGTTTGGGGACTTATTTCATTCCCATCTTTGTCCAAAAACGAATTAACAATGATTGCCACCATGTCGTTCACGGATCCATCAATAAATGGTTTCCCCTCACAGAATAACTCGCGGTGCAGTTGGTAGAAAATGTCCACAAACTGATTCACATTGCAATTGAATTTTACTTTATTGAATGGTATTTGGTTGGTATTATTCTCTTTTTTGTTGAGTTCCAACGCTGCTTGCAGTTTTTGCAAGGCATAAATATGCTCAATCTCTTTGCAGCATTGTTCGTCGTACAATGGTGTCTTTTGATTGATGAACTCGATATTCGCTTGCTGGTACTCGAATTTTTCTTTGGTTAGCAACAGTATTTTTTCGTTGTCATTGGCACAATTTTCCAATTGCTTTTTGATTTCGTAAAACGAGAAATACCGGTCTTCACTCTCAGCATTGATGTATTTTTTCGGTGTTTTTATCACCGGTTCTTTTACGCTCGTAGATTGCAGCTCTGTTCGTTTTCTATCGATCAAGGTGTATAATTTGTTATATCTGCTGAGTGCTGTTTTGGAACTGAAAAACGTTTCGTTATTCGCCAATAGCTTTTCAAGCTTGTTTATCCAGGTCAATGGATTTTTAACCTGGTTGCATTGGTAATTTATAAAGGATGGAAATTGGGACTGGCGGAGTGTAAGTATCTTTTCAATCAAGGCATTGCAATACTTTTGCAACGTGAATTCTTCTTCGATAATAATATCAAATAGGGGGTTTTGAGCCTGTGCTGTCGGCACCGCTACATGCTCCGGAAACGGAGCCGTTTTTATATTTTCTTCCTTTGAATTCAATGGTAGTATTTACTGTATTTAGGTTCATTTATTAGTAAATTGTAATTAATAACAGCTTGAAATTTGTCGTTCTATTCCGGTATTTGTTTGGTCGAATAGGAGTCAACTTTTTTTCGTTTTGATTGCTCTAAAAATTACCTGATTTCTATTTCGCAAAAGTAGAAAATAAAAAAAATCCTTGTTAAAGGATTTTTAGTGAACTTATTAACAATCATTTATTGTCAATAAAATGGGTGCTTGCCGGTACCTGGTAGTTTACTATTATTGTTTTATTGCTTTTGAATATTAATAGTGTTTACTGTTTTAGAATTTCTAATAATCTGTAATTAATGTATATTTTTTCTTTACCTACTGTTTCACTTTTTAGAAAGCCTTTTTCTTCTAAAGCGATTAGATAATTTCCAATCGTTTTTAATGATGCTATCCCTTCTGCTTCTAATTGTTGTCGTTTAGTATAAGGTAGCCTAAATAAAGCCTCTATTAAATCTTTTGAATATATTTTTGGAAGTTGTTGTTGTATTTCAACAGCCATTTCATTCATAAGTTTTTCAATACTCGCAATTTGTTTTCTTCCTTTTAATGCTGTGCTTTCAACCATATCTAACATGTAGATAATCCAATCTTCCCAATTTTCTTCTGCCGTAACTTTTCTTAAATTATTATAATAATCTGCTTTATTTTCAATGATATAATTACTCATGTATAATGCCGGTAAATCTAATAATCCTACGAGTTTTAAATATAAAAGCAGAATGATACGACCCGTTCGTCCATTTCCATCAAAAAAAGGGTGTATCGCTTCAAATTGGTAATGAATAATTGCCATTTTTACTAATGGATCTATTTCGTCGTCAGCATGAATGAAATTTTCAAGATTTTTTAAGATTTCACGAATTTTATTTTCACCTTCCGGTGGCGTATAAATTACTTTACCAGTAGCTGGGTTTTTTAATTGTGTTCCCGGAGCGTTTCTAATTCCTGCTGTATTTTCCTTTATAATTTGGGCTATCTTTATAAATAGGTTGGTATTTAGAATGGGGCGTTTTTCGATTTCTTGAAATCCAAACCACAACGCATCTTTGTAATGCAACACTTCTTTAGTTGCCGGATTGTCGTATTTTTTATCTGCAATAGAAGCCATAAACAATTCATCTTGCGTTGTTATGATGTTTTCAATAGCTGAACTGGCTTGTGCTTCTTGTAAATTAATGGTGTCGATAAATAACGTAGGGTTAGGTAAATTGGTAATTGCACCTTTTAGTTCAGATAAAGCACGACTTGAACTAATCAACTTTTTTAAAATTGCTTTTGATTCTAAGTCTATTTTAGGCGGTAATAATGGTAATTCATTGTAAGGTACTTCGGGATTGTACTTGTTACTCATACAGTATTAATTTTGATTGTTTGATGCGGGTAGTTTTTACCTTCGTTTTATTTTCGAGAGTAAAAATAATAAAAAACTACCTTCAAAATGATTTACGAGAGTAAAAAAATGGAAAAACTACCTTCGTAATAGAAAAGAGCGTCATTTTTACTCTCGTCTTTTATCAATAAATATAGTTGTCAACTGCTTTGTCTAATTCTTCTCCGATGATCTTCGCATAAACTTGCGTGGTGCTGATGTCTCGGTGGTCCATTAATTTTGAAACGTGCTCAATTCTCATTCCGTTATTTAACGCATTCGTGGCAAATGTATGTCGACTCAAATGAAATGACAAATCAAAAGGCAAACTCATTTTTTGTCCCATTTTTTTCAAATGCCAGTTCGCTAATTTATTATATTTTGCCGTTAGAAAATATCTCATCGCATCATTTTTTTCATATCCCACTGTATCTTCAATAACAGGGAAAATGTAGTCGTTATTTTTCGCATCTTCTTTGCTGTATTTCTCCAAGATCTCGATGGCCACTTTTCCAATTTTGAATTGGTGTGTTCTGCCGGTCTTGCGAATGTTTTTGCTGATTTTATGCTCTTCTTTGTTGTAATGCTTGTATTGCATTTCAATTACATCACTGAATCGCAAACCACCGGCATAAATGGAAAATAGAAACAAATCTCTCCACATGGTCGCTTTTTTGCCTTCCGGAAGCTCTAAATTCGTTAATGCTTCTATCTTGTCCTTGTTTAAAAATAATCGTTTAGCGTTATCTATTTTAAGTGTCAGCTTTTTAAATGGAAACATGGTTTCGGGAATTATATCTTCTTTTATCGCTTGATTAAAGATGGTTCCCAAAACAATTATCGAAAGCCTCTGGGTGGTTAAACCGTTTTTTAAATTGATGCTCAGGTGGTTCTTGTAATCGTTCAGTAGTGTTACGGAGAAATCATCAAAGTACACATCGCGTGTCCCCATGTATTTTTCAAATTTTACAATGGCTGCATAATACGCTTTGTAAGTAGAAAACGAAACGGTGTTTTTAATGGTCTCCATCCGCTTGTAGGCATAGTCAAAAAAGTTTGGCACTTCTTTTCCTTTTATAGCTTCTTTGAGCTTTTTGATGGATACGGTTTTTACTTTTCTTTCTAAGTCGGCAACCTGTGCTTCTGCATCAGCTATCTTCTGTGCCAACGAAGCATTCATCCGAGCACTGTTTGGATGGTTCTTTTTTACTTTCTGCTTTACTTCATCCCATTCGCTCTCTTTGAGCTTGACTCCCGCAGTGATAAATTTCGTTTTTCTGTCTTTTATAATTCGTATGTAAAGCGGACAGTGCCCGGTGTTGTCTAATTGGTGTTTTCGGAGTATAAGTTTAATAGAGGCCATAATTTTTGCAATTTAAGATTGTTGTACTATCTTTGTAAAATGATGCAAGTGAGTGAAACCCTTATAAATACTGGTATTTCAAACGGGTGCAAGAGAGTACTAAGGTACAACATTAGGTACAACAAAACAAGTATTTGACTGCTTTTTATTGCTTTATTATGAACTTCCGAAAATTACAATGTCAATAAATATAGGGCTTTAGGTGCAAATGGGAGGGTTGGAGAAAAAGTTGGGGATAACTTGCATATACCAGCTACGCAACAGCGTATTTTCCGCCAGTGTCATCAAAGTTATGAAAATAGATGTTTTCGGCGACACGAATGCTGCGATTAGTCATCACGGCTGTTAGCGGAAGTGTTTTTATGATTTATAAAACTTCAAATTTACCGTTCTTATTTTTAATTAATGTAACAAAAAATCCACTCGAAGAAGATTTATAAATTCCATCTGAGGATTTAAGAGGTATAATTAGGGGCATTTTCTCCAGAGCGAGATTGGCTAATTGTATTATTTTAGAATCATCATTCTTTAGTTTTAAAACTGTAGATTTTCCATTTGCTTCAGTTCGGATTAAAAGTTCGATTTGGATTTTATTTGGCTTTTCATAATTAACCTCATTCAATTCCGCGGCAATCAACTTACCAACATTATCTCGGTAACATTTTGATAAATCATCGCTATTTTCACAACCGGGAAAAGTAGGAGTAAGGCTATTGATAAATTCTTTGCTTTGCGAAAAGCCGCAAAAAGAAATTATTAAAAAGCAAACATTTAAAATTATAGATTTCATTTTTCAACGATTTTAAACAACATTTCAGCTAATGGTTTGCCACTTTAATAATACAAGGTTTTGCAGACCCAAAACTTTCAATTCAAAAATACAAAACAATCTTTAATCCCGAGACTTCAGGAAAGCACTAAACCGGAGATATTGCTAAACTGCGGTTTACAAATGTTTTATAATTCTGCTTGAGCTTCTTTACTACGTTTAGTTTTTCTTTCATTTAATATTTTTCTATCTTCTGACAAATAGTTATATATAATATGATAGCCTGGAATATTATTATCATCACCTTCAATACTACATTCAATATTTTCAGTTCTCCAAATCCATTTTTTCCCATATTCTGTTGAAGTTTCACCATAGGCATTCTTCAAAATATAATATAATCCTTCGACTTTTTGAGTTACAATATGTATTCTTTCTATCTTTTTATCTTTAACATTTAGATAAATAAAAAGAATTTTTGTAGAACTTATTTCATCATTTTCATTACCCACATAAACATAATCTGTTTCTGAATTAAAGCTTAATTTAAATAATTCTAAATTGTTATCATTTTTTAATTCAAATTCAGGATAATTTTTAATATTCTCTCCTAATTTAATATTTCTAAATCCATTTTGAGAATTTAAAAAACTACATTCTTGTGAAAAGAAAGTAGAACTAAATAATAGAAATGTTAAAACAAAAGTGATTTTTTTCTTCATACTTTAAAAATGTTTGCCAAATGGCTCTTACCTTCTGCCTTTCTTTTCAATGTGACTGTAACCATTTTACTAACTGCTCAGGGTCTGCAATACTCCAAGAAATTGGATGTTTGATGTTATTAGGTTGTCTGTATCCTTTATCTATTGTTGTTACTAAAACAGCATTGGTGTTTCCCAATCGCTGCAACTCATTAATCATAGCCGAATGGTCAGTGATATTATTATAGGAGATGTCGTAACCTCGTTCTTTCAACCCCCATTGAAGGTCAGGTTCTGAGATTAGCATTATTGGCGTATTAATTAAGTTTTTTATTGCTGTTTGTGTTGTGTCAGAAAATGAATAAGGAGAATTAGCATAAAAATTTTCTAATGCAGTTTTCGGTGTGCCTTTCATTTCTTTCTCTATTCTGTCTATCATATAAAAAACTTCTTGATTTATTTTATCAGGATTTGATAGTCTAACAACTCTTTGGGCTGCGTTATAATAACGTTCCCAATCAAGTGGCGAGGCTATTGCAAAAACAGCTTTTGGTTTTATAGTATAGTTGTTTTGAATAGTCAACTCAGCATATTTTACAGCACAAGTTCCACCAATGGAAAACCCACCTATGAAGAAGTCTTTATCTTTTAATTGGTATTTACTTACCACAACTTCTATAATTTCTTTTAACGATTGATGAGAGCTAGAATCACTTCCAAAGAAAGAAGAACCTGTCTTTAAAATAGGAATAATGGTCAAAATCCCGTTTAAAGCTAATTTCTTAGGCAAGTCAGTTTGTGCTAAAACGTTTTCTGCTGTTTCACCAAAACCGGGAACTAGAAAAAGATATCCTTTCCAAGGAATTTGTGGCGGATAGAAAATAGTGTAATAGTTTTTTGTAGAATCTGCTTCATCAAGAAAAACCTGCTCAATTTTTAAGCTAGAAACGTCCTGTCCATAACAAGTAAGGCCAAAAAGCATAAAAGTCAGAATTAGTAAAACCAGTCTATTCATAATGAGTTGTTTTTATAATTATACTAATCCCCACGCTTCGGGATAGTTTTTGGAGAAAGTTGTGCAAGACCTTTGGTTGTTCGCAATGGCTTTATTATGTACATTCAACTCAACCCGTCTCTTTACAAGCTGCCAATTAAATGACCCCCTTCATTTATGCAGAGTTTATTCAAAAACTCAGTGGGGTTAGAGGCTCTCCATGTTAGTCTCTGGAAAGGCAGTCTACTCAATTAGCTGCCATTTTATTCTTTGGTTTCTTTGTCTATTTCAGTTATAATTTCTTTTGCTTGTGCAATATTTTCATCATATCCTTTATCGTCATTAGTTGCAGATTGAATTACCAAGTCAAGCGAAATCTTAAAAATTGGGTCTAAAAGTAATTTCTTTTTTTCTCGGTTATGATAAGCTAATTCTTCAATTTTATTTAGTCGTGAATTATAAAATTTTTCTGCTTCTTCTAATGATGGCATACTTTCCTGATAATATTCAAGAATTAGGTTTTTTAGTTTTTTGTTCTCAATAAATCCAATTTTTCCACTCGACTTAAAGCCTTCATAATTGCCGGTGTTTGTTTTTCTGATAACATAGTTTATTTGCATATCAATATGTGCTTTCACTGCCTCAATACTGTCAATTTGTTTTTCAGTTAAATTTTTTAATATAGAATATTGTTCAACAGTTTTTGTAAGGCGAGTTTTTTCTTTTTCCATCCATTTGATGTCTTTATTTAGGTCATCTTCTAAGTCTAATAAAAAATCGATTGTTTCTTCTTGATGATGTTTTTGTTCACTCCAATTATGTAGCCAAATAGAAAGCGTTACAGCAAAAACAATGATAAAAATTTCAATGATAATTTCTTTTACTTTTTCTAAAAAGGTGTGTTTAGGGTCTTTTACTACCTTGTATATTTTCTTAGTGTGTTTTGTTACTTCGTCTTGCATATTTTTGATAATAAATGTCCTTTATTGTTAAATTGTAAACGGACTTTGCACATAATGGCAGCCAAACTCAGCTCCTCAAACCCTATCCTAAACTGCTTTTAATTAATGGAGAAGTAAATATATTAGTTTTTCACAATACTAAAAAACAAACCTAGCTTAGAATACACTAAACGAGGTTGTTTTTTTATATTATTCTAATCCCTAGACTTCGGGAAGACCCAAGGACCCAATTTCTTAAAACCGCAGTTGTGCAACTTTTTAATACATATAGCTAACGTTTGAATATTCTTTATTATGTTCTTCGTAAAGTTTTTGCATTTCTTTTCGTTGTCCCTCTTTTAGAAACCAAATTGCTATTTTTTCAATATTTTTATTTCTCAAAACAGGTAAAAAATCGTTAGGTTCGTTGGCAGTCATTTCTCTACAAGAAAATTCTTTTAATGAATGTAAGGTTTCTAATGGAGTAAAATCCTTAATGTTTTTCATATACCAAAGTTCTATTTTTCGCAATTTACAGTTTGCATGTAATTTTGGAAAACCTTTAATTTTATTAACAGTTTGTAAAAAAATATGTTCCAACGATTCCATTTTGTTTATAAAATCTAGATTCTCTAAATTTTCTACTTTGTAGAATTCAATAAAC
>NZ_PNJW01000077.1 GCF_013822155.1 Flavobacterium sp.
GAGTTTTATGATGCAAAAAAAATATCACCATTATTAATGTAATAAATTTTAAACATATATCAAAAGATAAAAACTTAGTAATTGCATTTAGTAAAAGAATTTAAAAAGGTTTCTTTTCAAGTATTATTATTTCTATTTTTGGTTCATTAAGTATATTAAAGTAGATAAATTAATTTAGCTTTCAGTTAAAATTAAAAACAAAATCTTATTAATTTAAAATAACCTATTAAAAAAAAACAGATGAAAAAAATTATGACTTTCCTGATGACAGTATTTATTTCAATTGCAATTCAAGCACAGCAAAAACCAAAAAAATCATCAACTAAAGAACAATCTAGGAGTGCTGAAACTGGTAGGTATGTTACAAAACAAGAGGCAAAGAAAAATCCAAGCACTACATATACATCAAAAACAAGAAAGAAAAAAAGTTAGTGTTTATTTACTTTAAGATTGATTAATAAATTATTGTAATTATAAAAAGGTAATTACAAATGATAATGATATATCTATGAATGGTACTGAATTTTATGAGTTTTTAAGAGCAAACTTTTTAGAAAATGGAATTCCCTTAAATGCCAATAATGTTTTTTATAATTGGCTATATAAAGTGGAAACAGATTCATATTCCTTCCAATTTACAGTATTAAATAATGGTAACAAGTCTATTACTAAAGAAGTAATCATTATATCATGGGATGCTAACGTTCTAATAACTAATAATTGGTTATTAGAAAATTTGAATATCAATTATCATGGAGATTGTAGGATAGGTGTATTGAAACATTTAATATACACATTTAATCATTTAAGATAATTTTTATGCATTATGTCATCGCTTTTTTCTTCCCTTGGTTTCCGCCCCCTCCCCAAACTCTTCCAATACCACTCTCCTATACAAATGGCTCTGACTTCACAAAAAAAATATTATAGATTTAACCCAGCTACCCGAAGTTTTCAAATAGCACGTTGTTCGGCGAATGTCTCTGACTTCGCCGTAAAAAAAGATCGCTAAATTCTATCTAAAAAGCTTACATCACAAACTTTTCCTTTCGGTGCCAACTCAAATTCTGAACCGAAGGATAGTGTTTATACTCTTGAGGAAGTGCAATGCGTTTACCTGCAAACTGCATAATACCATAAGGGCTTTGGGTTTCTCTCACGGTGGGTGAAATGCGAACGATATAATCTTCGGTTATGGTGAGTAAACCTCTGTCATAGGCTCGATGTAAATTAGGAGACAAACAAATGCCGTTGCTGATAGTGTCATCGTTGGAAAAGCTAAACGGTATGATGTGACACGCATCGACTAACTGAGCATTGATGGTTGTTTCAATTTTCATTTCAGAAATACAACATTGGTGATTGTAGAGTCGTGGTATTTCCTTTTTAAAAATACCGCCTCGGATGAATCGTTCTTCTTCAAATTCTTCTTCCGTTAATTGGTTTTCGAGTGTTTGTATTTTGGTTTGGTATTCCTCTTTGGTATCATTCACCATTTGGTTTTTGATTTCAAATTCCAAGGCATATTGTAATTTGGGTGCTTCTTCTACATAACGGTCGGTTATGGTTGGGAAATACTGTTCCAATAGCATTTTTTCAAGGTACACATTCGTTACTTCATCTACCATCAACAAAAATAACGCTTGGTCTATTTCCGCAAAAGCAATGTTGTCTTTGACACTGTTTAACGTACTCATACTTTTGATGGAAGAAGCTCCTTTTGATAGGAACGTTAACTGCCAGAACGGTTCGCTTTTTAAATGAAAAAAAGGCAATGCAAAATTGCAGGTGTGTAAGGTCGTCACTAAAGCTTGCCAATTGCTTTTGAAAGCCAAAACCAATTCGGGTGTTATTTCAATTCTATTGGAAGTGATTTCCCCTTTTCGAATTAACTGTAAAACAGACAGTAATAAAATAGGTTTATGCGGTGCTTTTCCCAAAACCGGATGGGTGGATCGGTTTAGTTTTTTAAAATCGTTACAGTACTTGTTTAATGCTAATTGATTTGTCATGTAATTTTCAATGATTTTATAAAAATAGTGTTATTCTTTTAGATATGAAATGAAAGTGTTAATTTTGGAATATGCATTAAAGCAATCAATATTTGTAAAATTAGAGAATTACACTTTCAGAATTCAAACTATTAATTAAAAAACGACACTTAATAACTCCAATCAATGGCTAAATTTTTAAAAGGAAATGAACTCAATTCGGAATTAGAGAAAATATTTGAAAAAGCAAATAATCAAATTATTTTAATTTCTCCCTATATCAAATTGCATGACAGGTATATTTCCGTTTTACGATCAAAGAAAGAGAATCCTGCACTTGAATTAACTATTGTATTTGGTAAAAATGAAGATGATTTCTCAAAAAGTATGAAGCAAGAAGACTTTAATTTCTTTAAGGAATTTCCAAATATAGTAATTCGATATGAAAAGAATCTTCATGCAAAATATTATGCCAATGAAGAAAGTGCCATTTTAACATCGATGAATCTATACAATTTCTCACAAGATAATAATATAGAAGCCGGTATCTTATTATTTAACGGTAAAGATAAGATTGATATTGATGCATGGGAATATTTTAACCGTGTGATTGAACAGTCGGAACTTTTATTTCAAAGAAATGCACATTTTGATAATGCCCTATTTGGTTTGTCAAAAAAATACAAAGAATCAAAAACTGAAATAGATAAACTTACGGATTTCTTTTCTAATCGTCATAAATACGATTCAAATGAACGTTTTAAAAGTAAATCAGAGGTAAAAAAAGTAGAACTAACTAGACCAAAAGAAACCTTTCAAGCCGGTTTTTGCATTCGAACAGGAAAAAAAATACCTTTCAACCCCAATAAACCAATGTCGATTGAAGCTTATGAAAGTTGGACTAAATTTCAGAATGAGGATTATGCCGAAAAGTTCTGTCATTTCTCGGGTGAACCTTCGAATGGTGAAACAAGTTTTGCAAAACCAATTTTAAAGAAGAACTGGAAGGTAGCGAAAGAGAAGTTTAATTTGTAGTTTTGAAGAGATGCTGAAACAAGTTCAGCAGGATATGACCTCCCCCATTCTCCAAAATCTTCCAATACCACACTCCTCAACAAACAACTCTAACTTCACTGAAAAACGTAGTATCGATTTAACCCTCAAAGCATTCCAAACCCTCGAAGGGTAGGATGCTTCGACAGGCTCAGCAGGACAGTTGGGTTTTGAATTGGGTTTTTTCTTTTTCCGGGGCTAAAGGGTGGGGAAAAATGGGGCTTCGAAATGCGTGAAAATTTACAATTGAAGGATGCTTCGACAGGCTCAGCAGGACAGTTCGTTTTTGAATTGTTTTTTTTCTTTCCCCTGTGCTAAAGGGGGGGAAAAAAATGGGCAAATGAATGAACCCTCAAAGCGTTCCAAACCCTTCGAGGGTTTTAAAATTGTTTGAGGTTGTTTGTTTTAGTTAAAAGAATTATTATTTTAGCTTTAAAAAGAAGCGATATGCGTAAAGAAGAACTAATCAAACATGTCATACATAAAACGGTAGCTTATGGTTATAATATGAGTCATCAAGTTTTTGAAGAGGAATGTGATGTCTATTTAGAATTGGCTCAACGACGCTACATCACCGGGACTTTTCAAGATTTAATTACAGCTTTTAACGAACAATTTTTAGCACAATCCAAAGGACTTAGAGATCGGAAGAGGTTAGATTTGTTGTTTTATCCTTATGTTTATTGTATTGATAAAGCGATGGAGGTTACTTATAACCTTCGGAAGAATTGGAATAAGGAGGTACATTTCAATTCAGAGGATTTAAAAACAGCTACCTTTGGGTTAAACCTAGCGGATGAGGTCATCGAACAAATAGGCGAAAACATTAGCCAGTTTGAGTTCATCTTTGAAGAAGTTTACTATGCTTTGAAAGATAATGAAAACCTCATTACCTCCAAAACAAGACCTTATGTTTATGAAGCCATGCTTTGGGGTGCGGTTTATTTTGGGGTTGAATACTGTTTGCGATTAGATGTAAAGCCTTAGTTTTGGGATAGGTATTAAAAGAAACAATGAATTATGTAATTGACTTTTTTCTACTTCCGGCTATCGTGTTTATCCCCAGCTAATCAAACTCTTCCAATACCACGCAACTCGGTGAATGGCTGTGACTTCAAAGTAAAAAAAGTTACTAAATTCTATCTAAAAACCTCACATCACAAACTTCACCTTCCGATGCCAACTCAAATTCTGAAACGAAGGATAGTGTTTCAAATTTTTGGCAAGGCAATTTGTTATTGTTTAAAATGCAGGAATACTATTGATTTGGGATAGTGTAAGGTAGTTGAATGCTTTGAATTGGGTTTAGAAAAAACTACCAAAAGTACCAAATCAAAAACCGATACTTTTTTTGTAGGATGTATGGTTTATAAATTGCCATATCACCAAACTTTTAGTACTTTTAAAAAAAATTAAATCAAACAATACGATGAACGTCCTAATTTCTGATGAATTACTCAACGGCACCGTCACCAATCAGTTTGAAATACAACTCGATTCAGACCATTTGACCGTAGCCGAGCTTATTACAAAAAGAGTCACGATAGAAATCGAAAATTACAACAAACGCCTCCCCGAATATTTCTATGGCTTGGTAGAACCCAAAGAGGCAGAACGCACGTTAAATGGTTATAAACTAAAAGCCAAACAACTGATTGATGTGGAAAAGCAAGTGTACATTGCTTTGAATGCGTTTCAAAAAAATGGTTTCTTTGTGCTGGTAGATAATGAACAATTGGAAGAATTAGACCAAGTGGTTACGCTGAAAAGCACCTCAACGATAGCTTTTGTCAAACTGACTCCCTTGGTGGGAGGTTAATACGTTTTGTATGGGATTATTCAATAAAATTAAAACCGCAATTGGTTTAAACAATGAAGAAAACAGTTTAGAAAACAATGAATTTAAAACAGTTTTTTACAAGTCGATAGAAGAGTTTACCAAACATTCTAAGTTTTTTTATACCGTTGTTTTTGCAGAGGTACCAACTTATAATGAAGTCATTAAAAAATGGGGGGATGATAAGAAAGGAGAATTTGTCATTTTTTTAACCAACGTCATTAAAAATAACTATTCGGGTTACAACCGTGGAGTAAAGAAAGCATCAGACGAATACCAAATGGCTTCGCAGATGATTCAAAATTTATTTAGGAGTAAGTTGAAGTTATCTGAAACAATCGTCGTCACGATCTATGATTCCTTTAAAAAAAATGTCCCCGAAAAAGAATACAACAAAATGTATTGGTGGCCATTAGCTAATTTTTATAAACAAATCGAAAACAGCTTTAAACCTACTGAAGCACCGGAGGCTATTGTAGCCATTTTAAATGATATTCTACTCTTTAAAAAAGACACCAACAGTTACTATTACAAAGACCAAGTTAAACTGGAAGAAAAAATAAAAACCTTTCTCTATGCTCATCAAGGCAACGAAGTAGGCATTAAACCCACTTACTTTGTAGGAGAAGACGGTTTTCAATTGGGAGCAAATGCGGTACTCGACCAACAAAAAGAGGCAGACAAGAAACTGTGGTTTACTTTAGTTGCTTTAGCACAAAAAGCCACCGGAAGTAAGCCCACTCAAAAGTACTTAAACGAGGCAAAAGCGATCATTGATGAGTTGGGTTCTGACAAGTTTAAAAAAGTAACGCAAGAATGGTTTAACCAAGTTATCAACCTCAAAGAAACCGTTACAACGCAAACTCAAGTGTATAATAAAACAGAATATACATATAATCTTACTGAATTTTTAACCAGTCTAAATTCCGAAGCCATCAAAGGATTTGTATGGATGTCGTCATGGTTTTATGATAACACTACCGTTCAAACCATCAGTAAATTAGCAGAACGTTGTTTTAAAAAAATACCCGATAAAGGACCGGCAGCAGCAGGCATTGGCAATGCTTGTTTATACACACTATATGCCTCCAAAGGTTTAGATGGCATCGCTCAATTATCCAGGTTACGCTTAAAAATAAAACAAAATAATACGCTCACACTAATTGAAAAATACATAGACGAAGCAGCCGTAAAATTAGGCATTTCGTCTATTGAAATAGAAGATTTGGCTGTAGATGATTTCAAATTAAAAAGTCATCAGTTAACTTATCTTCTAGACGATTTCACCTGTGTTTTGGCCGTAACAGGCATTGGTAAGTCAACCTTAAAATGGTATAAACCGGATGGTACGGAACAAAAAACGGTACCGCAAGTGGTGAAAGATAAATTCAGTGGCAAACTGGCAAAAATTAAAGCTACACAAAAACAAATCGACCAAACCACGTCGGCTCAAAAAGAACGCTTTGACCGAATGTTACGTAGTAACAGAACCATGAGCATAGAATACTTTAAAGAAAAGTATGTGCAACATGGTTTGTTGTCTTTTGTTATCCATAAAATGATTTTTAAATTATCAAATGAAAAGGAAACAGTCTTGGCCATTTTTCTAAATAATCAATGGGTAACGGTGAGCCAAGAAGTCATTGAAATTGAAAACTACCTAGAAGCTATGTTATGGCATCCGGCAACAAGCACAACCAACGAAGTGAGAGAATGGCGAAATTTTTTAATGAATAATCAAATCCAACAACCTTTTAAACAAGCGTACAGAGAAATCTACTTACTCACGGATGCAGAAGTTACCACCAGAACCTATAGCAATCGTATGGCATCCCATATTTTAAAGCAACACCAATATGTTACCTTGGCAAAAGGAAGAAACTGGAAAGCCCGTTTAATTGGATCATGGGATGGTGGTGACCAAGATACCGCACAATTACTCATGCCGGAATATAACCTTTTGGTTGAATATTGGGTCAATGCACTGAACGCCGACGATCAATTCAATGCAACCGGTATTTGGAATTATGTCACCACCGATCAAATTCGATTTGTGAATACCCAAACCAATGACTTGGTTGAGTTAGTAGATGTTCCGGCGGTGGCATTTTCAGAAGCCATGCGAGACATCGACTTATTTGTTGGGGTAGCCAGTGTAGGTAACGACCCAACCTGGAGTGATTCCGGTGGTCTTCCTACCTACAGAGATTATTGGCAATCCTACTCTTTTGGGGATTTATCTGAAATTGCAAAAAACAGAAAAGAAATCCTGCAAGGACTTATTCCACGTTTAAAAATTGCTTCGGTAGCCCGTGTTGAGGATAAATTTGTAATAGTAAAAGGAAAAATCAGAACCTACAAAATTCATATTGGCAGTACCAATATCTTGATGGAACCCAACGACCAATATTTGTGTATTGTGCCTGACAGAAGTAAAAAAGACAACAATGACAACCTGTTTTTACCTTTTGAAGGCGATAATGGTTTATCGGTCATTATTTCAAAAGCATTGCTGTTAGCAAACGATGATAAAATTACAGACAGCACCATCACGTCACAAATCAACCGATAATGAATCGCTATCAACCGCAAATGCTACTCCCGGAAATAGGAGAAGCCGGCCAAGAAAAGTTGACAAAATCCAAGATTCTGGTGGTTGGTGCAGGTGGTTTAGGAACGGTGGTCGCTACCTACTTAGCCGCAATGGGAATCGGAAGAATTGGAATAGTTGATTTTGATGCAGTAGCGGAAACAAACCTACACCGACAATTTCAATATACCCCAAACAATATTGGTGAAAAAAAAGCAACATTGCTCGCTCAAAAAATAAGTACTCAAAACACTTCTATACTAATAAATGCTTTGTCAGAACAGCTCACTAAAGAAAATGCCACTAGGCTAATGGCAAACTATGACATTGTATGCGATTGCACGGACAATATCTTTGCTCGTGTACTGATTGATAAACAGTGTAATGCCCATCAATTACCTTTAGTTCATGGTGCTGTTTCCGATTGGCAAGGCTATGTAACGCTTTTTCACTATAAAAATAAATTCCATTACAGCCACCTCATCGAAGTCGAAGATTTACTGAGAGCACAAACCTGTGTAGATAATGGAATCAGTAGCCCAATATGTGGCATGATAGGAAGTATAATGGCCAATGAGGCTCTAAAAATAGTATTGAACACCGACACAACGCTTGACGGCAAACTTTTATATATTAATGGCTTAACAAATGTTTTTAAAACCTTAACATTAAAAAAGTCATAATAGTTCACAATACTACATTAGCATCACTAGACAATCATTACCCTATGAAATAAAGCACTAATCGCAATGTTAAACATCTTCTTTTTTAACCAGTAACCGTAAGTTAAATTATAATAAATCTCCAAACACCCCATCCACATTAGAATCCAAATCCATTGAAAATTGAAAAAGTTAAATTACTTATCTTTACCATAGTTCTATTTAATAACCAATCTAATCCCTAGGCCATGAAACAAAATCACAAAATCACCTTTCAATTTATCAGTGAACCGACCGATGTCAACTTTGGCGGTAAAGTGCATGGCGGTGCCGTGATGAAATGGATTGACCAAACGGCCTATACCTGTGCAAGAACTTGGGCGGAAACTTATTGTGTCACGGTGTATGTGGGCGGTATTCGTTTTTATAAACCCATCAACATTGGTGATGTTGTAAAAATTGATGCGTATATTATTTTAACCGGCCATTCCAGTATTCACATTGCCATTGATGTGTATTCCCGAAAACTGAACGAACCTACTTTTACGAAAAAAACCCATTGTGTGATTGTTTTTGTTTCGGTAGACGCTGATGGAAACCCGTTGGAAGTTAAAAAATGGGTTCCGAAAACCGAGCAAGAAAAACAATTAGAAACCTATGCGTTGAAATTGAAACAACTTCGGGTGGATATTGAGGAGGAGATGCAATCGTTTATTAAGTAGTTTAAGAGTTTAAAGGTTTAAAAGTTTAAGAGGGTAATCTACTTTGGGGTTGATTGTTTCTTATCCCTAGGAGACTTTAAAACTAACTATCTCTGCACTATACGGAAAAGCAAACTCCTGAAAAGCATTCGTGGCATCTAACCAAGCGGCTTCGTCGCCTTTTTTGAGCAGTATCGGCATTCGCTTTTTGTGGTTGTGTATGTATTCCATTTGTTTGTTTGCCGCGGTGGTGACAATGGCAAATGAATGGTAGTTCATCCCACTCTGAGGGTTATGCCACGTGTCATAAATTCCTGCCATGGCAAAAAGTTCGTCTTCCGCTGAAAAAATCTGGTACTTGTCTTTCGATTTTCCTTTTTCGTCGTTCCAATGCCATTCAAAAAAACTGGAGGCAATTACTAAGCATCGGTTAGTGGTCACGTTTTTAAAGCTGGGCTTTTCTTCCAGGGTTTCAATACGGGCATTCAGCGTGTTTTTTCTGAAATCAAGGTCTTTAGACCAAGTAGGCACCAATCCCCAATGGTAGTGTGTGCTAATGATTTCCGGTGAAGTATTCAAAATAACAGGCACCTTAGGAAATTCAAACCCATTGATATACTCCGCTTGCAGAAAAGCATCCAGTTGTTCCACTTTTGCGTTGAATCGTTTTTCCACTTTTACCGGTGGATCTTTTTGTCCCATGTAAAAACACATTGTCCTCTCTTTTTTATCAAAATTACGGAATTGAGATGAAATGAGCGTTGGGCGTAATGTCGTTTTTCTACCTGTTGGCATTTATACTTCAGCATAGTGACCAACTGTTTCAGTTTCTCCTTCCCTTGCCACAGAATTCTTCTTACTTTATTATAAAATTTCCTTTCTTTGTAGTAATCAATCCAATTAAATTAATCCTCCATGCGTTACGTCATTGCTTTTTTCTTTCCATGGCTTTCCTTGATGCTACAAGGCAAAGTGGGTTCGGGTATTGTTTGCTTGATTTTACAGCTTACGATTATTGGTTGGATTGCTTCGCCAGTTCGCTAAAGCTCGTGTCCGGCGGTGATTTGGGCTTTTACGGCGTTGAACCGGATGTATGCGGATAGGAGGACGAATAAGGTGATTCGGGAGTTGAGGAGGTGATGGGGGTTTTAGGTTTAAGGGTTTAAAAGTTTAAGAGTAACCCTTGAAGGGTTTGAATAAGAGATAAAAATAAGTAAGACAAGTTAGTATGGGCTGTGATATTTCAATACTAAGCAAACACAATTTAAACATTACCACTGTTGAAACATTAGCTATTGACCTAGCTGACCGACTCAACTTGAATATTGATTATGGTTATTTTGCTTCAGCTAATTACGATGCTTTATTAGGTGTTGACTATGACAATGAATTCATCGAATTGGGTACAATTCTAAAAACCAACGCGGAAGCAAGGTATTTCTTGGTAGATGATAACTATCAAAAGAAACTATTGTATCAAAAGTTTGGAGACTCTTTATTTGATATGATTGACTATTGGGGTTCGCTTAGAAGCGAGGTCCCGGATGAAGCTGCTAAATTGGAAGAAAAAAGAGAAATTTCCCTTGCCTACTTTTCTCTATATAGTGTTGAGCATACCACTGCAGAAGGCTATTTGACCGTTCACGATGAAATTTTAATGAATGATTTATACTATTATTCACGATGGTGGAGCTTTTGTAAAACCATTCAAACCACAGAAAAATTTGACGATGGTTATTTTCAAGATTTCAGAAAGTTAGTCATGAAAAGCACTTTGGCCCTCGGTGGTGATAAAGCCTATTTTGTAAATGATCAATGTAGGCATTTAGCCGGTGTTGGCGGAGGAAATGAAATCTATTACAATTGGCAAGAACTGGAAGATTTTATCCATTCCAGAGAAATTTTAGAGGTTATCTCTATTTCAAAAACGCTATTAGAGCCCGCATACAAAGAAGAAGTCAGCCGCAAAAAAGACAGCCATTTAGCTTTTTTTGATGATTTTAGGGATATTTAACCCTCGAAGGGTTTGAAACCCTTCGAGGGTTGAGAACGTTACAAAGTAAACTCGACCAGCTATAAAACAAAAAAGCTCCACATTTCTGTGAAGCTATATTTAGTAGCGGGAACAGGACTCGAACCTGTGACCTTCGGGTTATGAGTAAACATAATTCCTTAAATTATTTTGGTAGCTACCGGAAAACGGACGTTTTTAAAATTTTATTTATTAATTTTTATCATAATTCTTTATTCTGTATTGTCGATTGATATTGTCGTTTTGTTTATAACTTGTTTCCTGAAAATATTAGCATTAAAACCCATTATCCAATTAGCATCAACATCATAAAATTTACATATTTTTTCTATATGTACTGGAGTAAAATGAGTCAATCCATTTTTTACTCTTGTAATATTTTGTTTAAAAAATCCTATGCTTTTACAAAAATCTGATGTATTAGATATTTTACCTAATGATTTTAGGATGTCAATTAATTCAATTATTTTTTTATCTGAGGTATACAAAATTTATATCTTTAATTCATATACCTTGAAAAAATTTTTCAAGGTTACTAACGAGGTTACTAACGAGGTTACTAACGAGGTTGGTGATGAGGTTACTAACGAGGTT
>NZ_PNJW01000078.1 GCF_013822155.1 Flavobacterium sp.
TTTGACAAAGCGTGCTTTTGGGAAATTTTGAAGAATAAAATCTTCATTTAAAGCAGTTATGGCATCACTTACCACAATTAAATTTCCGTTTTTTTCAGCAATATAATTCAGCATCATTTGAGCTAAATCATTTTTAGAGGGAATACTAACAAACGTTGACGGATAATTTTTACTACCCTCTTCTTGTCTATTTACTATGAATGGAATATTATTTTTTGAAGCAAAATCAGCTAATTTTTCAGTGCTACCTTTTGAAGAAAAGCATAAAATAGCATTCGAATTTTCAACTTTATTTTTTTTAAGTGAAACTAACTCTGCCTTCATTTCCTTATTAAATTCAAGTTCAATATTTTTTACATCAACCTGAACATTCATTCTTTTTAATGAGTCTATAGCAAATGTAGCTCCGGCATAAAAATCAAATTCAGTTGATTGATTTGTGCTTAACGTTTGATTTTTTATGAAATCTTCATATTTTTCTGTTGAAAAAGGAAGCAACATGACCACTTCTTTTTTCTCCATTTTATTTAATGTTTTGAGTAAGCCTATTTGTTCTTTTTTGTTTTCAACTTTTGACTCTACTTTATTTTGGGTGATTTCAACATCTGGCACAACTGTTTTTGACTCCGGAACTTTATAAGCAGCAGCCAGTTCAGCCGTAATTTTGTCAGATGGAATTTTTATTATCATTCCAATCTTTACTCCTTCTGCTAAATTAGGATTAACTTCTATTAATTTATCTTGACTCATCCCAGTCATTTTTGACAGACCAAATAAAGTTTGCTTTGGCTGAACTTCATAATCTACCCAACCAGATTCTGTGCTCTGAGGAACTTCGACTTTTACGAGATTATCTTTTGATTTTACATTTACTTGCTCCACTTTTGGAACTTCAGCCAAAACCGGTTCACTTTTAGGAACTTCTTTTTTTGATACTGCATTTGCGGTCATACTTCTCGAAACAACAATTCGTTGACCGGTTTGCAACATTTTTATTATCTGAGGATTTTTTGCTTCTAATTCTTCAATTGAAATTCCGTAGCGTTTTGACAATCCGTATTTTGTTTCTCCAGCTTGTACAAGATGATAATTAGAATTCTCAGAGAAAGAAGAATTGTTTTTCTTAACCGGAATTCTTAAAGTTTGTCCACTCTTTAAAACACCTTTCAAAAAATCTTTATTTGCTTCAGTTAATTCATCTACAGTTAAACCGTTTCGTTTCGAAATTCCGTAAAGGGTTTCTTGTGGGAGAACAACATAGGTAATATAATCTGTAAATTGATTTACGTTTTTTGATTCCTTTGGCACATAAACTTCTTTTCCACCTCTGATTTCAAGTTTATGACCAGATTGAAGGCCATTAACGATATGAGGATTTTGATTTTCTAATTGACTAATTGAAATTCCAAATCGTTTTGCCAAACCAAATTTTGTTTCCCCAGGATTTACTATATAAATTATTACATCATTAGTTGAATTAGATGCATTATTTTCACTTTTAGGTTCTGTATTTTGAACTTTAGTAACCAAAGAAACGGGAATGTTAATTACTTCATTTTCCTTAATTCCGTTTGCCAATTCCGGATTAAGTTTATACAAATCATTAGGTGTCACTTTATACTTTTGAGCAATAGAAATCACTGTTTCTCCTTTTAAAACGTTGTGTTGTGTAATGCCTTCCTGAGCAAATAATAGGCTCAAACCAGACTGAAGCAGTAGTATAATTAAAAAATAAAAATTTTTCATTCGATTAAATTACAATAGTAAATAAAAACTTACTTTTCTAATTTATAAATTTAAAAAAAAACCTTCAAAAGTTTTTATCTTCTGAAGGTTGTTATTAAGATTGTTATTAACAATTTTTTAATACACGAAAATGGCTCTTTCACCCATAAAATCATTCACTTCATTACCAACTTCCTCAATGATTTCTTCGTTTGTAAAATTCATAATTACTCGGTCAATTAGAGCAACAACGGTTTCCATATCCGCTTCTACTAAACCTCTTGTAGTAATAGCAGGAGTTCCTACTCGAATTCCCGATGTCACAAAAGGTGACTTATCATCAAATGGAACCATGTTTTTGTTCACCGTAATTTCTGCTTTTACTAATGCATTTTCAGCTTCTTTTCCTGTAATATTTTTATTTCGTAAATCAATCAACATCATGTGATTATCTGTTCCGCCTGAAATTAAATCATATCCTCTTTTGACAAATGCTTCAGCCATTGCTTTTGCATTTTTTTGCACTTGAAGTGAATATCTAAAAAACTCATCTGATAATGCTTCACCAAAAGCAACCGCTTTGGCTGCAATAATATGTTCTAGTGGACCACCTTGATTTCCCGGAAAAACAGCGGCATCTAATAACGAGGACATCAGTCTGATTTCTCCTTTAGGTGTTTTTATTCCGAATGGATTTTCAAAATCTTTCCCCATCAAAATCATCCCTCCACGAGGACCACGAAGTGTTTTATGAGTCGTTGTTGTGATAATATGACAATGTGGAACAGGGTCATTTAATAAACCTTTTGCTATTAATCCGGCAGGGTGTGAAATATCTGCTAAGAGTATTGCTCCAACACTGTCTGCTATTTCTCTGAATCGTTTAAAATCCATATCTCTGGAATAAGCAGATGCTCCCGCAATAATCATTTTAGGATTTTCTTTAGTTGCTATTTCCTGAATTTTATCATAATTCAAACGTCCGGTTTCCTTTTCAACTCCGTAAAAAACAGGATTGTATAATCTTCCTGAAAAATTCACCGGTGAACCATGCGTTAAATGTCCGCCATGTGACAAATCGAAACCTAGAATTTTATCGCCCGGTTTTAAACAAGCAAAAAACACTGCTGTATTCGCTTGTGAACCTGAATGAGGTTGGACATTAGCATATTCGGCACCAAAAAGGGCTTTTGCTCTGTCGATGGCAATTTGTTCCACTTGATCCACTACTTCACAACCTCCATAATAACGCTTACCCGGATAACCTTCGGCATATTTATTTGTTAAAACAGATCCGGCAGCTTCCATCACTTGGTCACTCACAAAGTTTTCAGAGGCAATCAGTTCTAATCCGTGAATTTGTCTATCTTGCTCGTCTAAAATAAGGTCAAAAATTTGTTCGTCGCGTTGCATTTGATAATATTTCGTTAAATTGAGCTCAAAATTACAAAAATCGTTTGTTAAATTGATAGTAAATAATATATTTGGTTGATAATTTTTCAACATTAAATCAACAATTAAAAATGCCTATAACAGCTAACAACCCCAACAGAAAATCTTGGATAGAAGTTCCAATCGACAGTGATTTTCCTATTCAGAATATTCCTTTTGGCGTCTTTTTAACTAAGGATGATATTGTAACCATTGGAACAAGAATTGGTGATTGTGCTATTGATTTAGGTGCTATGCAGCAATTAAATTATTTTGAAGGTATAGAATTGACCGATGATATGTTCATGCAGGATACTTTAAATGATTTCATTTCTGACGGAAAAAAAACCTGGCGTTTAGTAAGAAACAGAATTGGAGATTTATTTGATAGCAATAACCCAAAGCTAAGAGATAACAAAGAGCATCGGGATATCATCATTTTTAAAATGGATGATGTAGAAATGCAACTTCCAGTATTAATTGGTGATTATACTGACTTTTATTCCAGTAAAGAACACGCAACAAACGTTGGAAAAATGTTTCGTGATCCCGAGAATGCATTGTTACCAAATTGGCTTCATATTCCAGTAGGCTACCACGGAAGAAGTTCTACAATAATTCCTTCCGGAATACCTGTTCATCGTCCAATGGGTCAAACGCTTCCAAATGGAGATACGCAACCGGTTTTTGGTCCTTCAAGATTAGTTGATTTTGAATTAGAAATGGCTTTTATAACTACCGATGCCAATATAATGGGAGAAAACATTCCGGTTAGTGAAGCAGAAGATTATATTTTCGGAATGGTTTTGTTGAATGATTGGAGTGCCCGAGACATTCAAAAATGGGAATATGTTCCGCTTGGTCCTTTTTTAGCGAAAAATTTTGCTTCCTCTATTTCACCTTGGATTGTAACGATGGATGCTTTAGAACCTTTTAAAACAAAAGGCCCCAAACAATCTCCGGCTCCTCTTCCTTATTTACAACAAAAAGGAAAACATGCCTTTGATATTAATTTAGAAGTTTATATCACTCCGGAAAAAACAGACTCCACTTTAGTGAGCAAATCGAATTTTAAATATATGTATTGGTCAATGGCCCAACAATTAGCTCATCATACTTCTAATGGTTGTAAAGTAAATTCCGGAGACATGATGGGAAGCGGGACAATTTCAGGTTCTACTGAAAATAGCTTTGGTTCTATGTTGGAATTAACCTGGGGTGGGAAAAACCCAATAAAAATGAAAGATGGAAGTGAACGAAAATTCATAAACGACAACGATACTGTTACAATGAAGGGATATTGTCAAAATGGACAAATTAGAATTGGCTTTGGAGAAGTTAAAAGTAAACTACTTCCTCCCTTTGTAAGACAATAATTTAAATCCGGTTTTTACCGGATTTTTTTGCTCCAGATTGTTCTTGTTTATTATATTTGATTTTTATAAAAATATGATTTCATGAAAAAAATTACACTTCTTTTATTTTTCTACAGCATCCTCTCTTGTGGAGTAAAACAGTCTACCAACCAGCTAACTTCAGGTAATTATGACGAAGCAATTCATATTGCTGTAAATAGTTTACGAAACAATAAAAATGCAAAAGGAAAACAAGATTACGTTTATATACTTGAAGAAGCTTTTGCTAAAGCAAAAGAAAGAGATTTAAGAAACATCGATTCATGGTCAAAAGACGCCAATCCAACAAATTTAGAACAAATATATAATTCGTACGTTCAACTCAATCGACGTCAAGAATTAATTAGACCTTTATTACCCTTAAAATTACTGAAAGAAGGCAGAGACGCTATTTTTCCTATGGATAATTATTCTACAGAAATTATTGATAGTAAAAATGCCTTGTCTAATTATTTATATACCAATTCTAAAAACTTATTACAAACAGCAAATAAAATAGAAGCAAGAAAAGTTTTCGATGATTTAAAATATTTAAACAGCATCAATCCGGGATTTAAAGATGTCAACAAGCTAATTGAAGAAGCTCAATTCAAAGGAACTGATTTTGTAAATGTTTATACAAAAAACGAAACCAACATGATGATTCCTATTCGTTTGCAAGATGATTTATTAGATTTTAGCACCTATGGTTTAAACGATAAATGGACGGTTTATCACAGCAACAGACAACAAGGAATTACTTATGATTTCGGCATCATTTTGAATTTCAGAGAAATAAATATTTCACCTGAACAAATCAAGGAAAAACAAGTGATTCAAGAAAAACAGATAAAAGATGGTGTGAAAAATCTTTTAGATGCCAACGGAAACATAGTTCGTGACAGTTTAGGAAATCCCATCAAAGTAGATAAATTCATTACTGTAAAAGGAACAGCGTATCAGTTTACACAATTCAAAGCCTGTCAAGTTACAGCAAAAGTGGATTATATTGATTTCAATAATAATCAGTTAATCAACACTTACCCACTTGCTAGTGAGTTTATTTTTGAAAATATTTATGCTACTTTTCGAGGTGATCGAAGAGCATTTGATGAACAATATATTTCGTATTTCGGTAAAAGAGCAGTTCCATTTCCATCAAACGAACAAATGGTTTATGATACCGGTGAAGATTTGAAAGCAAAACTAAAAGAGATTATTAGTAGAAATCGAATCAGAAGATAGTTCATTTGATATGCTGACAAATGAAAATTTCTAAAACAGTTAAACAATAAATTTTTTCAATTTATTTATTTCAATTCCATCATGTGAATCATCATAAACACATTTTCCTTCTTTAATGAGAAGAATTTGTGGAGATTGATGCATCACGTCAAATCGATTTGTAATTTCATTTGAAATAGCTCTGTATTCCAACAAATCTAAGAAATAAGGCTGAAGTTCTTCTGCTTTAAAATCATATTCGTTTTCAAAATTTTTTAAGGCAAAACGACTAATGCTGCACCGTGTACTGTGTTTAAAAATCAAAACAGGCTTTTGATGAGAAAGCTCGATGATTTCATTAAGTTGTCCTAAATCGGCTAATATCCTCCATCCTACTTTCGATACTTTATCTTCTTCTGAACTTCCGAATAAATTGGTTAAAAAACTCATATTTGACATATTTTAAGACATTTTGACTTTATTTTGAATAAGTTTTACTCAAAAAAAGACATTTTGTCTTGATTTTAGAATTGGAATAGTAGTTGACAATTATTTACCAAAGATATTGAATTAAAAGACATTTACTTGTCTGAAAATTATAAAAACACAACAAATGAATTTAAAAAATTTAACCATTAAATCGCAAGAAGCTTTGCAACAAGCTCAGCAAATTGCACAAAGTTTTGGTCAACAACAACTGGAAAACGAACATATTTTTAAAGGAATTTTAGAAGTTGATGAAAATGTTGCTCCATTTATTTTAAAAAAAATGAATGTGAATGTAAACTTATTTTCACAAATTTTAGATAGTACAATTCAGAGCTTTCCAAAAGTTTCCGGTGGCGAAATAGTGCTCTCCCGCGAAGCCGGAACCATGTTAAATGAGGCTTCTATCATTGCCAAAAAAATGAACGATGAATATGTTTCAATCGAACATTTAATCTTAGCAATTTTTAAATCGAAAAGTAAAGTTGCTCAGATTTTAAAAGACCAAGGAGTGAACGAAAAAGGCTTAGAAGCCGCTATTACTGAATTGAGAAAAGGCGAACGTGTGACATCTGCTTCTGCTGAAGAAACCTATAATTCCTTGAATAAATATGCAAAAAATCTCAACGAATTAGCCAAAAACGGCAAACTTGACCCTGTAATTGGTCGAGATGAAGAAATCCGAAGAGTGTTGCAAATTTTATCGCGACGAACCAAAAACAATCCAATGCTTGTGGGTGAACCCGGTGTTGGAAAAACTGCCATCGCTGAAGGATTAGCACACCGAATTGTAGATGGTGATGTGCCCGAAAACTTAAAGAACAAAATTGTTTTTTCTTTAGACATGGGAGCTTTAATTGCCGGTGCAAAATACAAAGGTGAATTTGAAGAACGTTTGAAATCAGTTGTCAAAGAAGTTATTGCAGCCGAAGGAGACATTGTATTGTTCATTGATGAAATTCACACATTGGTTGGTGCCGGTGGCGGTGAAGGGGCGATGGATGCGGCAAATATTTTAAAACCGGCCTTGGCTCGTGGTGAATTACGTGCAATTGGAGCTACTACTTTAGATGAATACCAAAAATATTTTGAAAAAGACAAAGCTCTTGAAAGACGTTTTCAAAAAATCATGGTAGATGAACCGGATACTGAAAGTGCGATTTCCATTTTGCGTGGAATCAAAGAAAAATATGAAGCTCATCACAAAGTTAGAATTAAAGATGACGCAATTATTGCAGCGGTAGAACTTTCTCAGCGATACATTACTAACCGTTTTTTACCGGATAAAGCTATTGATTTAATGGATGAGGCCGCTTCTAAACTTCGAATGGAAATTAATTCAAAACCTGAAGAATTGGATGTTTTAGATAGAAAAATAATGCAATTAGAAATTGAAATTGAAGCCATCAAGCGAGAAAATGATGAAACAAAATTAAAAATTTTAGGGTTGGATTTAGCCAATTTAAAAGAAGAACGCAACGAAATTTTTGCCAAATGGAAATCAGAAAAAGATGTAGTCGATAATATTCAAAATGTAAAACTGGAAATTGAAGATTTCAAACAAGAGGCTGAACGTGCGGAACGAGAAGGAGATTATGGAAAAGTGGCTGAAATTCGTTACGGAAAAATTAAAGAAGCACAAGAACGTTTGGACATCCTTCAAACACAATTAATTGAAAATCAGTCCGGAACTTCTCTAATAAAAGAAGAAGTGACTCGAGAAGATATTGCCGAAGTAGTTGCAAAATGGACAGGAGTTCCTGTAATGAAAATGCTACAAGGTGAACGCGAAAAATTATTGAAGTTAGAGGATGAATTGCACCTCAGAGTTGTTGGTCAGGAAGAAGCTATTGAAGCCATTAGCGATGCCGTTCGTAGAAGTCGAGCCGGATTACAAGATATGAAAAAACCAATTGGAACTTTTCTTTTCTTAGGAACAACAGGTGTTGGAAAAACTGAATTAGCCAAAGCGTTAGCCGAATATTTATTTGACGATGAAAATGCAATGACTCGAATCGACATGAGTGAATACCAAGAACGTCATGCTGTGAGCCGATTAGTTGGTGCTCCTCCGGGTTATGTAGGTTATGATGAAGGCGGACAACTGACCGAAGCGGTTCGAAGAAAACCTTATTCTGTGATTTTGTTAGATGAAATTGAAAAAGCTCATCCCGACACATTTAATATTTTGTTACAGGTGTTAGATGAAGGCAGATTGACCGACAACAAAGGTCGTGTAGCTGATTTCAAAAACACGATTATCATTATGACTTCTAACATGGGAAGTCATATTATCCAAGAGAAATTTGAAAATTTGAAAGGCGGAATTGATGCTGCCACCGAAGCTGCAAAAACAGAAGTTTTAGGCTTGTTGAAACAAACAGTTCGTCCTGAATTTATTAATAGAATTGATGAAATCGTCATGTTTACGCCATTGACCAATGCAAACATAAGAGAGATTGTGGGCTTACAATTAAAAAGTGTCACCAAAATGTTAGCTCAACAAAATATTACGATGGATGCCACTCCGGAAGCAATTGATTATTTAGCTAAAAAAGGATATGACCCTCAATTTGGAGCCAGACCTGTAAAACGAGTTATTCAGCGAGAAGTTTTAAATAAATTATCAAAAGAAATCTTATCCGGAGCCATTAAAACCGAAAGTATTATTTTGTTAGACAGTTTTAATAATGAATTAGTTTTCAGAAATCAATAAACAATTTTTAATAAAAAAAGCGATTAGACATTACTCTAATCGCTTTTTTTATTTTATTTTATTTAATTGAATTAATTAAAATTATAAGTCAACCCTCCACCAAGGCTAAATTGATAAATTGAAGAATAGGTACTTACACCGGCACCTGATCCGCCTGTTCCAAAATAAAATCCTCCTCCAAATGATTGTGCCACAGACAACAATTGTGCTTGTAATTTTACTCCAAATTTAGGTGTTGCCCAAATGATTGCTCCGGCTTTCAATCCCCAAGCAAATTTTGTTACATTTTTTGAAACATCATAAGCGGGATTAACATCATCATGTTCAATATCAACAATTGCCATACCTAAAGATAATCCTCCAAAACCCTCAACTTTAGAACCTGCTTTTTGAAAACTATGGTTGGCTCCTAACATAATATAATTCATTACAACATCAAAGTCATTGTATTTGGTAAAAGCTCCCCCTGTATAATATTGTGTTGGTGCATTTGTACTTTCTCTCAAATAAGAAAGTTCTAAATATGCTGAAGGACGAATTTCAAATTCAAATCCAACTCCATAAAGCATTCCGTCACTAATTTTTCCTTGATAATAATTCCCATAATCATAATAAGAATCAAAACTATCATCAAAAGTATAAGAACCATAAAGCGTAATTCTTTTATCGGGAGAAAAACTTTGAGCAGATAATTCAGGATAAAAAATAAATGTCAATAAGAATAAAGTAATTATTTTTTTCATTTCTTTAGGTTTAAAATTTTAAGCCGCAAAACTAAAATAAATAATTAATTAAAGAAAATAAATATTTATTAATTCCTTAAACAATTTCTTATACTTAATTATGTTTATATACTAATAAAATATAATTTTAATATATTAAATTAATAAAAGTGTTTAAATACTGATTAATTATATACTAAGACCATTTTAATCGAAAATAAATTTTTAAATAATTAAAAATGAAACAATTACAAATACAATTATTATTATTTTTCATCTCTTTTACCATTTTTGCCCAATCAGAAATTGATTATTCAAAAAAATTAAATCATTCAGTCTCCGGTGAAAAAGTATATTTAGATAAAGACGTCGACATCAAACCAAAGCTTATGTATGGTGAAAACGGTATGTATCGTTTTATGTCAAGAAATTTTAAATTTCCAAAAAATGAAGCTCCTGTACCTAAAATTATTTGCAGTTTTATAGTTGAAACTGACGGAACAATTACTGACATAAAAGTACTTAATAATATTCCTGAAAATTTCAGTAAAGAAGCCATTCGGGTAATGACTAAGTTTGATGAACCATGGTATCCGGCTGTAAAAGACAACAAACAAGTGCGATGTCAATATATTTTACCTATAATTATTGATCGAATTTAGCATTTACTGGTTAAAGATTGACTAAAAGTTCTAACAAATTGATTGCAACTTTATAAATTTGTGAGATTATAGTAAATAGATTTTGTTTTGAAGCATTTCTTGTTTTTTATTTTATTTTTTAATCTATCATTTGGTCAAAAAGTAGTTTTTGAGTCGAGTGCTGATATAGCTTTTATAAAAGCTAAAAAATTAAATAAGTTAGTTTTTATTGAATATTACAACGCGGATTGCACTATCTGTATGAGTATTCAACCTCTATTTGAAAATAAGGAAATGGCAGATTTTTATAATACCAAATTTGTTAATTATAAAATAAACACCAAAGGTGGATTAAAAGGAAAAGATAGCCTTTTCATGGCTGAAAGAAAATTAAAATTCACTGGAGTTCCTTTCTTTTTATTTTTTGATTCTGATAAAAATTTTGTTCACTATTCCGGGGCAAAAAATGATTTAGAATATCTTATAAACATTGGAAAAAAAGCTTTAAATACTGAAGAACGAACTGGAAGCCTTCAAACAAAATACGAAGCAGGCGACAGAAGTATTAAAACACTTTATGCTTATTCAGATTTGATTCAACTTTATCAAAATGATGCATTAGGTAATGAAATTTCCAGTCAGCTTTTTGATGTTTTTCCCAAACAAAATTTAGCAACTAATGAAAGTTATCTGATTTTAAAAAATTCTGTCAAAAGTATTGATAACGGATTTTTTATTTATTGGTATGAAAACAGAGAAAATCTTAAAGATTTTGAAAAAGGATCACAAAAAGGCACGGAAATTAAAGTATTAGAACGTATTTTATTAGAATCTATTCAAAAACAAAAATCTACTTGGAATTTGGAAACCATTCGAAAAGTAAAAAAAATGACCGTTGGATTAGGATTATCAAAAGATGGAAATGATTTTTTATGGGAAGAAGAAGCAAAAATTTTGGTTGAAACTAAACAAAACGAGGAAGCAATTTCACTTATGAAAATTCTTTTAAATGAAAGTAAAGACAATATATT
>NZ_PNJW01000079.1 GCF_013822155.1 Flavobacterium sp.
AGCGATATCCATAAAAAATCCTTTTAAATCCATTCAATCCATCAAATCTGTGTTCCATCCCTCAAACAAAAAAACTAAAAAAACTAAAAAAACTAAAAAAACTAAAAAAATTAATAAACCGAATAAATCCGTCCCGAGACTTCGGGATCCCCTTATCGCGAAGCGATATCCGTAAAAAATCCTTTTAATCCGCGTCATCTGCGTCATCCGCGTTCAATCCCATAACCAAAAGAACCAAAAAAATCAAAGAACTAAAAACCAAAAAAATATCAGCTGAAAACAAAAAAAAACGGCCCGAAGGCCGCTTTCACTAATCAACATCTAAAAGACTCAGCACGTTAAACTTCCCATCATTCAAAGCATATTGAACGCCATTCACCTCCTGCATAAACTCAATCAGGAAAAAGTAAAACTGCGTGCCCGAACCTCCCGGAACTGCCGTCGGTAGCATTTCTGGCGAACTAACAGTCATATCCAGCTCTAAAGTAACCACCGGACTGTAAGTAATCTCAAATGCTCCCGTTTCAAAATCCAAGTTCAAAAACCCGGTTCTAAAACTAACATGAGTCGAGTTCTGTGGATAAGCCAACATGTCTAAAGGAACCAAGTCCTCAATAGTCACTTTGCCCGTAGCAGTGTCCAAAACAAAAGGAGCTTGCAAAACCGAAGTCAATTGAGAACGACTGTTAAAGTCAAATCCTTTCAACAAGTTCTTTCCATCATTTGTACCGATGCCTTCAAAAACCGTACGGTTCCCGCGAGACGAATTGGCATCCTCGTTTTTAACCAAGGACAATACTTTCATTAAGCGGTTACTAAGCGTTCCGTCATACGCCTTACGGATTAATACGGAATTGGCATTGCGAATCATCTTGCCCGAGTGAGCAACATTCGTAAATTCAGTGCCATTCTCTCTCGTACGGGCAAAGGCCGGATCGTTCATAATGCGTTGTTTTGAAACTCCGCCTTTGTTGCGAACCAGATAAACATCTCTTCGCTTAAAAAAGGTAACGTCATCTAACGTTCCTTCAATCTTAAATACGCCTTTTTGTTTGGCCATAATAAAAAAAATTTGGGGATTAATAATGACACAAAGCTATGGGAGTCAATTCAATACAAAAAATCCTTCGTGCCGATTTAAACTTTTTTTGCCAATTTTGCCGTTAAGTTTGGTTTTTTCCAATTATTTTATTTATTTAGCGTAGAATTTCCTACAAGATGTGCGATACCACGCAAATAGTTTCAATAGCCAAGTGGCTTTTATCCCAAAAACTATCATTTCCATCAACAAATTGAATGAATACAATAATCTAATTTAATCGAAGTTACACTAGTGTACTACCTAAGTTATACCTAAGTTATACTAGTGTTATAGGAGTGTTATAAAAGTAGTGTCTCTATAGTTCCAAAAAGGGAGTACAATAGCATTCCAATTCATTCCTTTCGATAAGCGTGTTCCATTAACAATAATCATTCATAATTACGATGCCATGGAAAGACAAGCAATTTACACCAAAGACATTCAAGTATTATTGGGAAGAAGCGAACGGTATGCCCGAAACCTCATCCACAAAATGAAAGTAAAGTTCAACAAAGAACCCCACCAATACATCACCATTGAAGAATTTTGCGAATACACTGGCCTTTCCTTTGAAAAAGTAACACAGCTTATAAACAAAAGATAACTACATTTTTTTATATCCGCTTCTAAAGAGCAAACTGCGGTTCAAATACACAAACAGGAGCAGAGGTTTCAGTCCATAACACAGCTCCTTTTAAGCCCAATCTACAATAAAAAAAGCCCCAATTAAATCGGGGCTAAACCTTGATTACTAATCAAGAAGACTGTCTATGGTCGATTAAAAGTAGTAATTTATTTTTAAACAGCAAATTATTCACAACATTTTTAGGGTTTTAGATAAAAAAAGATTCCTAATGTGCCATAAAACTGCTATATTTACATTACTTTAAAATCAGTTCGAGTGGGTGAGGGGAATGGTGTTGCCGGGCTGTTTTTATGAAAGGGATTACTACTAACTTAACGAATACACGATGAATTTCAACAAGCTTTCTTCCGCAAAAATGATTTTGACCTTGCTTTGTGTGGTTTTGATACAAACGGCTTACGGTCAAGTTTCCCGTTTTAGTGTTGAAAAATACAGCAATGAAAAAGGGGAAACATTGCCCTACCGACTGCTTTATCCGGATTATAACACGGTTCGAAAATACCCGTTGGTTGTTTTTCTCCATGGTTCAGGCGAACGCGGAACCGATAATGAAGCTCAATTGAAATGGGGCGTGGCTAATTTTGCGAGTGATGAGAACATGAAGTTATATCCTTCGTTTGTGCTTGCTCCACAATGTCCGTTGGATTCCGATTGGTCTAATTTTTCGGATGGTAAAGAGGGTCAAACGTTTTTATTGCAGCAAACACCTTCCAAACCAATGGCTCTTTTAATGGCTCTAATTGAGGAAACGGTGAAAAAGTATCCGATAGACACGAACCGGATTTATATAACGGGCTTATCCATGGGCGGCTTTGGAACCTTTGATGCGATTGAACGCTACCCTAATTTGTTTGCAGCGGCCGTTCCTGTTTGTGGCGGCGGCGATAGTTCGCTGGCAAGCACGATTAAGCATATTCCTATTTGGGTGTTTCATGGTGCGGAAGATGTTGCGGTAGATCCTGCCTATTCGCTAACGATGATTCAGGCCTTAACAAAAGCCGGAGCACATCCAGGGTATACGCAATATCCGGAAGTAGGCCACTTTTCATGGCTAATGGCTTATAGTGATTCCTTACTGATGGAATGGTTGTTCAGACAACGGAAGTAACTTATTCTCGGTGGTGGTGTAGGGGTAATTAGGATGGCTTCCGGCTATGGTGTTCTTAATGCGAAGTGCTTTTGGGTTTTCTCAGGAGGCTTCTTTCTCTAAAATCTATCAATATCAAACCAATTGTTGCTACAATAAAAAAGCCCCGATAGAATCGGGACTTTACTTAATCATAAAAATATGACTTCAACCTCAGGAGTAGTAAAAGTATAAAAGTGTTTTTAAACTGCAAAATATTCACATCATTTTTATTGATTTCACAGCAAATAGGGTTAAAAAGTAATGAAATACTAGTTTAGAAGGGGTTTAATCGAATAAATGTTACTTACGAACAGCCATTAAAAAAGGCCCTTGTAAAAACAAAGGCCCTTTCTCTTCTTAGTGGTTTAGTTTATGGAATAAAATTATATACATCTTGCCCTAGGGTATACTAGGGAAGATAGAACGCAGCACGGTTGATAAAAAGGGGGTGGTTGTTTTTGGTGTCTCAAACTTACAAATAAGTTTGCATTAATCCTACAAAAAAGAGAACTTTTTTTATTGGCAATTGCTTCAACCTATGAATTATGCAATATTTTAACGGGATAATATGATAGTAACCGTTAAATAAGCCTGACCTTTATAAAAATATTCTAAACCACGATAATTGAAAATATTTATTAAGTATATGGTGAGTAACCGTTGCCGCATCATGCTAAGGGATGAGTTGCAAAAGTTAGGGTTACACTTTGTCATTCTGGACTGGGGTGAAGTTGACGTAATGGAAGACTTGACTGCCGAGCAACGCTTGCAACTGAGTGAAGGTTTGCTGGGCACAGGGCTGGAATTAATGGATGATAAAAAATCTATTTTGATTGAGAAAATTAAACATATCATTATCGATATGGTTTATCATTCCGATGAAATAATTAAGGTTAATTTTTCGAATCACTTGAGTGAAAAGTTGAATCACAACTACACTTATTTAGCGAATCTGTTCTCTGAAGTGCAGGGAACCACAATTGAGCAATACATTATTAATCATAAGATTGAATACATCAAAGAGCTAATGGTTTATGGAGAGTTGAACCTCACCGAGATTGCTTATAAGATGAACTACAGCAGCGTGGCCCATTTGTCGAATCAATTTAAGAAAGTGACCGGGCTGTCTCCCTCGCATTTCAAGAAAATGAAAGAGAAACGACACACTGTTGAAGAGGAAACAGACAACGAATCATGACCTACAAAATAGCCTTATCACAAGCCGTTTATTATTACTTAGCGATATTAATTATTATCGCTTTGGGGATAATTTTTTATTTTAATTCAAAAAAGGTTATTTCTTCCGGTAATCATGTTACGCATACCTATGCAGTGATGGATAAAAACCAGGAGTTACTGCTGGATGTGATGAGTTTTGAAACGGCGAGTAGGGGCTATTTGTTAACAGGGAATCCTTCATTTATTTCGTCTTATAGACAGAGTTTGGCTCAAGTAGAGCAAAACATTGTTATACTATTACACTTAACAAAGGATAATCCGAGCCAGCATAAAAGGGTAGAAGACTTAGCAATCTTGATTGCTAACCGCATCAAGATGTCGGAAAAACTGATTGAAGCCAAATCAAAAGAGCCAGAGAATAGCAAAGAACAATATTTGTTTTTGCAATTTAGCACAGCTAAAACCGAGGCAATCCGTGAGAGTGTTAAGGCAATTAATGCAGAAGAATTTATGTTGCTGAAAGTGCGTAAAAGTGAAAACACGTTTAGTACGGACATGAATAAGATAGTTTTGTTTTCGCTGTTTGCGGGCGTATTTCTATTGCTGTTGTTTATTTATTTTGTGTTTCGGAATCATACCATTATTAATGAAGAGTCAAAAGCACACAGCTATGCGATGCAATTGGCGTCTAAATATTCGCTGAGTTTGATAGAGGCAAGTCGGGATCCGTTGTTTACGATTAGTCCGGAAGGAATTATTACAGATGCAAATCAGGCTTCTGTTCAGGTAACGGAAATGGCACGGGAAAAGTTGATAGGTTCAAACTTTACTACTTATTTTACGGATTCTGAAAAAGCGAAGGAAGGTTATGAAGCAGTTTTTTCGAAAGGGTTTGTTTCAGATTATCCGTTAACCATAAAAGATGGTGTGTTGACCCAAGTGCTTTTTAATGGTTCAGTGTATAAAGATGATAACAATACGGTTATAGGAGCCGTAGTGGTTGCACGTGACATCACAGAGCAAAAACGAATTGAAGACGAACTTATCAAAGCGAAGCAAATTGCTGAAGAAGCCGCTATAAAAGCGGAGAAAGCTACTAATGTTGCCGTTGAAGCGGTGAAGTCGAAACAGCAGTTTCTGTCGAACATGAGCCATGAAATCCGAACTCCGATGAATGCCATAATTGGTTTTACTAAAGTGGTTTTAAAGACTGAACTAACAGCAAAACAGAAAGAATATTTAATGGCCATCAAGATGAGTGGTGATGCCATGATTGTTTTGATTAACGATATTCTTGATTTAGCCAAAGTAGATGCGGGACGAATGAACTTTGAAAAGACACCTTTTAAACTGAATTTGTCGATTGCGGCGATGTTACATCTTTTTGAAACGAAAATACAGGAAAAGAATTTGGCGTTATTGACTGAATATGATGAACGCATTCCGGAAGTATTGGTGGGTGACCCGGTTCGATTGCATCAAATTATTTTGAACTTAATCAGTAATGCGGTTAAGTTTACGAACAAGGGTTCAATAGTGTTAGCTGTTAGGTTATTGAAAGAAGAGGATAAGAAAGCGAGCATAAAATTTTCTGTAACCGATACAGGTATCGGGATTAAGAAAAGTAAAATAAGCAGTATATTTGATAACTTCCAACAAGCCACGAGCAGCACGGCTCGATTGTTTGGCGGTACTGGATTAGGATTAGCCATTGTTAAACAATTAGTGGAAGCTCAAGGCGGAACGATTACAGTGGAAAGTACGCTTGATGTGGGTTCAACTTTTAGTTTTGTTTTAGATTTCAGTAAGACTTCTGCCTTGGCAGTTGTTGAGCCTGAAATGATTCCGTTGAATACGGATATTAAAGACACTAAGATATTAGTGGTGGAGGATATGGAACTGAATCAGTTGTTGATGAAAACGCTGTTAGACGACTTTGGGTTTGAATGTGAAATAGCGGCTAATGGTAAATTAGCTGTTGAAAAGTTGGAAACAACTGCGTATGATATCATCTTAATGGACTTGCAAATGCCGGAAATGAATGGTTTTGAAGCAACAACCTATATCAGAGAAACATTAAAATTGACAGTTCCCATCATTGCTTTAACTGCCGATGTAACAACGGTGGATGTAGCGAGATGCAAAGAAGTGGGAATGAATGATTATATTTCAAAACCGGTTGATGAGCGGTTATTGTATAGTAAGTTAATCGGGTTGATAAAAAAACCTATTTTAATCATCGATCATGAAGTGGGCAAACCAACGGCTACAGATACGATTCGGTATGTAGACATGAGTTATCTGAACAAGTTAACCCAATCGAATACAAAACTGATTCGGGAAATGATTACGGCTTATTTGCTGCAAACCCCTCCTTTAGTCACGATGATGAGAAAGAGTTATAACTCGAAAGACTGGGCACTGTTGAAATCAACTGTCCATAAAATGATACCTTCCTTTTCTATTGTGGGTATTAGTGATGAGTATACCAAAATGGCTAAGCAAGTGCAAGTATATGCCGATGCATTGGAACACGCCCCGGATTTAGAAGAGATGATTAAATCTTTAGAGCGAGTATGCAATCACTCGTGTGTTGAATTACAAAATGAATTAAATGCTATGAACGATGAAAAATAAAGACAAATTAAAACTATTCCTTGTTGACGATGATATTGTGTTTTTGAAATCACTGGAAATACAATTCCTGCAGCATGGTGATTTCGAGATAGAAACCTATGTGACAGGAGAGTTGTGTATAGCAGCGTTAGACCATGAACCTGATGTGATAATACTTGATTATCACTTAGACGGCATTGATAAAAAAGCAATGAACGGCATAGAAACGTTAGATATCATTAAGGAATCAAAATCACATATACCGGTTATAATGTTATCCAGTCAGGATAAAATAGAGGTAGCAGTGAGTTGCATGCTGCATGATGCATTTGATTATATAATCAAAAGTGAAACCGCCTTTGTTCGTATACAAAAAGATTTAGCCACGTTAGTCAAACTCCAAAAAATGGAAAAAGAACTAAAATGGTATATGGATAAGAGTAGTTTTTTATCGCATTGATAAAATAAATCGGAAGGAAGTTTCTATCTTTGAGGTTTACTTAAACAATCGTAAGATATGGGACTATTTTCAGCCTTATTAGGCAACGCGGGATCAGTAAAACCGGAGGAACTTCAAACAAAGTATGGTCGATTACTGACAGATTCTGAAACTATTGAACTGGGTTTTAAACTGATTCGCGACACATTCATCTTTACCAATAAACGCCTGATATTGATTGAAAAGCAAGGCATCACCGGTAGTAAAGTGGAATATAAATCGATACTTTACAAAAGCATTAGTCGTTTCAGTGTGGAAACTGCCGGTACTTTTGACCTTGAAGCAGAATTGAAAATATGGGTTTCCAGTGAAACGCATCCAAGTATTGTTAAACAATTTAATAAAGGAGTTGATGTGTATGATGTGCAAAAAGTGTTGGCACATCATGTGTTGGGATAGGTATAAATAATCATTTGGAGCTTGTTAAACGTAACCAAAACGATAACAAACTCCTCCTGACATATTCCGGTGAAAGTGTGGATTGAGTACACAATATCTTCCTGAACCGGTTTCATTAAAATAGCATTGTTGTTTGTTAGTACCTAATTTTAAATCAGGTGACGATGTTCTTCTCTTGACAAAGCAGCAATACATTTTATTTTTTCACAGCTAATTTTAGCTTCATTATTGTTTAGTAAAATACGGGATAAAAGTTGTCAACTCGTTTATACAATTCTTGTAAAAAGTTATAAAATTCATATTTATATTCATCTGATTGAGTCTTTTTTTGTTGAATAGTCAGCATATGAATCAAAAGAACATTTGAGGCTGTTTTGACCTATATTATCACTGAAATTCTACCTTTTATATAAATATTCTTTTTTATATTTGGCTTGGTTTTTATTGAAAGGCAATGCTTTTTGTATGCTACTGAAAAACAGTGTTCTACTGATTTATTTCCTTTTTAATTCTACCGTTTTCTCTATTTTTAAACGTATAAAAAAGACAGCATGAGCTCAACTTTGCCCAAACAGTACAAACACCCGTATACCTTTGACAAAAAATATAAAACATCGGTGGCCTATTTCAGTATGGAATTTGCCATTGATCAAAGCTTTAAAATCTATTCCGGAGGATTGGGTTTTTTAGCAGGTTCTCATATGCGAAGTGCCTTTGATTTGAAACAAAACATCATTGGTATTGGCGTTTTATGGAAACAAGGTTATTATGATCAAATTCGAAAAGAAGATCGCTCGATGGGAGTGATGTTTCAGGAAAAGATTTTTCACTTTTTAGAAGATACCGGCATTCGGTTTACGATTGAAATCAATAACCACCCTGTTTGGATTAAAGCCATGTTTTTGAACCCAACCACTTTTGGCACGGCTCCCATGTTTTTTCTTTCTACGGATTTACCGGAGAATGATTATTTGGCTCAATCGACTACGTTTCGTTTGTATGACTCCGATCCAAATGCAAAAGTGGCCCAATGCATGGTGTTAGGTGTTGGCGGAGCTAAGTTGTTAGATGAATTGAATTATCAACCTGATTTATACCATTTTAATGAAGCTCATGCTTTATCAGGAGCTTTTCATTTGTATAAAAAGTTCGGACATAATTTAGATGAACTTAAAAAACGATTAGTTTTTACAACCCATACTCCGGAAGAAGCAGGAAATGAAAAGCACGACATTTACTTTTTGCAAAACCTAAGCTTCTTTTGTGGCTTACCGATGGAAGAGGTGAGAGCTATTTCAGGCATTTATGACAATACATTTAATCATACCTTAGTGGGTTTACGTTTCAGTCACAAAGCGAATGGCGTTTCGAAATTGCACGGGGAAGTATCCAGACACATGTGGGAAGGTTATGACGGTGTTTGCCCGATAACTCACATCACGAATGCACAAAATAAAAACTTTTGGGCAGACCCATTCTTAGAAGAAGCCAGAGTTGCCAATAATCCGGCCGGTATTTTGAAAAGAAAAGCCCGATTGAAACATAAACTGTTTGATGTGGTAGCAGACCAAACCGGAAAGTTATTTAAAGATGATGTACTCACGATAGTTTGGGCCAGACGTTTTGCGGAATACAAACGCCCGGATTTAATCACACGCGACCATGACCGTTTTAGACGATTAATGGATAATAAGGAGTTTCCAATACAGCTCATCTTTGCAGGAAAACCTTATCCAATGGATTATGGTGCCATCAATACCTTTAATTCCTTAGCTTATTTAAGTCGGTCATTTGATAATATGGCAGTTTTAACCGGATATGAATTGAAGCTCTCCAGACAGTTAAAAGAAGGGTCGGACGTTTGGTTGAACACACCTAGAGTTACCCGTGAAGCTTCGGGAACAAGTGGGATGTCGGCCGCCATGAATGGTTCTATCAATTTATCGACTAATGATGGTTGGATTTGTGAGTTTTATGATAATGGAGTTAATTCGTTTGTGTTGCCAACAGTTGATCATCATTTGCCAACGTATGAGCAGGATGCCAAGGATTTAGATAATTTATTAACCTTATTGGAAAATGTAGTTGTTCCGATGTATTATAAAAAACGGAAGGACTGGAATAAAATCATGATTGAAAGCATGAATACAGTAGTACCGTTTTTTGATTCAGCCAGAATGGTGGATGAATATTATGAGAAGATGTATAGTTGAACGTTTTAAGCAGTAGAAAGTTCTGATTGCGAAAGAGTTAGTTTTAGGAAAAAAAAAGTCTGATATTTAGCCATAAAACGTTTGCAGAAACAAAAAATCGTTCTATATTTGCACTCGCAATCAGAAAATGATTGTGTTTTATTGGAGAAATGGCAGAGTGGTCGATTGCGGCAGTCTTGAAAACTGTTGACTGTAACAGGTCCGGGGGTTCGAATCCCTCTTTCTCCGCTGATATTCTATCAAAATGAACTAAAACCCTTTAAATTCAACATTTAAAGGGTTTTTTATTTTAACATAATCCTCAATTTATTCAAAATTAATCAAACTTAAGGTGCACTATTCGGTGCACCAGTAGAATGGTAAAAAAGGTGCACCTATTTTCACTTGAACCCCCATGAACCCTGTGGTTCAGAAAATGAACATCTTTTCTTGTATTGATAATTAGTGTAAATTAACTATCAATTTAAAGGTTACCAAAATGAAAGCTAAAATCAATGTACTTTTCTATCTCAGAAAATCAAAAGTCAATGCCATTGGGCGAATGCCAATTTTTCAACGGATTACAGTAAACGGTCAAAGGTTTGACATCAGTACCGGTCATTATGTAGATGAATCGAAATGGTCATCAGAAATTAGCAGAATGAAGGGTAATTCAGAGGAGGCTCATACAGTAAATAGTCAACTAGAACTATTCAAAGCTAACGTGTATGAGACAGAAAAAAGACTGTTTATGAAAGAAGTTGAAATAACATTTGAATCTTTTAAACTAGAACATCTTGGGAAATCAGAACGCACCCGTACCCTCATCCCAATATTCCAAGACCATAACAACAAAATCAAAGCTTTAATCGGGAAAGAATATGCTCCGGGAACATTGGAACGCTATGTAACATCACTAAAACACACCAAAGATTTTTTAATGTGGAAATATAATATCACCGATATCGACATCACTAAAATTGATCATGCATTTGTAACTGATTATGAATTCTATCTGCGAACAGTCCGCAATTGTGCAAATTTAATTCAAGAAACAGAGGAAGGATTAATTGGAAAGAAAATTTTAAGAGAAGAATTTGCGGATGATTTGCCAAAAGAAATAATTGAACGAAGCAAAATGTCTTTTGACGTCGGTTCTGGAATTAGAAAATTAGTAGTGGAATATTTAACTCAAAATGGAAAAACAGAAAAACAACAATTGAAAGAGATTTGGAATAATTATTTTTCTGAAAAAATAGCCAAGAATGACTATTTTAATTCATATCCAACATTTGACATAGCAATTGAAAAAAGAGGCATAAATCATAAATGAATATGAATAGAATTCAAAAAATAGAAAATTTACTTCTCAAAGAGTTTGAAACAGTTCCGTTTCATAACTTGTTTATGCTTAATAATAAAAATTATGTTGCATCAGGATTGGGAGGAACTTGTTCTGACAAAGTACTGCATTTTAAAAAAGTCTTAAGTAATAGCAAAATAGAATCA
>NZ_PNJW01000080.1 GCF_013822155.1 Flavobacterium sp.
GTAAATATTTAATATTTAGTTTATGATAAATATAAGATTATCAAGGATTTAGTAAACTTTTGTTTTTGCTGTTGATTCACTGATTACTTTTTGTAAATTTAAAAAATCAGGGGCTTTTTTATCCTCTTAATTTCCACAAAGCACGAAAAGTAGCCTTAATAAAAATCTGTTTTGGCAACGTTAACATCACTTTAAAATCTGAAAAAAGAGTACCTTCTTCATTTAAAAATTGAAAGATATTTTGAATGGAATTTTTTTGAAAAAGTCTCCCAAAAAGAGCAGCTCCCAATTCATTGTTTTGATGTAAAACCTCTAACAAAATTAAATCGTAAAACCAATAGCGGTTCTTTTGATGAAATTTAGCCAAGTTTTGATTGTTTTTTAAAAATTCTATCAGTTTTTCGGATTGTTTTTTACTGTTGAAAAAAGTAAAACCCGTGCTTGCTTTGGTCCAACCACCGGCTGTTCCAATAAATAAAACCCGTACCAAATTTTGTTTATGAAATGGAAAACACGTCATGGGAATGTTTCCTGTTTCTTTTTCTATAATTTCATAGTCGTTTATACCTCGATTTTGAAGATAGGTTTTAATTGCATTTTCGTATTCGCCATTTTCTAATAAATCTTCCGAAAACAAAGTATATTCAAATAAAGCTTCGGTTTTGGAAGTGGGCAAAACATACATAAAGCGAGTATTTCCGTCTTGTTCGATTGTAAAATCCATAAATTTTACTTCCGAATCATCAAAAAGTTCTTCTTTTGTTTTAATAAACCAACCGATGAAATGTTGCTTTAAATACGGGTACTTTTTTTGATTGAGAAGTGGATTGATATTAAAAAAACTATTCAATAAATAATTTCCAAAATACGATTGATTTTTTCCAATGATTTCAACCGAATTTTCAATCGTTTTCCAATGGATGATTTCATCATTTATAAAAGTAAAATTTGATTTGGAAGAAATTTGATCGAAAACTAATTTGTAAAAATCACTGCTTCGAATCATTTTATACAAATAAGGATGCAAGTCAAACGATTGTTGAAAATCTTGATTCCCGATAAATGCTTTTTCCCAAGTTTTAGAAAGGATAGAATCAAATTCGCCATTCGGTTCTTCCCAAAAACACCAGGTTCGGTCGTTTTGGTTTTTGATTTCCTTATCGATGATAAGAATTTCTTTGTCATCAAACCAAGCATCATTCGCCATACGATAAGCGATGAGCAAACCTGATAAACCGGAACCAAGGATAATGTAATCGTATTTTTTCATTATTTAAACCGCAAATTCGCAAATTATTTATAAAAGTAAAGATATTGCAATGCATTCATAAATATTAATTTGCGATATATTACAATCTATTCTTAAAATTCTTAAAATCTTCATTCAACCCCTTAAAATCCAAAACGCCTTTTCTATTTTTCAAATGTTCTAAAATAACGAATGATTTTTCAATCCGCAATTGTGAACTTTTGTATTTGTTTACCACATGAATCAACGTTCGTTGTTTTCCTAGGGTGAGTTGGTGAAATAAATCGCTTCCTTCGGGATCACTGAAAAATACTTCTTCCATTTCTTCCGAAAGAGGCATGCCGTATTTGCTTTCGTCTTTTATTAATTCCACATTTACATTATCATTCAAGTGCAAATTCAATTTTTTACAGATTTCTCTATTCAATAAAATGTAATGAAAAGTGACTTTTGGCAACATCGCACAATGAAAAGAAAAATTAGTATTTATGGTGCAAACCACGCGTTTATCTTTTGCTTCTGAATGTAATTTCTTAAAAATAGCATCTGGAATCGGGATGTGTAATTCCCAATACAACGCATTGTCGTCAAACGAACAAACCTGACCGTTAAATTTCATTCGAACCTGATTGAATTTGATTATTTTTGTAAAGATAAAAATAACAACACATCAACACATGAAAATATCCATTGGAAACGACCACGCCGGCCCGGATTATAAAAAAGCCATCGTTGATTTTTTAGAAAAACAAGGTCACGAAATCATAAATCACGGAACCAACACGAATGATAGTGTGGATTATCCCGATTTTGGTCATCCGGTTGCAACCGATGTAGAAACCGGAAAAGCAGAGTTAGGAATCGTTATTTGTGGTAGCGGAAACGGCATCGCTATGACTGTTAATAAACACCAAAGTATTCGAGCAGCTTTATGCTGGACCAAAGAGATTGCAGCTTTGGCCAGACAACATAATGATGCAAATATTATTAGTATTCCTGCACGATTTACTTCAATTCCGCAAGCGGTTGAAATGGTGGAAACTTTTTTGAAAACGGAATTTGAAGGCGGAAGACATCAGAATCGAGTGAATAAAATAGCTTGTAAATAAATGATGAATAAACTCGAAAAGTTATCAGATTATCAATTGATCAATTTGTTCCAAGGAGGTAACTTAGATGCTGAATTGAAAAGAAAAGTTATTAATGAAATAGATAGAAGAGATTTGAAACTTTCAAACGAGGATAAATCATTCATTTCAAATAAGCAAAAAGTTTTTGTATTTCTTACAACTATTTTTTTGTTTAAATATCATATTAAAATTGCAAATAGTTTTTTGACTAATGGAAATAAAAAACTTTATAATGAATATTGGAGATGGTATTCGTTTGGAGTAGGGTTTAAATTTATTTTATTACTTCTCTTTGCAAAATATTTATTAAGGCCAAATGTCTTAATGTTTTAAAAACAAAAACCTAAATGTCCACCAACCCAAGAATTCACAAACATAACGTAAAAGGAAACAATCTAATTTATTCCATTTTACTCAATACCTTGATTACTATTGCTCAGTTGATAGGTGGAATTATTTCAGGAAGTTTGGCTTTAATTTCGGATGCATTGCACAATTTTTCGGATGTACTTTCGCTGATTTTTAGTTTAGTAGCTCACAAATTATCCCGAAGAAAAGCCTCTGTAAATCAAACATTTGGATTCAAAAGAGCCGAGTTAATTGCTGCGTTTATTAATGCGGCTACATTAATTATTGTGGCCTTTATTTTAATTTATCATGCTATTTTCAAATTACTAAAACCCGAACCCATTGAATCAAATTTGGTGATTTGGTTGGCACTTTTAGGAATTGCGGTCAATGGTTTTTCGGTTTTATTACTTCGTAAAGAGGCCGCCCACAATTTGAATATGAAATCGGCTTATTTACATTTGTTAACAGACATGATGGCATCTGTGGCGGTTTTAACCGGTGGTTTACTGATGAAATTCTATCAGATTTATTGGGTAGATAGTTTGATGACGTTGCTCATTGCTGTTTATCTTATTGTAGTAGGATTTGATTTGTTTTTAAAATCAACCAAAATGCTAATGTTGTTTACACCGGATGCTATCGATATTAAAGACATAGTTCGCGAAGTCCATAAAATTGAAGGAGTAGGGAAGTTGCACCACATCCACGTGTGGCATTTGAATGAAGAAGAACTGCATTTGGAAGCTCATCTAGATTGTGCCGCCGATATAAAAATGAGTGAATTCAACGATTTACTACACGAAATGGAAGAAGTTCTTTATGAAAAATTCAACATTAACCACGTGAATATTCAGCCGGAATTTCAGAAGGTGGATCCGAAGGATTTTATAGTGCAGGATTGATACTACTTTTAAATAACTAAGAAATCATTTTTACTACTATAAACATTTATAATGAATCAAATACAATTCATTCAAAACGCCACACAACTTCCAACCAAAGGAATCGAAAACACGATTAACTTATTAAATGAAGATTGCACCATTCCCTTCATTTCCCGTTACCGAAAAGACCAAACCGGTAATTTAGATGAAGTGCAAATTGAACAAATTTTTAAACTCAATAAGCAGTTTGAGGAAATTTTTAAACGAAAAGAATCGATTTTAAAATCAATCGAAGAGCAAGGACAACTTTCACTGGAATTAAAACAAAAAATTGAAAATAGTTTTGATTTACAGGAAATCGAAGATTTTTATTTGCCTTATAAAAAGAAGAAAAAAACCAAAGCTGATGCCGCTCGTGAAAAAGGTTTGGAACCGTTGGCTAAAATCATCATGGCTCAAAACAGCGATGATATTGAATTTATTGCTTCCAAGTATTTGAATGATAAAGTAGCCAATGAAGACGAAGCCTTGCAAGGAGCACGTGACATTATTGCCGAGTGGATCAACGAAAACACTTTTATTCGAAAAAATCTACGACGTTTATTTCAGCGTAAAGCGATTGTTTCTACTAAAGTGGTAAAAAGCAAAAAAGACGACGAAGCTGCTCAAAAATTCAACCAATATTTCGATTGGGCTGAACCACTTTCAAAGTCTCCATCACATCGATTGTTGGCAATGCTTCGAGCAGAAGCAGAAGGTTTTGTAAAAATGAATGTAGAAATAGAACCAGAAGAAGCTATAGAATTCATCGAAAATAATACCATAAAAAACAATAAAGAAACTGCTCACCAACTGAAACTAGCCATAAAAGATAGTTTCAAACGACTATTAGAACCAGCCATTTCGAATGAAACGTTACAAGAATTTAAAACCAAAGCAGACGTAAAAGCGATTGATGTTTTTGCTCAAAATTTGAGTCAGCTGTTGCTTGCTCCACCTTTGGGAGAAAAGCGAATTTTGGCTATTGATCCGGGTTATCGTTCGGGTTGTAAAGTTGTTTGTTTGGATGAAAAAGGAGATTTGCTCTACAATGAAACCATATATCCGCATCCGCCACAAAATGAAAATGCAATGGCCATGAAAAAAATACGTTCGATGGTGAATGCTTATAATATTGAAGCGATTTCAATCGGAAACGGAACAGCCAGTCGAGAAACAGAGTTTTTCATTAAAAAAATTGCTTTCGATAAACCTATTCAGGTCTTTGTGGTTTCAGAAGCAGGAGCATCGGTTTATTCCGCCTCTAAAATTGCCCGAGATGAATTTCCAAATTATGATGTAACCGTTCGTGGGTCCGTTTCTATCGGAAGACGACTTTCGGATCCATTGGCTGAATTGGTAAAAATTGATGCGAAATCAATCGGTGTCGGTCAGTACCAACATGATGTGGATCAAACCAAACTGAAAGAAGAATTAGACACGGTAGTGGTTCGTTGCGTAAATTCAGTGGGTGTAAATTTAAATACCGCCAGTAAATCTTTATTGAGTTATGTTTCCGGAATTGGCGAAAAAATGGCCGAAAATATTGTTAATTTCAGACAAGAAAACGGTCCGTTTGAAGACAGAAAACAACTCAAAAAAGTCCCACGATTAGGTGAAAAAGCATATCAACAAGCGGCGGCATTTATTCGCATTCAAAATGGAAAAAATCCGCTAGACAATTCAGCAGTTCATCCGGAAGCGTATGCAATTGTAGAAAAAATGGCGAAAGAGTTGAAAATTTCGTTAACCGATTTAATTGGAAATAAAGAAAAAATTGCTTTGATAAAACCCGAAAATTACACCAATGAAACCATTGGAATTTTAGGAATCAAAGACATTTTAAAAGAACTGGAAAAACCTGGACTCGATCCAAGAAAATCCGCCAAAGTTTTTGAATTTGACCCAAATGTCAAAAAAATGTCCGATTTGAGAACCGGTATGATTTTACCGGGAATTGTCAACAACATTACTGCTTTTGGTTGTTTTGTAGATATTGGATTAAAAGAAAGTGGTTTGGTTCATATTTCGCAATTGAAAGCCGGATTTGTGTCGGATGTGAATGAAGTGGTCAAATTACATCAACACGTGCAAGTAAAAGTGGTTGAGGTGGATGAAGTTCGGAAAAGGATTCAGTTGACGATGGTGTTTTAAACATTTTAAAAAAAAATTCCAAATTCCATGAAAATAATCATTGGAATTTGGAATTTACTCCGAAACTTCGAGATTGAAATTTCTAAAAAATTATTCCTTTTTGTCTTCTTCTTTTTTAGAATCAGCCGGTTGGTCTTCTCTGGCAGCATTTTTAAATTCTTTAATACCACTACCCAAACCTTTCATTAATTCCGGAATTTTTTTACCTCCGAAAAGTAATAAAACAACAACGATAATTAATCCTATCTGCCAAGGACCTACCATTCCTAAAAATATAGCTAATGCATTCATAGTTTACATATTTGAAAGGACAAATGTAAAAAGAAATTACGGGACTTGTTTCGATTTCAAGTATTTCTTAACTTAAAAGTTAGTTAAAGTGAATGGTTTTTTATTTAAAACAAGAAAAACACCACTTTTTAAAGACAGTTTAATTCCTATATTTGTATATTAAAATTGAATTATGTCTGAAAAACGGCTCAAAAGACAACAACTCAAGAAGCAATTGTTTACCAAGAATAGGTTGGTGATTTTAAATGAGGAAACCTTTGAAGAGATTTTTTCATTAAAACTCAACTTGATGAATGTTTTTGTTGTGCTTACTATTTCTTCTATTTTGTTAATTTCAATTACAACTTATATAATTGCATTTACACCATTACGTGAATTTATTCCGGGATATGCTTCCAATAAATTAAAAAAGGATGCTACTATTTTAGCGGTTAAATCGGATTCTTTGGCTATTGAAGTGAAGAAAAATGAAATGTACATAAATTCTATTAAAAAGATTTTAACCGGCGATTTAGAATATGCAAAGTTTAATAAAGACTCTATTTTAGCTCAAGAAAATCCGGATAATTCAAAAGCTGATTTAAATCCTTCAGAGGAAGAGAAAAAACTCCGGGAACAAGTTGCTTTAGAAGACAAGTATAACCTTTTTGAAAAAGCTCAATCGAAAGTAAATTTAGTCTTATTTCCACCGGTAAGAGGCCACATTACTGAAAAATATAGTTCGGTTAATAAGCATTTTGCAGTTGACATTGCTGTTGCTAAAGACACACCCATTAAGTCTGTTGCTAATGGAAGCGTTGTTTTTGCAGAGTGGACTCCCTCAACCGGAAATGTTATTATTATTAAACACCGTGACGGATTATTATCGGTTTACAAACATGCAGCATCTTTAACTAAAACACAAGGAGATGTGGTCCGAACAGGAGAAGTTATTGCACTTGCCGGGTCAACCGGAAAAGAATCAACCGGAATTCACTTGCATTTTGAATTATGGAAAGACGGTTTTACCATTGATCCTTCTCAATTTATAGATTTCGAATAATTATGCGAATTAAAGTTTTAGCGGCTAAACTTCTAGCCAGAAAAGCACATAAGGATACCCAAAAATGGGCATCAAAACCGGTAGAGATACAGCAAAAGGTTTTTAAAAGTTTGATTAAACAAGCTTCAGGAACATTGTTTGGTAATGACCACCATTTTAACGTCATAAAAACGCATGATGATTTTGTCAAATATGTTCCGGTGAGAGATTATGAGGCATTGAAATCGTATGTTGATTTAGTAGTTGAAGGGAAAGAGAATATTTTATGGAAAGGAAAACCAGTTTATTTTGCTAAAACTTCCGGCACAACATCCGGAGCAAAATATATTCCGTTAACCAAAGAATCTATCCCGTTTCATATTCAGGCAGCCCGAAATGCTATTTTGAGTTATATTCACGAAACCGGCAAGGCAGATTTTGTTAAAGGGAAAATGATTTTCCTTCAAGGGAGCCCAATATTAGAAGAAAAAAACGGAATAAAATTAGGCCGCCTTTCCGGAATTGTCGCTCATTATGTGCCAAAATACCTTTTAAAAAACAGAATGCCTTCTTGGGAAACCAATTGTATTGAAGATTGGGAAACCAAAGTGAATGCAATAGTAGAAGAAACTTTTCATGAAAATATGACTGTTATTTCAGGTATCCCGGCTTGGGTGCAGATGTATTTTGAAAAACTACAACAAAAAGGAAATAAGAAAGTTGGAGAGATTTTTAAAAACTTTAATCTCTTTATCTACGGCGGAGTTAATTTTGAACCTTATCGTGCCAAGTTTGAAAATTTAATAGGCAGAAAAGTAGACTCGATTGAATTATTTCCTGCCTCGGAGGGTTTTTTTGCCTACCAGGACTCTCAGAAGGAAATAGGCATGTTATTACTTTTAAATTCAGGAATTTTCTATGAATTTATTAAAGCAGATGATTTTTTTACTGAAAATCCAAAAAGACATACTATTGGAGAAGTAGAATTAGGGGTGAATTATGCTTTAATCATTTCCACTAACGCGGGTCTTTGGGCTTATAATATTGGAGATACGGTTCAATTTACCAGTTTAAAGCCTTACAGAGTAATTGTTTCTGGACGAATTAAACATTTTATTTCAGCATTTGGCGAACACGTAATTGGTAAAGAAGTAGAATGTGCCTTAAAAGAAGCGATGGAAGGATCAACAATTCGTGTAAATGAATTTACGGTGGCTCCACAAATTTCTCCTAAAGAGGGCTTGCCTTTTCATGAATGGTTAATTGAATTTGATTCTGAAGCTTCGGGAGAGCCAAATGATATGGATGCTTTTGCTTTGAAAATAGATATCGCCATGCGGAAACAAAATGTGTATTATGATGATTTGATTAAAGGTAACGTTTTGCGTACCTTAGTTGTTACAAAAGTTAACAAAAACGGATTTCAGGATTATATGAAATCCATTGGTAAATTAGGAGGACAAAATAAGCTTCCAAGACTAAGTAATGATAGAAAAATAGCAGATGTACTCAACCAAAATAAAAAAACCTAAATTTGCAAAAAATAAAAGTATACAAATTGATTTTTATTGGCAATTTGAAATACTTAATACCTTATAAATGAAAGAAATAAAAAATATTTCCCGTTCCCGAGCTCAAGAATCATCTTCAGCTATTGAACGATTATATATTACGATGCGTCACTTGTTTAATCGTGGGTTTTATAAACCGATGGGAATTTCAGGAGAAACTTTACGGGAAGCGTTATTGCAATTACGACCTGAAATATATGGATCTATTGCTGAAGAAAAAGTAGAACTCAACGGATTATTATATGTTATCGAACGGCTTCCGGTTGGCATTGAAGAATGTCGGTATATTAATTTAACCTCGGACGAAGGCTATTCAAAATCACATTTTACAGCAATTGTTCCTCCTAAACGAAGAAGAAATTGTTACCGAATTGACGAAGAGCAGATGAACGTTGAAATTACACGTGGGCGTTCAGACATTTATGATATTTTAACCCATTTGACCTTTATTTTTATAGAATCACATAAAATTAAAGACCGTGTATTATTAGATGAAAATCAATACGAAGTAACACGAGATTGGCAAAAAGTGGAACAGTATGTTTTGCAACCCAAAAAATTATCACAAATTGATAAAGAAAAAGCAATATCTCACGCATCAAATGTGTTAGGAAGAAGCTTTTCGGAGGTATTAGCCATTTATGATTCGTTTGGAACGGCTGAAAAACCAGATCGTTTTTTACACATCATCTATTGGTTGGGAAAATTAGCTATTGAAGAAATTGTCGAAAACAATAAACGAACGATTACATTCAGTCCAATTTTAAGAGAACGATTAGGACATCATATTCATGGAGAAATTTGGGCCACTCAAATTAAGGATGTTTTAAAGAAAAATGATTTATTAGGAAGGCCTATTCATATCATTAGTGCCAATATGCATAGTGTGATGAACTCCATTTTTGCAACGAATGTGTTAAAAACAAAGTTCAAAGATAAACCGGATTTCTTTATTTATGAAGAATTAAGTAAATCCGGAGCCAATGATTTGCGAAATAAAGTTGAAGAAGTGGCTTTAAAATCAGGAATGATATCAGTTTTAGACGAATCCGGAACAAATATAGATGTACAAATTTTTGATACAGCCAAAATAGATTTTTCAAAAACATCTTTTTCAAAAGCTAAAGTAGGAGAGCAAAAGCCGGTTTTAATTGTGATGGATTATGCTTTTGGAGAACAAGCCTATGAAACCATTGACGAATTATTAAAACCATACAAAGAAGGAAAAAGCAAAGTAACCTTTTTAAATGTAGAATCGGTTTCGATAATGGGAAAAGCAGGAATTTTACAAGGAGGAAAAGGTGATATTATGATTCCATCGGCACATATCAACGAAGGTACGGGTGATAATTATCCTTTTGAAAACGAATTGACCGTTTCTATGTTTAATGGAAATGATATTCCTGTTTTTGCGGGACCAATGGTGACCGTATTAGGAACATCGTTACAGAACAAAGATTTATTGAAATTTTTCCATGAATCAACATGGGGTGTTATCGGTCTTGAAATGGAAGGAGCCTATTATCAAAAAGCAATTCAATCAGCGTCCAAAATCAGAAAAAGCATACCAGAAGAAGTAAAAGTGCGTTATGCCTACTATGCATCAGATAATCCATTGGAAACTGGAAGCACATTAGCATCCGGAGGATTAGGCACAACCGGTGTAAAACCAACCTATTTAATTACGATTAAAATACTAGAACAAATTTTTAATTCAAAATAAAAATTATGAGCGTAAACTCATCAGATAACCAGGAAATTGATTTAGGACAAGTATCTAAAAAAATAGGACAAACCTATCAAAATTTTTTAAGCTGGGTTTTTAGAGGAATTCTTTTTGTAAAAAGGAATTTCGTTTTGTTGGTAGTTCTTTTTATTGTCGGAGCTGCATTAGGATTTTATTTAGATAAAAAAGTAGCAAGTTATAATCATCAAATTATCATCTCACCCAATTTTGGAAGTACAGATTATGTATATGCTAAAATAGATTTGTTAGAATCAAAAGTCAATGAAAATGACACTACTTTTTTAAAAGAAATTGGAATAAAAGACACAAAAAAGTTTGGAAAAATTTCTGTTATGCCAATAATTGATGTCTATAAATTTATAA
>NZ_PNJW01000081.1 GCF_013822155.1 Flavobacterium sp.
AATTAGTGGTATTACTAGCTACTTCAACTCAACGCGAATTAGATACTCAGGAAAAAAAGAAAATGAAAAAACAGCTTTTAGATGTATGTAAGACGATTCCATCTCTAACAATTTTTTTATTACCGGGTGGAAGTTTATTATTACCCATATTAATAAAATTTATTCCGCAGATACTACCCTCGTCGTTTAATGAAAATTTAGACAATTAAAGAGTTTAAAAAAATTAGAATTTCAATACCATTTGCATTCCCCAAGTTTGTTTATTGGTGAAAGGATTTCTCTCAATTGGAATAAAACTTGAATAAGCCACTACTTTATTTTTGGTTTTATAGCCAAAAATATCTAATAATTCATTGAAAGGATCCATGATAAAAAGTGTTGTATTTCCTAAGAATTTTGAGTTCAATATTCTTCTTTCATTTCTTATAATTTTTCCTTTTGCAATGAAAAACCCTTCTCCAACTATTGAACCTACAACCGGAGTGATGATTAAATCTTGCACAGAAGGTATTTCTGCAAAAGCTTCTATCCCATATTCCCAGAAAAAGGTAGACATTAAAAAAGAATAAGTAAAAGACTCCCATGGTTTATAACCACTTCCCCTGGCAGACATATAATATACCCCGCCAGCCCAAGGATGAACAATATAGTTCATATAAAAATCATCTTCATCAACAACTGGCCCTGCTTTTACGTTTTCTTTCCATTTTGTAGCAAAACCTTCATCTTTTATTTCTTCTTTATCCCATTTTGAAACACTTACCGGAGCAATCCATAATAATCCAAAAGAAGCAATTGCAACTCCGGCATACATTCCGGTATTATACAAAAGCCGTTTAGAATCTCGTTGGGGATTATAAATTAGTTTGGAATCAATGATTGCTACTGAATCATTAACAGTATTTAATGAAAATTGTTGGATGTCCGTTTTTAAGGTATCGATTTGTAGTTCTTCAATATTTTTTGCTATTGAATCATTTTGTGCATATGATTGAAAACAAAAAAGAAGGGAAAATAATGCTGTGAAAAAAATGTTAATTTTTGACATAATTTTGCAAAAATAAAAAAAGTATACCAAAAACTTAATTTTAATATACTTTTTTTAAAAAATAATTTTGCTACAATTTCTTAAAAATGAAAAATGCATTTATTTCAATCTAATCACTTAAAATTTAAGTTGATAGACACTGTCTAATTCATCATTATTTTTAAAATTAACATCTAGATCTGTTACATATCCAGAATTAAGTCCGTATACCCAACCGTGAATTGACAATTCCTGTCCCATTTTCCATGCAGACTGTACAATTGAAGTTTTAGCTAAATCATATACTTGTTCCCTAACATTCAATTCAACAAACTTATTAAATCGTTCATTTTCATTTTGTATATCATCTAATTCATGTTGATGGAAACGATATACATCTTTAATGTGTCGTATCCAATTATCTATAATTCCAATTGAGTCATTTCCCATAGCAGCCTTTATGCCACCACATCCATAATGACCACAAACAATAATATGTTTTACTTTTAAAGCATTTACTGCATAATCAAGTACACTAAGCATATTCATATCGGTATGAATTACCATGTTTGCTATATTTCTATGTACAAAAACTTCTCCAGGTGCTGCACCGATTATTTCATTAGCAGGTACACGACTGTCTGAACATCCAATCCATAACAAAGGAGGTGATTGACCTTTTGACAAACCTTCAAAAAAATTGGGGTCTAATTTTAATTTACTTTCAACCCAATTTTTATTATTCTCTAATATTTTTTTATAAAACTCGCTCATAATATTATTAATTTGATAATTCGATTTTCTATTTTAAATTATTTGATTTTAGGGAAATATGTTGCCCCTCCTCTGTGTTATCTAAATTATATGCTTTTTTAAAGCCCACTAATTTAACCTTTATTCTTTCTTCTTTTGCACGAATTTGTTTAAATTCTTTGATTAAATCCAAAACATCATGAGCTATATAAACTGTATCGGAGGCATTTATAACGACTTTTGAATTTTCTGGAATATTTTTTAACGTATTTTTTATTGCCGCTTTGTTTAAAAAGGAAACTTCTTGAGCTAAGTCAATATGAATGATATCTCCATCATTGTATTCTTCTTTTCTAAAAATATAGGCTCTTTTAAAATTCCCTTTAAGAACAAAAAAGATACTAATTAACATTCCTAATGCAACACCTTTCAATAAATCTAAAAAAACCACGGCAATAACAGTTGCTAAGAAGGGAACATATTGATATTTACCTTTTTCAAAAAAGTGTTTAAAAATTGACGGTTTTGCTAATTTATATCCAATCAATAATAAAATAGCTGCTAAAGTTGCTAATGGAATTTTATTTAAAAAAGGAGCTATTGAAAGTACACTTATCAACAACAAAAGACCGTGGATTATCGTAGAAGATTTTGTTTCAGCACCTGCATTTGCATTGGCTGAAGAACGAACAACCACTGAAGTCATTGGCAAACCGCCAATTAAGCCACTTAACAAGTTACCAATTCCTTGTGCTTTTAATTCCACATTTGTGTTTGTATATCGTTTATGTGGATCCATTCGGTCTGCAGCTTCTATACAAAGCAATGTTTCAATAGAAGCCACTATTGCAATAGTAACTCCAACAATCCAAACCTTTGAATTTGAAATTGTATCAATAGAAAAATCAGGAAATAAAAACATCGCTTTAAATTCTTCTAAGGAAGTTGGCGTTGGTAAAGCGACCAAATGGTCTTTAGAAACCTGGAATTGACTACCTGTTCTAATAAATATCTCATTCATTAAAATTCCTGAAAACACAGCGATTAATGCTGCCGGTACTAATTTCAATTTTTTTAGAATAGGAACTTTATCCCAAATAATTAATATTGTTAAGGCAAGTAGTGTAATAATTATAGAACCTATGTTTATATAATTGAAAGAGTTCAATAACGTTTCAAACATATTTGAATCACCACTTTCAAAAAAAGAAGTATCTCCTTCAGAGACTTTATCATAACCCACGGCATGTGGAATTTGCTTCAAAAAGATGATAATCCCAATTCCTGCCAACATACCTTCAATTACATTAGTTGGAAAATAATTAGAAATGCTTCCTGCTTTTAAAAAACCCAAAATTAATTGCATTAAACCGGCAATAATTACGGCAGTTAAAAAAACTTCATAAGCTCCTAAATCGGTAATTGCTGTTAAAACAATTGCCGTTAAACCTGCTGCAGGACCGGAAACGCTGATGTGTGATTTACTTAAAAAACCAACTACAATTCCACCTATTACTCCTGAAATAATTCCGGAAAAAAGAGGAGCTCCGGATGCTAATGCAATTCCTAAACACAAAGGAAGAGCAACTAAAAATACCACCAAACCAGATGCGAAATCAGATTTGAGGTGTGCCAAAAGATTAATTTTTTTTGTCATTGACCTGAAATAAAATATGAATAAATAGTTAAAAAACTATTGTTTCTCTGACTTAACAGAATAAAACACTTCCATATTTATACTTCGGGTGGTGGAGAAAATATTTCCTCTAAAACATCATCATATTGAATGTGATTTTCAAAGCATATTTTTTTAGAGGAATGAATAATAAATTCAAAAGTTAATTCCTCTTTTAAATTTTTGATTGCGTCTTTTACTTTAAAGTTTTTATGTAATTCTTCTTCTTCTGACATATTATAAATAATAGACATATCAGCACTTTTATTCAAATACCCTACAATTGTGGGTAATGATATAAATGTGACAAATAATAATAACACTAAAGAAGCTAATATCTTCATATTTGCGAAATTATACTTTCAGTTAAGTGAAACATAATTTTTTGATGTAATTTAAAATAACTTTAACTAAATTCCTTCCTCTAACCAAGCTTTCATCATCCACATCGTTTTTTCTTGTTCTTTAATAAAATCACTCATCATAGAATTAGTTCCTTCATCTAATGCCTCACCCGCTTGTTTTAAAATAACTCTTTCAATTTTTAATAATTGAGTTAAAGAGCTCACAATTAAATTTATGGCAATTTCATCGTTTGAAACATCTCGTCCTACAAACAATTTGTTATTTTTTATGTAATCTTCAAAGGTATGCAACGGCGTTCCTCCTAGAGTTAGAATACGTTCTGCGATTAAATCTATTTTTAATTGACTATCATTATATAATTCTTCAAATTTTAAATGAAGGTCAAAAAAACGTTTTCCTTTGATATTCCAATGTAACCCTCTTAAATTTTGATAATACACCTGAAAATTGGCTAATAAAATATTTAATTCAGCAGATAAAACCTCTGCTTTTTTTGAATATAGGCCTATACCGTTGGTTTTCATTACTTTATGTTTTTATAAATTATCATATAAATTTACGAAATATTAGCCATAAATCATATAAATAAAATTGATAGTTTTTATATTTGCATCATAAATTACTATTAGATGACCATTACCCAATTAAAATATGTTTTAGCAGTTGCGGAACATAAAAATTTTACGTTAGCCGCAGAAAAGTGTTTTGTCACACAGCCTACTTTAAGTATGCAAATACAAAAAATTGAAGAAGAATTAGGCATTTTAATTTTTGACCGAAGTAAAAAGCCCATCCAATTAACAGAAATTGGACAAAAAATTGTCAATCAATCAAAAAATATTGTCAACGAAGCTGATAGAATTCAAGATATTGTTGATCAGCAGAAAGGATTTATTGGAGGTGAATTCCGATTAGGAATAATTCCAACAGTTATGCCAACCTTACTTCCGATGTTTTTGAATAACTTTATTAAAAAATATCCAAAAGTTAATTTAATTATTGAAGAGTTAAATACCACTGAAATAATAGTAAAACTTAAAAATGGCCATCTAGATGCTGCCATTGCAGTTACTCCATTGGAAGAAGAAAAAATTAAGGAAGTTGTTTTATATTTTGAGCCTTTTGTTGCCTATATTCCTGAAAGTCATGCCTACTTTGAAAAAAAAGAAATTGAAATTTCCGATTTAAACTTAGATGAAATTTTATTATTACAAGATGGACATTGTTTTAGAGACGGAATTGTCAATTTGTGTAAAAATAATAATACCACTTCGGATAAGTTTAACTTTCACATAGAAAGTGGCAGTTTTGAAACCTTAATAAAATTAGCGGATGAAGGTTTAGGCACGACTCTTCTACCCTATTTACATACATTAGATTTGAAAGAAAATGACAAAAAGAAACTTCGTCATTTTAAAGACCCAAAACCGGCACGTGAAGTCAGTTTAATTTACCCAAAAAATGAATTAAAAATTCATATCATTGATGCTTTGCGAAATGTTATTTCAGGAGTTATTCGAGGGGCAATTGCTTTTCAGGATGTTCAAATTATAAGTCCAATTCAAAAGAAATAAAAAAAGGAGCTATTTAGGCTCCTTTTAGTTTTATTGATTCACATAAATTAAACAACTTTTCAATTCAGGCTTCTCCTTTGTAAAGCTTAACAACCAATCTCTCAGTTGATCAATTTCATAAGGCAATAATTGCTTTATTGCTTTTTCTAGTTCTTTACAAAACAGTTTCGGATCAAAACTCACGCTTTCTAAGATTTTCTTAGTGTAAGCAAACATTGGTCTTGTCATACTTTAGTTTTTTTTTAGTAGAATTGGATTAAATGAACGTTGAGTAAAAATAAAAAAAATTAAAATACACTATCATTATTTAACACTCTTATTGTATAAAATTTAACGATTATCGCCATCTAAAAGATTTCCTAATCCGCCTAATAAACTTCCTTCACCTTTGTGTTTTCCACCTCCTTGAGGGGCGGCAGCCCATATTCTGCCTGCCAATCGACTGAAAGGAAGTGATTGAACAAATACTGTTCCAGGACCTTTCAAAGTAGCAAAAAACAAACCTTCACCTCCAAAAATAGTATTGCGTATTCCTCCTACAAGTTTTACATCATATTCTACTGTTTGGGTAAATCCCACCACACAACCTGTATCAACTTTTATCATTTCTCCCGGTTGCAGTTCAATTTTTGCCATGGTTCCTCCCGCATGAATAAATGCTAATCCACTGCCTTCTAATCGTTGCATTATAAAACCTTCTCCACCAAAAAGACCTCGTCCTAATTTTCTGGAAAACTCAATACCAATTTTCACTCCTTGATTCGCACATAAAAAAGCGTCTTTTTGGCAAATGAATTTGCCTCCAACAGTATTCAAATCAATTGGCAAAATTTTACCCGGATAAGGCGAAGCAAATGAAATTTTTCGTTGGTTTGGATAGGTGTTTTGAAACAAAGTCATAAACAAGCTTTCACCCGTGAGCAATCGTTTTCCGGCGGAAAAAAGTTTGTCCATGATTCCACCGGCATCGGTACCGTCGCCAAAAATAGTTTTCATTTGAATACCATCTTCCATCATCATGAATCCTCCAGCCTCAGCAACGACTGATTCGGATGAACTCAAATTGATTTCCACATATTGCATTTCTTCACCATAAATGGTGTAATCCATTATTTTGTGCATCGCATTATTATTTTAAATTTTGAATTTATCATGAAAAATAAAATAGAGAAATAGTAATGCCTTTTTTGTAATAGATTAGCGAAATATCACCTTGAAAAAACAGTTCACTATTTTTTTCCCCCTCTCAACATTTCTCTTTTACCCGGGGGTCCGTCTAATTTCTCAATTTCAAAGCCTGCTTCTATCATGGCTCTTTTAATGGGGCCACGACATGCGTAAGTAACCAATATCCCACCCGATTTTAATGCCGTGTACATTTTTGTAAATATTTCAACACTCCATAATTCAGGTTGTACCCGATAGCCAAAAGCATCAAAATAAATCAAGTCAAATTGATTTATGTCGTCAATTTCAGTAAATAATTGGTTACGTTTTGTTAGTCGGAAGTGATTTGAAATTGTTACATTTTCTTCCCAATTACAAAGATGAAACAATTCAAATACAGCTTTAAAATCAGTAGCATTTAATTGATTTACATAATTCATTTGTAAAACTTCCTGAGAAGAAATCGGAAAGCCTTCAACACCAAAATAATCAATTGATTGCTTGCTTTTTTCTGCTTCCAAAAAAGTAATAAACGCATTTAATCCGGTGCCAAAACCAATTTCTAAAATCGAAACGGATTGCCCTTTGAAAAGTGACAATCCGTTTTTGATGAATACATGTTTAGCTTCTTGTATGGCTCCGTGTTTGGAATGATAACTTTCTTCCCAATCAGGCAGATGAATGGATGTTGATCCGTCAGAAGTTACAATTATTTCTCTTTTCAAATGAACTTTTTTACTAGTTTAATTGTAATTTTTTTATACGAACAATGGGTCCGCTGCATTTCACTTCATGACATGAAATACAAGCTTGTATTGCATTACTGTAATGTGTTTTAGCATTTTCAGGATCTTTATAAATCAACTCTTGAGCCTCTAAAAAAACTTTTGCTTGTTTTTTAAAGAAATCGTCATTTTCAGTTGGATCTGTCATGATTGAGTTATGAATATTCGCAAAATGACTCGGAAATTCTCCCACTGCTTCCCCTTTTTCAATGCGGGCTTTTAATCGCTGATTATCCACATACATTTGTTCCATCAACAAAGCCATTTCTGACATTTTATACATTTCAAAAGTCTTCTTCTCAGCTTTCTCTTTTGAATTTGGTTTTTCACAATTTTGAGCTTCGTCCTTTTTTTGACAACTCAAAACTATAAATAAAGTAAACGTTATAATAACTATTCTTTTCATTATTCTTTAATTAAAACCCCATTCGATAAAAATGAATAAGATACTTTAGGTTCTGTAATAGAATCAATAGCAACTTGTGATTTACCGGCATCTTTTGCATAATGTTTTAATTCATCAACCGATTCAACTGATATAAATGCTTTTCCATTCACAATTGCTTCACTACCGGCGGCATTAAATGGCATAAAAAATCCGTAATCTTTAAAACGAACAAACGTATTTTTGTCATTACTTAAATTCATATTCATCCAACAGCCTTTTTTCTGACAAACATCTTTAATTTCTGAACGGAATTTAACCTCAATTGTATCACCTTCTTTTAAGGTTTCAAATTTGGCCAATAATTCCTCTTTTGTGATAGCTCCTTCAGCAGTAATTGAATCACCAAATGATTGAAATTTTTCAGGAGCAACATTTGTTACTTCTTTAACTTCTACATTTTTACAAGATATCATTGAGAAAACAGCTACCGCAATAACAAATACTTTTTTCATGTTTTAATTAATTAGATTTTACATTATTTGTACAAAAGTAAAGAGTTTAATCCTTTTTAGAATATAATTCTAATAAAATTTCAACCATTGCTATGAAATCTCTAACAATTTATATTCAGTTTAAGGAAAAATAAAAAAGTGCTGTAAATTTGTCATATTTTTTCAAAACGATAAAAAACTCCACTATTTTTTTCTAATTTAGCAAAATCTTAAACAAAGTTATAATTGTTTTGCATTTAAAACATATCTCTTTGTTTTCCAACAACTTAAACACAACTATACACTTTTAAATAAACATCAATGAGTTATAAACTTACTAACGAAATCGATATAGTTAAAGCTTCCAATTCAAAAATTAACTCGGTAGATTTCGAAAACCTCACCTTCGGAAATATTTTTACTGACCACATGTTAATCTGTGATTTTAAAGAAGGTAAATGGCAAAAACCAATCATTAAACAATACGAACCATTCCTGATTGACCCATCTGCAAAAGTTTTTCATTATGGACAAGCCATTTTTGAAGGAATGAAAGCGTATAAAGATGAAAATGACGATGTTTGGATGTTTAGACCGGATCAAAATTATGAGCGTTTTAATCATTCTGCTACCCGTTTAGCTATGCCGGAAGTAACGGAAGATATTTTTATTGGTGGCTTACATGCTCTCTTAAATTTAGAAAGAGATTGGGTAAAAAAAGGAAAAGGGAACACGTTGTATATTCGCCCTTTTATGATTGCTATTGGAACAGGTGTTATTGCTCAACCGTCGACTCAATACCGATTTATGATTATCCTTTCTCCTGCCCGTTCATATTATTCAGGGGAAGTAAAAGTGCTTATTGCTGAACATTACAGTCGTGCTGCTAATGGAGGAATTGGTGCTGCAAAAGCAGCCGGGAACTATTCTGCTCAATTTTATCCAACTAAATTAGCCAATGAAAAAGGCTTCCAACAAATCATTTGGACAGATGATGCCACGCATACAAAATTGGAAGAAGCAGGTACAATGAACGTTTTTTTTAGAATAAACGACACCTTATATACAGCACCAACCAGCGAACGAATTTTGGACGGAGTAACTCGAAAAAGTTTAATTGATTTAGCCAAACGAGAAGGAATCAACGTTGAAGTTCGTTCTGTATTAGTTTCTGAATTAATTGAAGCAGCAAAAGATGGCAGTTTGAAAGAAATTTTTGGGGCAGGAACAGCGGCTGTTGTCAACCCAATTGTTGGTTTTTCGTACCAGGAAACCTATTATGAATTACCTAAAATTGAAAATTCATATGCCATTCAATTAAAAGAAAAACTGACTAATATTCAGTATAAATTAGCCGAAGATACTTTTGGATGGACCGTTAAAGTATAAGTTAACTTCTATTATAAAAAGTGTTCAGTTGAAACCAAATTCACTGAACACTTTTTTTATTTAAAAATCTTTTCAAAATCAGGTTTGAAATAATTTGGCCCTTTCATCACTTTTCCGTCTTCGCGATAAATTGGTTTTCCGTCCTCTCCCAACTTACTCATATTGCTGCGTTGAATTTCTTCAAACACTTCTTCAATTTTGTGTTGCAATCCGTGTTCTATAATTGTACCACACAAAATATAAAGCATGTCACCTAACGCATCGGCTACTTCGACCAAGTCATTGTTCATGGCAGCTTCAAGGTATTCTTCATTTTCTTCTTTCATCAAATTATAACGAAGCAGATTTTTATTTTCGCCCAAATGAACAGCTGGTGATTCTTTAAAACCAATTTCAAAAGCTTCATGAAACACTTTTACGGCATGAATTTGTTTTTGCATAATGCTATAAATTTAAAAAGCAAAAATAGAATTTTGGAAAACATCTTTTGTCACTTCAATTCAAAAACAATTAACTATTTTTGTTGAAAAATAAAACTATGTTTTCAAAAGGTCAATTAATTTTTGCCGGTATTTTTGTTCTCTTTTTTGCAGCAACGATGATTTATGTGTATCGAAAAGACTTAGCTTTACATAAAATTCATTACAAAGGAAGCCTAAAAGTATTGTTTGGTTTTATTCTCTTTATTATATTATTATTCATCATAAAAATTTATTTAAAAAATAAATAAAATGAAGAAATAAAAAATCCCTAGAAATAGGGATTTTTTATTTCTAATATACTGCCGACATTTGAATAACTAACCTTAAAATAAAACTATGCCAGATTTGAAAAACACCGAAATGGTTAGTTTTG
>NZ_PNJW01000082.1 GCF_013822155.1 Flavobacterium sp.
TGTATCTGTTTTTAAGGTCCCGTTACTTTCCGGTATGTATTGTTTCTGTGCTAACATTCCGGCAATGGCAACGGGTCCGATGATTGGTAAATACCGTGCTAAAAGCATCACTATTCCTGTAGCAATATTCCAAAAAGGAGTATTATCGCCTAAACCTTCAAAACCACTACCATTATTGGCAGATGAAGAAGTGAATTCGTATAGCATTTCACTAAATCCGTGATACCCTGGATTTGCTAACCAACCCGATAAAGCTTCGGGATTTGAGGCGTATAAATGACTTGCTAAAGCTGTTCCAACCAAAATTAAAAAAGGATGTAATAAGGCGATAATCATTGCTATTTTCATTTCTTTTGCTTCAATCTTTTTTCCAAGAAATTCTGGGGTTCTACCGACCATCAAGCCACTTATGAAAACACCTAGGATGATAAAAATGTAAAAGTTTAAAAATCCAACACCAACCCCACCGTAAAAGCAGTTAATCATCATGCCTAACAGCGTTGTCATTCCGGTAATTGGCATCATACTATCGTGCATTGCATTCACAGAGCCGTTGGAAGTTGTTGTTGTATAAGTTGCCCAATTGGCGGAAGAAGCTGCTCCAAAGCGTACTTCTTTTCCTTCCATATTACCCATGTCTTGGCTAATTCCCATGCTAGTAATAGCGGGATTTCCATTCAATTCACTAATGACCGATGGAATCAATAATAATAAAAATCCTAAAGTCATTACACCATAAATTGTCCAGGATAATTTTTTACGTTTTAAGATAAATCCTAAAGCAAAAACCATTGCAATAGGAATTAAATAAATCGATGCATTCTCAACTATATTGGTCAAGTAATTCGGGTTTTCCATTGGATTGGAAGAATTCGGGCCATAAAAACCTCCGCCATTGGTTCCTAATTGTTTAATGGCTACAAAAGCAGCCACTGGTCCGCGACTCACATTTTGTTCGTTTCCTTCTAAGGTTGTAATGGTGTCTTTTCCTTCAAAAGTCATTGGAGTTCCGTTCATTACTAAAATTACAGCTACAACAAATGATAATGGCAATAAAACTCTTGTGCAAGATCTAACAAAAAAGCTGTAGAAATTCCCTAAAGTTTCAGACGCTTTTTCTTTCATTGCCATGAAAACAGCCGCACAAATGGCCATGCCACTAGCAGCACTGATAAATTGCCAGAGCATTAAGGTTAGTTGTCCTAAATAAGACAATCCGCTTTCACCCGAATAATGTTGAAGATTTGTATTAGTAACAAAACTTACAGTGGTATTGAATGCCAAATCGCCACTCATGGATGGATTCCCGTCAGGATTAAATGGCAACCAAGCCATATTGGTTAGTACCAACATGGATATAACAAACCAAACAGTATTGATTGATAGCAATGCAATCAAATGTTGTTTCCAGGTCATTTCCTTTGTTGGATTGATGCCTCCAATTTTGAAAAACAATTGATCAATAGGGTTAAATATTTTATCTAACCAGGTATTTTCGTAATTGAAAACTTTACCGATATAACGGCCCAGCGGAATGGCTAAAAGAATGATCAATCCATACGTTGCGATAATTCCAAGTAGTTCAGAATTCATAAAATTAGAATTTTTCAGGTTTAATTAATACATAGCAGATGTAAATAAAAACGGCTATGGCGATGATGAAGAGTAGTATCATAAGTTAGATTTTTTCAAAGAGTTGAATCATTTTAAAAAAAAATGCGAATAAAATTAATCCGCAGGCAAATAGGATAATTGTCATCATACTCCGGAAGTATTTATTTGTTTAAGATATTCTGCTTTAAGCGATTGAGGAAAAAGATTGGAAACACTGCAATGACGCAATTCCATGAAAGTGGAAACCGAAAAAACATAGACATTTGAAATGACGTTTTTGGTTTCAGTACTTCCGGTTATAAACAAACGTTCAGCCAGAGCCAAACATTTTTTTGCTTTTACAATGTTACCTGAAACGATGGCTGATTTTGTAATTTCAGCAAAGCGTTCGGCTTGTTTGTAAATGGTGGTAACCTGATTTTTCATTGGTACGAATTTTTATGTTCATTCGCCTAATGCCAAAAGTTATTCCATTAAAATAAAAATAATCTAAAGTGTTGTTTGTGTGAATATTGGGAATGTTATGCCAAAAAATGAATATAAAAAAGCCTATCATTTTGATAGGCTTTTATCATTTTGGAAAGAATGTTGCATTAACTAATGAATATTGTATTCGTCTAATTTTCGATATAAGGTGGCAATTCCAATTTCTAACAATCGTGCCGTTTCAGCTTTGTTGCCTTTGGTATAATTGAATACTTTTTGAATATGTAATTTTTCAATGCTTTGCAACGAAAAAGCAGACATGGTTTTATTAGAGTTGTCATGTCTGTGTTGCAAGTCATAAGGTAAAACATCTGAAGTTAAAACATCATCAGCTAAGATAACTGACCTCTCAATGATGTTTTTCAATTCACGCACATTTCCCGGCCAATGATAGGCTTCTAATTTTTGCAGAAAATCATCGGAGATATGTAACACTTTTTTATTGGATTTAATTGAAAATTGTTTGACAAAATAACTCGTCAAAGGCGAAATGTCTTTTACTCGTTCACGTAACGGTGGAATAATAATTTCGAAAATATTCAATCGAAAATACAAATCCGAACGGAAATTATGGTTTTCACTTTCGGTTTTTAAATCTCGGTTTGTTGCGGCAATTAGTCGGAAGTTAGATTTTTTTGGAACGGTGTCTCCAACAGGAATGTATTCATTGGTTTCTAAAACCCGAAGTAATTTTGCTTGCAAATCAATTGGCATTTCGCCAATTTCATCCAGAAATAAAGTACCGCCATTTGCTTCTTCGATGAAACCTTTTTTATCTTTTAAAGCACCTGTAAAAGCACCTTGTTTGTGCCCAAATAGTTCGCTTTCTAAAATTTCTTTACTGAATGTACTACAATTTAATGCGACGAATGATTTACCGACTCGGTTACTATTTTCATGAATGGCTTGAGCAAAAATTTCTTTTCCGGTTCCGGTTTCACCGGTTAATAAAACTGTGGAATCGGTTTTTGCTACTTTTTTAGCTAAATCAATCACTTGTTCTAGTGCCTTCGATTTTCCAATGATGGTATCAAAAGAGTATTTTTCAGAAATGCGTTTTTCAAGCTGTTTGACTTTCTTTTGCAATTGAGATTTATCAAAAGCTTTGTATAAAAGCGGAATAATTTTATCGTTATCGTCACCTTTTACAATATAATCAAAAGCACCATTTTTCATGGCTTGAACTCCATCTGCAATTTTGCCAAAAGCAGTCAATAAAATGACTTCTACTAACGGAAAATTAGTTTTAACTTTTTCAAGAAAATCAACACCATTTCCATCCGGTAATTTTACATCACATAGAACAACATCAATATCATTTTGTTCTAATTTCTTAAAACCAGACTTCAAATCGGCTGCTTCAAGCACCTCAAATCCTTCCGATTTTACAATTCGAGCTAAAAGGCCACGAAGTTTTTCTTCGTCGTCTATGATGAGGATGTTTTTCAATACAATAATTTTACTAATGCAAAAGTAAAAAATAGTAGGAAGGTATTTTTATTAATTCTGATTTATTAACAATCCGCCAAATTCACCCCAACAGCCAAACCACCTTCACTAGTTTCTTTGTACTTAGAGTTCATGTCTTTCGCTGTTTCCCACATGGTATTGATTACTTTGTCTAATGGAACTTTGGCATTTAAAGCATCGGTTTCCAATGCTAATTCAGCCGCATTAATGGCTTTGATTGCACCCATTGTATTGCGTTCGATACACGGAATTTGAACCAATCCGCCAATCGGGTCACAAGTCATTCCCAAATGATGCTCCATTGCAATTTCAGCAGCCATTGTTACTTGTGCCGGCGTTCCGCCCATTAATTCACACAATGCCGCGGCAGCCATAGCACTTGAAACACCAATTTCAGCTTGGCATCCACCCATTGCGGCAGAAATCGTAGCTCCTTTTTTAAAGATACTGCCAATTTCTCCGGCAACTAGTAAAAATTGTTTGATTTCTTTTTCTCCGGCATCGTGGTTTTCAATCACTAAATAATACATCAAAACAGCCGGAATTACTCCGGCACTTCCGTTGGTTGGAGCAGTGACAACTCGACCTAAAGCAGCATTCACTTCATTTACTGCCAATGCAAAACAACTCACCCATTTTAATATTTGTCGGAACTTAACTTCTGTTTTCCGGATGGTTTCCAACCATTCTTGTGGATTGGAGTAGGGAAGGGTTCCTTTTAAACCTTCATGCATGTCAAACGCTCTACGTCTAACATTTAAACCTCCGGGAAGAATTCCTTCGGAGTGACAACCTATGTAAATACATTCCAGCATCGTATGCCAAATACGCATTAATTCGTGATGAATTTCTGCTTCTGTTCGCATGGATTTTTCGTTTTCCAAAACAATTTCAGAAATAGATTTATTTAATGAATTGCAATACGCTAATAATTCATCTGCTTTTTGAATTGGGTAGGGAAACGAACATTTTATTTCCTGATTATGTTTAGCGTTACTTCTTCGTTCAGTCACTACAAAGCCACCACCAATGGAATAAAAAGTATCACTGTAAACTTTTTCAGATGTAATTATGGTAAAAGTTAATCCATTGGCGTGAAATGGAAGGAAGTTTTTATTGAAAATAATATCATTTTCAACATCAAAATCAATCCAATTTTCATTGCCTAATTTAATTTTTTTATCGGTTTTGATAGCTTGAATTATTCCATCAATAGCTGCAACCGGAATTGTTTCCGGATCTTGGCCACTTAAACCAAGCATCACGGCATAATCAGTAGCGTGACCTTTTCCGGTTAACGAAAGGGAACCATATAAGTCAACTTTAACCCTAATAGCATTGGTTAAAAGATGCTCTGTTCTAATTTCTGCCAGAAATCGTTCTGCTGCTCGCCAAGGTCCAAGTGTATGAGAACTTGAAGGACCTACTCCGATTTTAAGCATATCAAAAACAGAAATACATTCTTCCATAACTATATCGTTTTAGTTAGGCAAATATAGTATTTTGTTTAAAGGTATTTCACTATTAAATCTCACTAACGATTTAGTTTAACAAAAAGAGAGTATATTAGTAAATGAAATGTTAATCCAATGTTAGGTTATTCCAAAATCCATATATTTGAATTCTAAATTTTAACGATGAATCGGATTTACAGTTTTCTATTCCTTTTTATAGGTTGTTTTTGTTTTTCTCAACCTAAATCTCCTTCTGAATTTTTACCGAATTATGGAAAGCAAGTTACCTATTATCATCAGGTAGAAGCCTATTTTCAGCAACTAGTCCAAAATTCTGATTGGATTCAATATCAAAAATATGGAGAAACCAATCAGGAACGAAACTTGAACGCGTATTATATTTCAACACCTGAAAATTTAAAAAATTTAGAAGAAATTCGGAAAAATCATTTGAATGCGATTGGTTTATATCCAACAAAATCAACAGCTGTTAAAGATAAAACTATTGTTTGGTTGAGTTTTAACGTCCATGGAAACGAAATTGGAGCCATTGAAAGTGCTATGAATGTTGCCTATGAATTGGTGAAACCAACAAATAAAGACACTAAGAATTGGTTGCAGGATATAGTAGTGATTCTCGACCCGTGTTTGAATCCGGATGGTTTTTCGCGATATGCCAATTGGCTTCGAGATATTTCCGGAAAAAAAACACATCCAGGAACAACAGATAGAGAACACATGGAGCCATGGCCGGGTGGCCGACAAAATCATTATGTCTATGATTTGAATCGTGATTGGGCTTGGCAAACTCAGATTGAAACTCAATTGAGAATGGATTTATATCATCAGTGGATGCCAATGGTTCACGCTGACGTTCATGAAATGGGCTATAATGAGCCTTATTTTTTTCCACCGGCGGCCGAACCATATCATGAACAAATTGCTCCTTTTCAACGTGATTTTCATAAAAAAATAGGAGAGTTAACTTCTAAAAAATTTGACAAAGAGGGTTGGATGTATTATTCAGGAGAACGATTTGATTTATTTTATCCAAGTTATGGCGACACCTATCCTTGTTATAATGGTGCGGTAGGAATGACTTATGAGCAGGGAGGAATAGGTGCCGGGAGAGCAGTGGTAATGAAAAATGGAGAACTTTTAACGATTCAAGATCGCATTAATCATCACACGAAAGCACTTTTATCTGTTGTGGAATTATCTTTTGTACAAAAAGAAAGTTTGACGAAAGAATTCAGAGCTTATTTTAAAGAGAACAGAACAAAACCCAAAGGAAAATACCAAACCTATATTATTAAAAATAGTGCAAAGAATTTAGAACTTACTAATTTATTAAACAGAAATCGAATTGAAAGTTCATTTGCAGATGAAACTAAAAAACTTTCAGGTTATCATTACCAATCTAATAAAGATAAAGGTTTCACAATTGAACCGAACGATTTAATAATTAAGGTTGATCAACCCAGAGCCGTTTTGACACAGGTATTATTTGAACCGAATCAAAAATTAACGGATAGTTTATCTTATGATATTACAGCGTGGTCTTTACCATTTGCTTATGGTGTAGAGAGTTATGCGGTAAAAGGAAGTTTAGCAATCAAAACTAAATCAAAAATTGAAGTTTCCGCACCAAGTAAAATTGAGATGGCTTATGCTTATTATATTCCTTGGAATAATAGAAATTCAGCAAGAGTATTGAGTCTTTTGCATCAAAATAATATCAAAGTTCGTTCTGCCAGAAAAGAGGTTTACTTTGGTGATTTAAAAATAGAAAAAGGCGGATTGATTGTCAACAAAGGTGATAATCAAAAAGTGATTAATTTTGAACAAACTGTCGTTAATTTGATAGCTGAAAAATATGATTATGTTGCTTTAGAAAGTGGCTTTGCTAAAAATGGAGGAGATTTAGGAGGAGAAAATTATCCATTGCTAAAAGCCCCAAAAGTATTAGTTTTAAGTGGAAGTGGCGTGAGTAATATAGATTTCGGACAAGTTTGGTTCTTTATGGATCAAATTATAGAATATCCAATAAGTACTGTAGAAGTTCAATATTTCAATCGAGTTAATCTATTAGAATATACTACTTTAATTTTAGCTGAAGGATATTATGGCTTTTCTGATGAACAAAAGAAAAAAATTGATGATTTTGTTTCTAAAGGAGGGAAAGTTATTGCAATTGGAGGAGCAATTACTCAATTTGAAGATCGTGAAGGGTATCATTTAACCAAATTTGCAACAGAAGACGAAAAAACAGAAGCCAAAAAGTTGCAAGAAGAGGCAGAATTATCAGATCGTTTTCTTGATTATGAAGGAAGTGAAAGACGTTCCCTTTCAGGATATGTTCCGGGAGCCATTGTTGAAAATGTAATGGATTCAACGCACCCCTTAACTTTTGGATTAGGAAATAATTATTTCAGTTTAAAGACTACAGAGTCAAATTTTAAATTGTTAAAAGGAGCTCAAAACGTGATTTATGTTCCAAAAAAATACCATAGTTTTGGTTTTATTGGTAATAAACTCAAAATTCAATTAGAAGAGACAGTTTCTTATGCTGTTGATAATGTTGGAAACGGGAAAGTGATTTATATGATTGATAATCCCTTATTTAGAGGGTTTTGGGAGAATGGGAACTTGCTATTTAGCAATGCGTTGTTTTTAGTAGATTAGGCAAAAGTTATTAATACAATGCCATAATGTCATATTTTTTCTGATGCGTCAGTCAAAATATGACATTATTTTTTTGTTTTTATGCTTGGCACAATCCTTGTCATTTAGCAAATCAAGTTTTAAAAAACGAATTAAAAACAAAGACTTACAAATTTAAAGTTATGAGTAAAATAATTGGAATCGATTTAGGAACTACCAACTCTTGTGTATCCGTAATGGAAGGTGGAGAACCGGTAGTAATTGCAAATGCTGAAGGGAAAAGAACAACTCCATCAGTAATTGCATTTGTGGAAGGTGGCGAAATCAAAGTAGGGGATCCTGCAAAAAGACAAGCGGTAACTAATCCAACCAAAACCATTGCGTCTATTAAACGTTTCATGGGTAATAAATATTCTGAAAGTGCAAAAGAAGCTGGAAATGTTGCTTACAAAGTAGTAAAAGGAGACAATGACACGCCACGTGTTGATATTGACGGACGTTTATATACGCCCCAAGAGTTATCGGCTATGACTCTTCAAAAAATGAAAAAAACAGCCGAAGATTATTTAGGACAAACGGTAACCGAAGCGGTTATTACTGTTCCTGCTTATTTTAATGATGCTCAACGTCAAGCGACGAAAGAAGCGGGCGAAATTGCAGGTTTAAAAGTAATGCGTATTATCAACGAACCTACTGCTGCAGCGTTAGCGTATGGTTTAGATAAAGCAGGAAAAGATCAAAAAATTGCTGTTTACGATTTAGGTGGAGGTACATTTGATATTTCTGTACTTGAATTAGGAGATGGTGTTTTTGAAGTATTATCAACAAACGGGGATACACATTTAGGTGGAGACGATTTTGACCAAGTAATCATCGATTGGTTGGCAAACGAATTCAACAGCGAAGAAGGTGTAGATTTACGCAAAGACCCAATGGCCTTGCAACGTTTGAAAGAAGCTGCTGAAAAAGCAAAAATTGAATTATCTTCTTCAACGCAAACAGAAATCAACTTGCCATATGTTACTGCTACAGCTAGTGGACCAAAACACTTAGTGAAATCATTGACAAGAGCTAAATTTGAGCAATTGGCTGAAAGTTTAGTAAAACGTTCAATGGAACCCGTTGTAAAAGCACTAAAAGATGCAGGTTTATCAACTTCTGATATTGACGAAGTGATATTAGTTGGAGGTTCTACTAGAATTCCAATCATTCAAGAACAAGTTGAAAAATATTTTGGTAAAAAACCATCCAAAGGTGTAAATCCTGATGAGGTTGTGGCAATTGGTGCTGCTATTCAAGGTGGTGTTTTAAGTGGTGATGTTAAAGATGTATTGTTGTTAGACGTTACACCTTTATCCTTAGGAATTGAAACAATGGGTAGTGTAATGACCAAATTAATTGAGTCAAACACAACCATTCCAACCAAAAAATCACAAGTTTTCTCTACAGCAGCTGATAACCAACCATCGGTTGAAATCCATGTGTTGCAAGGAGAAAGACCAATGGCAAATGACAACAAAACAATCGGTCGTTTCCATTTAGACGGAATTCCGCCTGCTCCAAGAGGTGTGCCTCAAATTGAAGTTACTTTTGATATTGATGCCAATGGTATTATCAAAGTTTCGGCAACTGATAAAGGAACTGGAAAATCACACGATATTCGTATCGAAGCTTCTTCGGGATTAACTCCGGAAGAAATCGACAGAATGAAAAAAGAAGCAGAAATCAATGCAGAGGCTGATAAAATCGCTAAAGAAAAAGTAGATAAATTGAATGAAGCGGACGGAATGATTTTCCAAACAGAAAAACAACTAAAAGAGTTTGGTGAAAAATTATCAGATGCTAATAAACAACCAATTGAAGCAGCATTAAACGAGTTGAAAGTGGCTTATGAATCAAAAGACATTGCAACAATTCAACCTGCTTTAGACAAAATCAATGAAGCTTGGAAAAATGCTTCTGAAGAAATGTATAAAGCACAAGATGGTCAATCCGCTCAACAAGCTGAACCAACAAATGCTGGTGGAGATCAAACGCAAGATGTAGATTTTGAAGAAGTGAAATAATCTATCAAAAAAATATTTCAAAACCGAGTTAGCAATAGCTCGGTTTTTTTATTTTATAATAATTCACCTAAAAATTATCAACTGGTTAAAAATTTCATAACTTTATTCGGAAATCAACAATAAATAGTCAATATGAATAAAGTAAAGTTATTGATGTTTATACTGTTTGTGGTGGCTTTAACTGAAATTGTTGCCGAATATTTCAGATTAATGCCCTTGATTTATGTATTCAAGCCATCAATCTCAATAATACTGATGCTTCTTTATTGGTTTAGTTCTGAAAAGAAAGATGCTTTATTTTTTCTAACTATTGGAACTTCCTTGCTAACAAATGTTTTGTTTATTCCAAACGATTTGTATTATATTTTCATTGGTTTAGTAGTTTTTATTTTTCATCGATTTATCAATATTTTTTATATTTTGAAAGTCATGAAAATTAAAGATTTTATTCCTATCTTATTAGCTTCGGT
>NZ_PNJW01000083.1 GCF_013822155.1 Flavobacterium sp.
TTACTTTGTATTGTAAAGATTCAAAAAAACGAATGTAATTATCATTTCTTACTTCATCAATGTTTTTCAAAATCATGGTATTAAAAAGTATAAAACCACCCGGATTTAAAATTTCTCTCAACCTATTTTGAAAAAAAGCTTCAAACAAGAAACTCGGCATTATAGTATCTTGGAAAATATCGATTATAATTAAATCAAAATTTAATTTTGTTTTTAATACAAATTCAAACGCTTCATGGTGAATGAGGTTGAGGTTTTTGATTTTGTTTAGTTCAAAATGTTCATTGGCAATTTCTATTACCTTTTCATCTAACTCAATTCCGGTTATTTTTCCTTTGAAGCCAATTTCATCATTTAACGTTTTTATTACACTTCCGCCTGCTACTCCAAGAACTAAAATGTGATTCATGGATTTGATAGTATCAAAACCAATAAATCTAAGCCCTTTTCTTAAAATTCTTTGTAAACTTCCATAGGAGTAATTTGTGTTTTTGCTATCTAACACAATTTCTCCATTCACTAAGGTCACTTCTAAAGTTTTGCTGATTTCAGAAGTGGTTTTATAAAGATTGATAGGGTATAAGTAGCTTATGATTTTTTTTAGCATGGAATAAATTTCAGTAAAAATAAGAGAAATATCGTATTTTTACTAAAATATTTTACAATGAAGAAAGCACTTTATAAATTAATTTTTTTCAAATTGATGGGTTGGAAAATATCCGGAACTTTGGAACCATCACTCAAAAAGTGTGTCATGATTGTTGTGCCACATACAAGTTGGCATGATTTTTATCTTGGCATTTTTACACGAGGCATAGTTGGTTTAGAAATGAATTTTGTTGGAAAAAAAGAATTGTTTCGATTTCCTTTTGGATTTTATTTTCGATGGATGGGAGGAGCACCACTAGACAGAACCGGAGGATTGAATAGAGTGGAAGCCATTGCAAAAGTATTCAGTGAACGAGAAACTTTTCGACTAGCCATTGCTCCTGAAGGGACTCGTAAAAAAGTAACAGAATGGAAAACAGGGTTTTATTATATCTCACTTCAAGCAAAAGTTCCAATTGTGCCCATTGCCTTTGACTATGGTAAAAAGGAAGTAAAAATAGGGAAACCCTTCTTTCCAACAGGAAATATTCTTTCCGATATACCTGAATTAGAAAAGCAGTTTAAAGGGGTTGTTGGTAAGTTTCCAAGTCAAAGTTATGGAGTGTAAATAGTTATTCTTCTGAATAATTATAGCTTTTAACAGTTCCATTGGTATAAAAAATCATTACTTTTTCAATGGAATTAGTTGATTTTGAGTTGTTTTTATGTTTTTCTTGATTAATTACGAATGAATTAACTTCTTTTAATTCTGCATTTTTTTGAGTATTTACTAATTCCGGTACAGCAACGACTTTCTTTTCCGATTTAGGAAAATCACCTTGATTCATTAAAAACCAATACAAATCCACTTCAGGAAAGCATTCTGTTATTTTGATAACAAATTCTAAACTCGGCTTGTTTCTGCCGGAGAGTAGGTGAGATAAACTAGATCGCTGTACGCCAATTTTGTCTGCAAAAGAAGAAGCATTTAATTGGTAATAATCAAAAATCAATTCGAGCTTTTTTACAATTTCCTGCGTGTTTAACATAGTGAATGTTGTTGGTAAAATAGATTGTTACAAATGTAATCATTTAGTTTTAAAAAGGAATTGTTACAATTGTAATTTTGGCAATAATAATTAATTTATAAAGAATTTAAACTTTAATAAAAGTATAATAAAATATTGGAAATCATATTTTTAAATAATAATTATATTTTCGAATGACATTTGTCAATTTAGGAGTATTATTAGATGTAATAAGTTGTTTACAAAGTTAAATTTACAGTGTTTTTTTATCGTTTACAATTGTTATTCTAAAGATGTTTACTTTTGTAATAGTAAAAAACAGTATCATGGATTATCATTCGGTTTTCGAAAAACACAAAGAGCAGGATTTGTTTGGTCGTTACATTACCTTAAAAAATATTGAACCTCTTTTTGGTAAACATTTGTTCAAAAACAAGATTGATGTTTTGGGAAAATCGGTTCTTGAAAAATCGATATATGGTTATCAAACCGGAATCGGAGATTATAAAATTTTGCTTTGGTCTCAAATGCATGGTAATGAAAGTACCACAACAAAAGCACTTTTCGATTTGTTTAATTATTTAGATTCGGATGTTGAAGAAGTGAAGAAATGGAAAGATAAATTTACATTTCTTTTTATTCCAATGCTCAATCCAGACGGTGCTGAGTTGTATACTCGAGAAAACGCAAATAAAATTGATTTGAATCGTGATTTTATTAATCTTTCACAACCTGAAAGCCAGTTGCTTTTCTCTCAATTTTCAAGTTTTAAGCCCGATTTTTGTTTTAATCTTCATGATCAGCGTACAATTTTTGCTGCCGGCAAAACAAATAATCCGGCAACTGTATCGTTTTTGGCTCCTTCTTATAATGAAGAGTGTGCAATTAATTCAACCCGACAAAAAGCAATTAATCTTATTGCGGGAATTAATATGGAATTGCAAAAGCATATTCCAAATCAGGTTGGTCGATTTGATGACGCTTTTAATCGAAATTGTGTGGGAGACACTTTTCAACAATTAGGAGTTCCAACGGTGTTGTTTGAAGCGGGACATTTTCAAAATGATTATGAAAGAGAAAAAACCAGAAAATTTATTTTTATTAGTTTATTACGCAGTTTTTCTTTGCTTTACGAAAACGATATAGTTAACAACAAAATCGATGATTATTTGAAAATTCCGCAAAATAATGTCTGTTTTTACGATATTGTTTATCGAAATGTCAAAATAAATTATGATAATTCAATTATTATAACGAATTTTGCAGCTCAATATAAAGAAGAAATTATTGAAAATCAATTGTTTTTCAATGCCTATATTTCATCTGTTGGAGATTTAAATGATTTTTATGGACATCTGGAATATGATGCACAAGAAGATTTATTTCATGACGGAACAGATGATTTTCCAAATATTGAAGAAAAAGCAAATTTTACAATAGGAAAAAGCAAGGTGTTTGTTAATGGTTTACTAATTAAATAATAAATTAGTTTATTAATTGAATAAATTGTATTTCATTTGCGTCTTAATTTAATAATTAATTACTAATAGATAAAATGCCATGAGTAAGTTTCGTTTAGATGAAATAGATCACCAAATTCTTGATATGTTAATTGATAACACAAGAGTTCCATTTACTGATATTGCAAAAAAATTATTGATTTCTGCGGGAACTGTTCATGTTCGCGTTAAGAAAATGGAAGATGCAGGTATTGTTATGGGATCTTCATTAACCTTGGATTATGAGAAATTAGGATATTCATTCATCGCTTATGTAGGTGTGTTTTTGAATAATACATCTCAAACAAAATTTGTTTTGGAGCGAATCAACGACATTCCATTTGTAACGGTTGCTCATGTTACGACCGGAAAGTTTAATATTTTCTGTAAAATTCGTGCGAAAGATACTAAACATGCCAAAGATGTTATTTTTATGGTAGACGATATTGAAGGCGTTTACAGAACAGAAACGATGATTTCCTTAGAAGAAAGCATTAACGATAAAAAACGTTTGATGCATACTATATTTCAAAACATGTAATTTTGAAATCTTAAAGTACAAACCCTCTCCTTTGAACGAGAGGGTTTTTTTATGAAATAAATACAAGCTTTGTGTTTTATTTTTCAATTTAAAATTCACTAAATTAGTAATCAAAATAGCGTTTATGTATACCTTACCCAAGATTGAACGATTTCATCAAAATGTACTTTCTAAATATCAAATTTACAATAGTGTTTTTATAACCTTACCTTTTGATGCGATAGACAATACAGGTGTTTTGCTTCCCTTGTTTTCAGAAGTATGTGAAAATGGGTTCAAGAATCAACAAAGTCCGGAAGAAATTTTCAATTTGTTTGCTTCAAAATACTTAGACCATCCTTCAGAAGATAGAAAGATTGAATTGATGTTTCGCTTTATTCAATATGTTGAACGCCAAATAGTATTATTTGATGCGATTGAAGATGCAGCCTTTCCAATTGTGAATAACATGGAAGGAAGAGGTTCGCTAAGAGACATGAAAGAAAAGGCAGACCAACGTTCAAAAGGGATAGAACTCAAAGAGTTTTTAGAAAATTTTAAAGTCCGCACTGTTCTTACGGCACATCCAACACAATTTTATCCTGGTTCAGTCTTAGGAATCATCACAGATTTGACTGAAGCAGTTCGGGTAAATGATTTGATTCAAATTAAAAAATTATTGGCTCAATTGGGAAAAACACCTTTTATCAAAAAAGAAAAACCAACCCCTTTTGATGAGGCAATCAGTTTAATTTGGTATTTGGAAAATGTATTTTATGAGGCTGCCGGCGGAATGATTCAATATCTTCAAAAGAATATATTTGATGGTCAGGAAATTCATAATTCAATATTAAATTTAGGTTTTTGGCCTGGAGGTGATCGTGATGGAAATCCTTTTGTTACAACGGAAATTACACTCAAAGTTGCTGAACGATTACGAACTTCTATTTTGAAATGTTATTACAATGATATTAGAAAATTAAAACGAAAACTGACATTCAAAGAGGTTGATACAATTATCGCTGAAATTGAGGGCAAATTATACCGTTCTGTTTTTTATTCAAGAGGTGAAATTTATTTGACATTTGATGAGTTGCAATCGAGTTTATTAAAAATTAAAAAGATAATTAAAGAAGAACATCAATCACTCTATATGGACGAAATTGATTTGTTGCTGAATAAATTAAACTTATTCGGATTTCATTTTGCAACATTAGATATTCGTCAGAACAGTAAAATTCACAAACAGGTTTTTCAAGATATTGTTTCTAAAGAACAAAAGCTATTCCCGGATAATTATCATCAACTAAATGAAATTGAAAAGATTAAAGTGTTATCAAATGTGAAAGGTGCATTAACCGAGGCTGATTTTGAAAATGAAATTACTCAATCAACAATAAGTTCGATTCATGCCATGAAAACCATTCAGGAACACAATGGCGAGTTAGGTTGTAATCGTTACATCATCAGTAATAATGAAAGTGCTTTGAATGTGATGGAAACACTTGCAATGTTTCATCTGTGCGGTTGGGTAAATCCTGCTGTTGATGTAGTGCCACTATTTGAATCGGTAGACGATTTACAATCGGCCGATGAAATCATGGAAAAATTATACACCAATCCTACCTATAAAAAGCATCTTGAAAGTAGAGAAAACATTCAGACAGTGATGTTAGGTTTCTCTGACGGAACTAAAGATGGAGGGTATTTAATGGCTAATTGGAGTATTTATAAAGCGAAAGAAATGCTTACGACAGTTTCAAGAAAATATGGAGTTAAAGTTCTGTTTTTTGATGGTAGAGGTGGGCCACCGGCACGAGGAGGAGGAAAAACGCACAAGTTTTATGCTTCATTAGGGTCAAATATTGAAAACCAACAAATTCAAGTAACAGTACAAGGACAAACAATCAGTTCCAATTTTGGTACGTTGGATTCCTGTCGTTACAATTTAGAAAATTTATTAAGTGCAGGAGCGACAAATCAACTGTTCAGTAAAGGAGAAATAGTTTTATCCGATTCGGAAAATAAGGTTTTGAATGAATTATCACAATTGAGTTACGAAAAGTATAAACTTTTTAAACAACATCCGAAGTTTATACCGTATTTGGAGCGAATGAGTACGTTAAATTATTATGCTAAAACGAATATTGGTAGTCGGCCCTCCAAAAGAAATAAAACTGAGCAATTAGACTTTAACGATTTGCGAGCTATACCTTTTGTTGGTTCTTGGAGTCAGTTGAAGCAAAATGTACCGGGCTTTTTTGGTGTGGGAACTGCTTTGAAGCATTTTGAAGAAACCAATCAATGGGAACAAGTGGAACATTTGTATCAAAACTCACTTTTCTTTAAAACCTTGTTAGAAAATAGTATGATGGCACTAACCAAATCATTTTTTCCCTTAACAGCTTATATGCGGAAAGATGCAGAATTTGGTGAATTTTGGCAAATCATTTATGATGAGTATTTGGAAAGCAAACGTCTTTTGCTTAAGCTTTCGGGTTTTAAAGAATTAATGGAGAATTATCCAGATGGAAAAGCATCTATTGCAATCAGAGAGCAAATTGTCTTGCCATTATTGACGATTCAACAATATGCTTTATTGAAAATTAACCAATTGAAAAGTCAAAAAAATCCGAATGAAAAACAAATTGCAGTTTATGAAAAAATTGTTACCCGTTCGTTGTTTGGGAATATTAATGCGAGTAGAAATTCGGCATAAAGTTTAAATTATAATAGGTAAAAAATATATAATATATGAATACATCATCTTTACAATCAACAGAATACGCTACTTTTTATAAACCTTACATTGAGGCTTTAGGGGAAGTTGTTTTAATGAATGAATTAGAACAATCATTGTCTTTTTTTATCAATTTTTTAAAAACTATTCCAATTGAAAAACAGGAATTTAGGTATGCTGAAGGCAAATGGACCATCAAAGACATCGTGCAACATTTAATTGATGCCGAGCGAATATTTGTTTATCGTGCGTTGCGAATTGCCCGAAAAGATAAAACCCCATTACCCGGTTTTGAAGAAAATGAGTATGTAGAAACTGCCTTTGCAAATAACAGAGCAATGAATGATTTAATGGATGAATTTACAACTGTTCGCAAGGCAACCATTAGTTTATTCAAAACATTTACGGAGGAACAATTATTGCGAATGGGTACTGCTTCAGAAAAACCGGTTTCGGTTCGTGCTATTGGTTTTATCACTTTGGGACATCAAAAGCATCATGAGAAGATAATAAAAGAAAGATATTTGAAATAAAAAAGGAGCTCAATTGAGCTCCTTGTATTTTAGTAATCTTCTTCGTCGTCGTCATCCTCATCAGAGGGTTCATCCTCATCATCGTCATCCTCATCATCGTCAGAGCCACCGGAATCTTTTAATAAATCTACTTCCGTGTCATCGTCAGATGGGGCATCGTCATCTTCTTCATCAACATCCACTTCATCTATATCATCATCTAAATCAAGACCTTTTACCGGTGCAATAGTTTCAACTTCTACATCTAAATCTTCATCTTCTTCAAAGTTTTCAATACGTGTAGCTAGTTTTTTACTCACTTTTACCAAGTAAATAGTGTCTTCCGTGCGAACTTCAACAGCTTCAATTAATTCGTTTTGGGCATTTCTAAATCGAATAATATCAGAATCTTCATAGCCATCAGGAAATTTTTCCACAAGCATGGATAAGATATCGTTTGTCAGTTTGGCATAATCAACAATAATTCTTCTCATAAAAAAATCAATTATAAATCAAGTAAGTAAGCAAATATTAATGGAGCTACTATAGTAGCATCAGATTCGATAATAAATTTGGGCGTATGAATGTCTAATTTGCCCCAAGTTATTTTTTCGTTTGGAACTGCACCTGAATAGGAACCATAACTTGTGGTTGAATCAGAAATTTGGCAAAAATAACTCCAAAACGGAATGTCATGCATTTCCATATCCTGATACAACATAGGAACTACACAGATTGGAAAATCTCCTGCAATCCCACCTCCAATTTGAAAGAAACCAACTCCTTTACCTCCGGAATTTTTTGGATACCAATCAGCTAACCACATCATGTATTCAATGCCACTTTTCATTGTAGTGGGTTTGAATTCTCCTTTTATGCAATAGGAAGCGAAAATATTACCCATTGTACTGTCTTCCCAACCGGGAACAACAATTGGAAGGTTTTTTTCAGCTGCTGCTACCATCCAAGAATCTTTGGGGTCGATTTCGTAGTATTGTTTTAAAACACCCGAATTAATCATTTGATACATAAATTCATGCGGAAAATAACGTTCGCCTTTTGAGTCGGCATTATTCCAAATATCAAATAGATGCGATTGTAATCTTCTGAAAGCTTCTTCTTCCGGAATACAGGTATCGGTAACTCTGTTATAATGATTCTCTAACAAATCCCATTCTTCCTGTGGACTCAAGTCCCGGTAGTTTGGCACTCTTTTGTATGAATTATGAGCAACAAGGTTCATGATATCTTCTTCTAAATTTGCCCCGGTACAAGAGATAATGTGCACTTTGTCTTGGCGAATCATTTCCGCTAATGATTTTCCTAACTCGGCGGTACTCATTGCACCGGCAAGTGTAATCATCATTTTTCCATTTTCAAGCAAATGTTGTTCATATCCCTTAGCGGCATCAACAAGTGCAGCGGAATTGAAATGAAGATAATTTTTCTCAATAAATTGACTAATAGGTCCTTTGCTCATTTATGTTTTAAATTTTATTAACTGTTTTAAGTTGGCTCAAAGAAAAACTTTTTTTATGAAAAGACAAATACTTTTATCAAACAAAAAATATTATTTTTTTTCATAGCCTAAAATGGATAATACTTGTTCGGCACTTTGTTGTTCTGAAAATACTTCCGTAGCCAAAATACCATTTTCATCTCTGTCAATCAAAATATGTTTGGGTTGCGGAATCAAACAATGGTGTAATCCTCCAAAACCGCCAATAGTTTCCTGATAGGCACCTGTATTGAAAAATCCGATATACAATGGCTTTTCTTTGTTATATTTCGGTAAATATACCGCATTCATGTTTTGTTCGGAATTGTAATAATCATCGCTATCACATGTTAACCCGCCTAATAAAACTCTTTCGTAGGTGTCATTCCATCGGTTGATAGCCAACATTACAAAACGTTTGTTGATTGCCCATGTATCAGGTAAAGTAGTGATGAAAGAGGAATCAATCATGTTCCATTTCTCACGATCATTTTGTTGTTTTTGGTATAAAACCTGGTAAATTGCTCCACCACTTTCCCCCACGGTAAATGAACCGAATTCAGTAAAAATATTAGGCACGTCAACTTCTGCTTCTTCACAGGATATTTTAACTTGATTTATGATTTCATCAATCATGTATTGGTAATCGTATTCAAAAGCTAATGAATTTTTAATTGGAAATCCACCACCAATATTTAAACTGTCTAATGTTGGACATTCTTTTTTTAAGGCTACATATACTTTTAAACATTTCAGCAACTCATTCCAATAATAAGCCGTATCACGAATGCCGGTATTGATAAAAAAGTGAAGCATTTTAAGTTCTACCTTTTTATTTTCTTCAATTTGTTTTCTGTAAAAAGGAAGTATGTTTTTATATCCAATTCCTAAACGAGAAGTATAAAACTCAAATTTTGGTTCTTCTTCCGCAGCAATTCTGATTCCAATTTTGAATTTTCCATCAATTTTGTCTTGCAACAAATCTAATTCTTCATAATTATCGATTATTGGAATAGTTTTGTTGTGACCACCATTGATTAATTTGGCAATATTTTCGATGTATTGTTCTCTTTTAAAACCATTACAAATCACATAGGTGTTTTTGTTGATTTTGCCTTCCGCCATTAAATTTTCAACAATATTAATGTCAAAGGCCGAGGAGGTTTCAATATGAATATTATTTTTAAACGCTTCATTCATGATGAAACTAAAGTGAGAACTTTTTGTACAATAGCAATAATAATACTTGGCTTCGTATTTATTTTTCTCCATGGCTTTTCTAAACCAACCTTTTGCACGATTGATATTACTAGAAATTTGAGGCAAATAAGTAAACTTTAACGGAGTGCCATATTGTTCAACTAATTTCATCAAATCGATATGATGAAATTGGAGGTTGTCTTTATTTAATGTAAACTCTTCTTGTGGAAAGTAGAATGTTTGATTGATTAGGTCGAAATATTTTGTATTCATTTAGGTTTCAATAATTTAGATTAAAAGTAAAGTAAAAAACTA
>NZ_PNJW01000084.1 GCF_013822155.1 Flavobacterium sp.
AAGTTGCAAATTCAAAAAAAAAAACTATTAAGTACTGATGTAAAGTAGTTTAAATTTTACAGATTTGTTTCATTAATTTTTATTCAAAAATTCACCTTTTTTAATAGAGTTATTTCAGCTTATTTGTTTATAAATTCAAATTTTGTCGTGTAGAAAAAACATCGATAATAAAAATTCTTGCGGGCTCAATTTTATAAACGATTTTAAAATTCCACTTAGGAAAAAAACGTATTGATTCTGATTTAAATATTGGGTCAATTGGATTTTATTCCGGAAAAATTGCTAATTCTTCACCAATTGTGAACAATGTTTCTACGACCATTTCAGCATTTTGCGGGCTTTTGGAATAAATATAATCATATATATGCTGGATAGAATGAATTGCATCCTTTGACCAAACAACCGATTTCATTTTCTTTTTATTTTGGCTTTTGCTTCAGCGGTAGAATATCCTATTTCACCCTCTTCAGAAGCCTGTAAAACTTTTAAAATATGAATTTGATAGTCTTTTTTGGTCATAGCAGTACCATCTGTTTTATAAGTAAAAACCTCATCATCAAGCAGTTTTTCTATTTTAGAAAGCAATGAGGTATTTTCAACATCTAAAATTCGATGAACAATATTCTTTCGTTGTGTTTCAATATTCATTTTATTGAAATTTAAATTAGTTATAAAAATAATGAATTAATTTTTATTCTAATAAAAAAAACCTGCAAGTTTTCACTCACAGGTCTTTCTTCTTTTCTCTTTTTTCTATTCTCTTTCCTCTTACTTTATCAATTCAAAACTTCTTTTCACAAAAGCGGTTAGCTCTTCACCTTTCAACAATCCTTGTGAGATTTTGGCTAAATCCATCGCTTGTTTTACCAAATGTTCTTGAGCCGATTTGTCTTCGGTTGAAAGAATGGTGGTTGCTAAATTTGAATTGGTGTTTACCACTAAATTATACATTTCAGGGAAATTGCCCATACCAAACATACCACCACCGCCGGTTTGACTCATTTCTTTCATTCGTCGCATAAATTCCGGTTGTGTAATCATGAATGGTGCGGCAGTGCTGTCCATTGGTTCTAATTGCACGGTATATGTTGCTTTTGGAACCAATTCTTCTAAAACTGTTTTTAGTTTGGTTGATTCTTCTTCCGATAATTTTGAAATCTGCGTATCTTCTTTTTGAATTAATTTGTCAATGTGATCTGAATCCACACGAACAAATGTCAGGTTTTCATTGTCAGCTTCTAATTTTTGAATCAAATGCGACACAATTGGACTATCTAACAACAATACTTCGTATCCTTTTTCTCGGGCAATGTCAATGTAGCCGTGTTGAGCTTCTTTGTTGGAAGCGTATAAAACAACCAATTTTCCGTTTTTATCAGTTTGATTGGCAGAGATTTTTTCTTTTAATTCGGTTAAGGTGAAATATTTTTCATCAACAGTTGGATACAAAACAAAATCGCCTGCTTTTTCATAGAATTTATCTTCCGATAACATTCCGTATTCCAAAACAATTTTAATATCGTTCCATTTTTGTTCGAAATCGGGACGGTTTTCATTGAATAAAGATTTCAATTTATCTGCCACTTTTCGCGTAATATAATTCGAAATTTTTTTCACATTTCCATCCGATTGTAAATAGGAACGCGAAACATTCAATGGAATATCTGGTGAATCAATAACCCCGCGAAGCATGACTAAAAACTCAGGAACAATTCCTTCCACATTATCCGTAACATATACCTGGTTTTGGTACAATTGAATTTTGTCTTTCTGAATTTGTAAGTCGGCAGACATTTTCGGGAAATATAAAATTCCGGTCAAATTAAAGGGATAATCCACGTTCAAATGAATGCTGAACAACGGATCTTCAAATTGCATCGGGTACAATTCGCGGTAAAATTCTTTATAATCTTCATCATTCAATTCCGTTGGAGCTTTGGTCCAAGCCGGTGTTGGGTTGTTGATAATGTTATCCACTTCAATCTCTTCCGGTTTTACGTCTTCTGCAGCACCTTCAGGAACGGGAAGTGTTTCTTTTTTGGTACCGAATTTAATTGGCACCGGCATGAATTTGTTGTATTTTTTCAACAATTCACGAATTTTAAAATCTTCTAAAAACTCTAATGAATCTTCGGCAATGTGCAGGATGATTTCTGTTCCTCTGTCAGTTTTGTCATGAGCTTCCAAAGTAAATTCCGGACTACCATCACACGTCCAATGTGCAGCCGGTTCATCTTTATACGATTTAGTAATGATTTCCACTTTGGAAGCGACCATAAAGGCTGAATAAAATCCTAATCCAAAATGACCGATAATACCTGAGTCTTTGGCTGAATCTTTGTATTTTTCCAAGAATTCTTCTGCACCGGAAAAAGCGACTTGGTTGATGTATTTTTCAACTTCTTCGGCTGTCATCCCCAATCCTTGGTCGATGATGTGTAGTTTTTTGTTTTCCTTGTCGATTCTAACTTCAATTTTCGGAGTACCATATTCCACTTTTGCCTCACCAATACTGGTTAGGTGTTTTAGTTTTAAGGTTGCATCGGTTGCGTTAGAAATCAATTCACGAAGAAAAATTTCGTGATCACTATATAAAAACTTTTTGATTAAGGGAAAGATGTTCTCTACGGAAACATTAATTTTTCCTGTTGTCATAATGGGCTATTTTTTTGTTAAACATTTGTAGAAACAACACTTGCAAAAGAAGTACCAAAACTAAGAATCTGACAAATTGACGTGTGAATTATACAAACTATTTAAATAATTGTGAAAATTCTATTTATTATCTTTGTGTTGAATCTAATAATTTTATTCACGATGAAAAAAATACTCTTTCTTGGATTAATCTCCTTGTTAATATTTGCCTGCAAATCCAATCCGGCGAAACAATTGGATAACAAAACTGAAGCAGGAATGAAAGGAACATGGGCAGTTAGTTCTGTTACTTATCCCGGTTCAGATTATATTAAAGTAAAATCTTTTGAAATAGCCGACTCTCAATGTTTTGTGGGTAGTACTTGGAATTTTGTATCGAACAATAATAAAGGTGATGTAACCATTTTGAAATCCGGTTGTACAAGTTTCACTTCACCAATCACTTGGTACATCAACTTGGAAGGTAATTTTGTTATGAAAGTATTGAATGCTGATGAAAAAGCAAAAAAAGTTCGCAGTGGTTATGTTTTGAAATTAGCTAATCAAACCGAAAATTCATTTCAATTGGTGGATCGAATTAATGTAGGAGGAACTTTAACAGATGTAGTTTATCAATTTATAAAACAATAAGAACATGAAAAACATAAAAATAACAATTGTTGCAATTGTACTTCTAATTGCATTTCCTTTTACAGGTTGTAAATCGGTTCAAAATGCTAATAATACGCAAAAAGGTGTGGCTATTGGTGCTACAACCGGTGCGTTAATTGGAGGAATCCTCGGAAATAATCTAGGGAAAGGTGGAAATACGGCTATGGGAGCTGTGATTGGTGGAGTAGTTGGAGGTGCCGCTGGAGGTGTAATTGGAAATAAAATGGACAAACAAGCCCGTGAAATTGAAGAAGCTTTACCAGGAGCAGAAGTTGAACGTGTTGGTGAAGGAATCGTTTTGGTATTGGGTGAAAACTCAGTAAACTTTGATTTAAATAAATCAACGTTAACTTCATCTGCAAAAGCAAATTTAGATAAATTAATTCCGGTTTTTCAGAGTTATGCTGATACAGATATTGTGATTTACGGTTACACGGACAGCACAGGTCGTGTTGAATATAATCAGACTTTATCTGAACAAAGAGCAGCTTCAGTTAGAAGTTATTTAGCATCAAAAGGTTTAAGTGGTGGCAGAATTAAAACCAAAGGAATGGGTGTGAATGATCCGATAGCTAGTAATGATACTCCTGAAGGAAGATCAAAAAACCGTCGTGTGGAGTTTACTATCACAGCGAATGAGAAAATGATTCAAGAAGCTGAAAAAGAAGTGAAGAATTAAGAATTTAATCATTCATTAATAAAAAAAGGTTTTCCAATTGGAAAACCTTTTTTTATTACGTAAAACTTTAACAAATATTTTGTTTAAATTATTTGTTTAAAAGTTAAACAAATATGTATCTTTGTTGTAGATTTTAAAATCATTCAAGATGACCGCAGTAAAAAAAGCAGCACCCCAAAAAAAGGCATTAGACGATAATCAACTCATAGGATTATACATGAATCAGGTTTTGCAAAATAATGCAGAGCCCAAAAATGTATTTCTTTTTTGCCAGGAGAACAAAATTGCGGAAAGTGATTTTTATGCGTTCTACGGTTCGATTGATGCGTTGAAGCAGGACATTTGGGTGAAGTTTTTTGAAAATGTAAAAACTACCATTGAAAATGATGAAAATTATTTGACTTATTCTAATAAAAATAAGTTGTTGACATTGTATTTTTCATTGTTTGAAGTATTGACTTTAAACAGAAGTTATGTAGTTTTTGCCTTGAAAGAAGATAAAAATCTATTGAAAAATCTTCATCAACTGAAAGAGTTTAGAAAACATTTCAAAAATTTTATTGCAGAAATTGCAGATACTCAAACGACGGAGGAAGATTTTAAAGTCAACAAAATTACCAAACCGCTTTATGTAGAAGGAGCTTGGGTAGAGTTTTTATTCCTCATGAAATTTTGGTTAGATGATACATCTAAAGGATTTGAAAAAACCGATATCATGATTGAAAAAGCTGTGAAAGCAACTTTCGATGTGTTAAATACGACACCCATTGACAGTTTGATTGATTTAGGAAAGTTTGTTTGGAAAGAAAAATTTAATTAGAACTATTGAAAACATTAGATAAAATACCCACCAATAAAATTGAACGTGCGGGTCAATTAGTCAAAACCGGAATCAAAGTCGGTGGAAATTATATTGCCTATTACGGTGAAAAAATGGTGAACCCGAGCTTGAATCGTGATAAGTTAAATGAAAACAATGCAGAAGATATTTATGACGGTTTAAAAAATTTAAAAGGCAGTGCCTTGAAAGTGGCTCAAATGTTAAGTATGGACAAGAACATCATGCCAAGGGCTTATGTTGAAAAATTTTCATTAGCACAGTTTTCAGTGCCGCCGTTGAGTGCTCCGTTAGTTCGCAAGACATTTAAAAATTATTTAGGGAAATTCCCGGAACAATTATACGACACCTTCACATCGGATTCTATAAATGCTGCAAGTATCGGTCAGGTACACAAAGCAACGAAAGATGGGAAAAATTTAGCTGTGAAAATCCAATATCCCGGCGTGGCGGAAAGTATTAGTTCTGATTTGGCTTTAGTAAAACCTTTTGCTATCAAAATGTTCAACCTTCAAGGGAAAGACTCTGAGAAATATTTCAAAGAAGTAGAACACAAATTATTAGAAGAAACCGATTATGAATTGGAATTGAAGCAGAGTTTATTCCTTTCAAACGCTTGTGCAAACATTGAGAATTTACGTTTCCCTAAGTATTATTCAGAATTATCGTCAAAGAAAATTTTGACGATGGATTGGATGCAAGGAGAGCATTTGTCGGAATTTACTTCTCATAACACTGATAGAGCCAAAGGCGATCAACTCGGACAAGCTTTGTGGGATTTTTATATGTACCAAATGCATTATTTAAAACAAGTGCATGCTGATCCGCATCCGGGGAATTTTTTGATTGATGCAGATGCCAATTTGATAGCTATTGATTTTGGTTGTATTAAACAAGTTCCAGAAGAATTTTATGTGCCGTATTTTGAATTGGCTCGACCTGAGATTATTGATAATCCGACGTTATTCCGGGAAAAATTATTTGAATTAGAAATATTACGAATCGATGATTCACCGAAAGAAATTGCCTATTTCACCGCATTGTTTCACCAATTATTGAGTTTGTTTACCAAGCCGTTTCACGGTGAATATTTTGATTTTTCGGATGTAGAATTTTTTGGAGCCATCGCACAAATGGGTGAGGAGTTTTCAAAAGATACCCAATTGCGTAAAATGAATGGAAATAGAGGTTCGAAACATTTTTTATACATTAATCGAACGTTTTTCGGGTTGTATAATTTGCTTCATGATTTGAAAGCAAGAGTAAATACTAAGACGTTTCAAAAATATATTGCCAACTAATTTTAGTTGTTAGAATCGTTGTTTATTTATTGGTTAGGTTGATGAGAGCGACACTCGACGTTTGAGTTTGTCGCTCTTATTTCTTTTATCTAATTTGACTTACTTCAAAGAAGGTTTTACCGATAAAGCCATTAATTTCTACTCCGGCAATAAAATTTTTAACAAAAATTTCTACAGTATTCCCTATAGCTAAATTAACTATACAGTTAATATTGCGTGATACCTCTCCCAAATTAGTGTGGTTTCCAGACGTTTCCTGATATAAAACTCCGTTTACAAAAACACCAATAGCATATTGTTGCAAATTGGTTTGATCATTAGTATGAAATCCTGCATTGATTTGATAAAAACCAGCTTTAGTGGCTGTAAATGTTCCACCTGTAAATTCTGAACTGGTATCAAAAACTTCTGTAGAAAAATTAATTTTTTCCCAAGTACCTGGGGGAGCTGGGGCAGTTAAAACCTGATTTGAACCACCTAAATTAACCCTTACCAAAGATAAAGTAGTTAACGGATTTGGAGCCCAACTTGTAACTCCTGCACCATCAGTAATCAAAATTTGTCCTGAAGTTCCTCTTGTGTTTGGTAAAGCGTAACCGTTTACACCCGCTGGATTATTAACTTGTAATGTTCCGTTTACTCTAAGAATATTTGTGTCAAACTCACCATAAATCAAAGCGTTACTAGCATTGGCATTAGTGTTTTCAATAAACAATTTATTACTACTTGCTCCTGCTTCTGAACTACCAGCTAAGTTGCCTATCAAGACATTGTCAGTTCCTGTAGTTAAAGAACTTCCAGCGTTATATCCAACAGCTGTATTTCTTGTTGACGTATCGCGAGCAAGACGTAGAGCACCAGAACCAATAGCCACAGACTCAGTAACAGTTCCTGTTCCCGTTATAGTATTATAACCTACAGCAACATTATTTATAGAGGCAGCTGAATTTACACCGGATAAGGCATTGCTGCCAACAGCTGTATTAAATCGGGTAGTACTTGGAACTAGTGTTAAAGCATTATATCCAATAGCTGTATTATTATTACCTCCATTTAGACTTGCTAGTGCACCACTACCAACAGCGGTGTTCAAAGCCCCTGTATCACTACCTGGTGTGTTGATAGCTAAGGCATTAAATCCAAAAGCAGTATTGTTAGCAGAGGTAGTATTTGCACTAAGAGCGTTTGTTCCAAAGGCAGTGTTATTTATTCCTGTATTGGCAGCTAAAGTACCAACACCAAAAGCGGTACTATTTGCACCTATAAAACCAGAAGCTAAATTATTTCTTTTGAAAGCAACATCAAAATTATCAAGAGTTCCTATAAAACTACCGGCAGCTCCAACTGTATTTCCTGTGGTTAGCCAACCCGTTTGAACACCTGTAGAAAAACGAACCCAACTACTACCATTCCAATAGTAAAAACCGGGTGTAACTTGATTTACTCCTAAAGTAGTATTGGTATTGTATATAATTTCAGAAGTTGTAGGTGCAACTAATGGAAGTGCACTGTTTGTCCCTAAAGTTAAAGATATTCTTGGTATTAGTATTCCATTGTTACTTGAAGTAACATCTAAAGCTGCCAGAGGTGTTAAAACATTTACACCAATAGTTCTAGTAGTGTTTACACCAGCTGTGAGTGCACCTGTCATATTGCCAAAAACGGTATTTCCAATATTCAATTGGCTACTTCCTGTTACAACCGGAGCAACAGTGTTTGCTCCAATCATAATGTTATTGGAACCAGTAGTTATTGTTGAACCAGCGTTAATACCTATTGCAGTATTATCGGTACCTGTCGTATTTCTTAAAGCAGTAAAACCAACCGCTGTGTTATTGCTAGCAATACTAGAAGTTGTCAATGCATTTCTTCCAATGGCTACATTAGAACTTCCGGTAGTGTTAGAATAAAGTGCTCCCACACCAATAGCGGTATTTTCGCTCCCGGTTGAATTAGAGAATAAAACAGATTCACCGACACCAACATTTCTGTTACCCGAGGTTAAACTCGGCATAGTATTGGCTCCGAAAGCAGTGTTTCGAACACCTAGTTGCAATCCTATGTTTACTGTTGGGTTAACTAATGAATTAGCCCCAAAAGAGGTATTCCCGTTATTAAAAATAAATGTTACAGGAGTAAAAGTGGCATCTCCAATATAACCGGCTCTTAAGTTGTTTCGTCTAATCGCGAAATCCTGATTATCGGTTGTTCCAATAAAATTTGTTGCCGGTGTTGTGCCGGCATTGCCTAATATGCTCCAATCATTTGTTACTCCTGCAGCTAGTCTTACCCATATCGTACCGTTCCAATAATAATAACCAGGGGTAACATCAGCAACAGTTGCAGAATTATAGACTAATTCTGAGATTGTTGGTGATGTTAGTGGCAATGCACTTGTGGTAATTGTTAATGCAACTCTTGGAATTAGTAATCCGTCTGTAGAAGAAGTAATGTCTAAAGCCCCATCAGGTGCTGTTGTGCCTATTCCTACTTGAGCTTTACCTATAACTATTGAAAATAGAATAATACAAACAGTTATAATTTTTTTTAAGCTTTTCATGATAATTTTTTTAAATACTGAATTAAAAGTAATCTTTTATTTTTCTTTAATTTGAAATAATAGGTAACTACTTTGGATATGAAATTTTTATAAATTAAAAAATACCTCTCATTAGAGAGAGGCATTTTTTAATCTAAATAAAAAAGTTATTATCGTTTAACTACACGTACGGTTTGCATATTATCCCCTTGGGTTACAATCACATTGTAAACACCTGCCGGGTAACGCTCACCTATCGTTTGAGTAGATAATCCTTCTGCTTTGATTTCTTTCGTATCAAGCAATCTTCCGGTCATGTCATAAATGGCAAGGGTCACCGGAGTAGTACTACTTGTTTTCAAGTCTAGTGCAAAACTGTTTTCAAATGGGTTT